>NZ_JBFRFN010000004.1:0-397493 GCF_052114825.1 Paenibacillus sp. 2TAF8
GGCCTGCAGCAGGCGCAGCCATGCGGGCCAGGCGCCTACGGCGGCGAGCGCATGCGCGGGCATCGCCGCGCAGTTGGCTGCGCCACACGCTGCTGCGCCCTCGCCTCGCAGCAGCGCCTCAGCTGCACGCGCCGCTTCCGGCACGGCTGCCTGCATGTGCGGCGCCGCCGTGCGCACGGGCATGCCCCGCTGCTTGTGGCCCAGCGCCCATAGCGCCAGCGTGGCCTCTGGCCCGTGCTGCGCATGCGTTGCCCACAGCCGCAACGCCGCGCTGGCAGCTGCACACTCGCCCAGCTGCGCAAGTGCCAGCCCAGTAGCAAGCGGCTGCGCGCGCAGTGCCGGGCCCAGCGCGGCCGCATGGCGCAACAGCCATTCCGGCCGATGCGCAGCCAGCGCGGCCGCGACCAATGCTTGCCACGCCGCCAGCGGCAAGCTCACCCTATCGGCTGCGCGGGCAATGGCCTGCGGCCGCTCCGTGGCTGCGCCGAGCAGCAGCAGACGCTGCCATGCCGCCCCATGATTCGGCTGCATACCCAGCGCTGCCGTATAGGCCTCTTCCGCTTCTGTCCAGCGGCCAGCATGTTCATGTGCCATTCCCTCCAATGTCAGGCTGCGGTAGCTTCCGGCGCCAGACACCGAGGTATACCGTCCTGCTGACGGCACAGCACTTTTCGCCTTCCTCAACCAGCCCAGTGCCATATCTGCCCGCCCCTGATCCAATTCCAGCACAGCCGCAAGCTCCAACAGATCCGGGAAATCACCATACAACGATGCCCAAGTCTCCACCACAGAGAGTGCTCGTTCAGGCCGCCCCAACTCTCTCCAAGCGTAAGCTGTTTTCAGCATCACATCCGAATGATATCCACATGCTGGATCAAGTCTTGCCAGCAGTGGTAACAACAATCGGAGTGCTTCGTTATATTTCCCTTGCTGAAACCACTCCGTAGCTAGCGCATAGAGCAGTTCCGGCTGATCCGGTGTCTGCTGCAAGGCCAGTCGAATCAGGCTCATGTTACGCACATCTTTTCGCTTAGCGGTAATGACTGCATCCAAATAACCATAATGCACAACCTCTATATCCGACTGACGAATGCCTTGCGGCATCAGAGCAAGAATGGAAGAAGCAGCTTCCTCATGGATTCGTCCACGAAAGCCAATCCTGGGGTCATTCCGAAATAGACGGCATACCTCATCCGTTACACGCTCTTCTCCTGAGTCTCCCAGCAGACTCGTTACTTTAATCCAGTAACCCCAGATCTCTTCACTCCCTGCTTCCAACCAATCCATGAACTCCGACTTTGTTCGTAACGTATGCATCCACATTTCATCGGCATCCAGTACCAAAATCCACGAATAACTTGCTGCGGCAAGCGAAAGATTACGCGCCTGGCTAAAATCCCCACTCCACTCTATACCAATGACCGTTGCATCATGCCGCCGGGCAATCGTGGGCGAATCATCTGTCGAGCCTGTATCCACGATAATGATCTCATCTACCATTTCACTTACAGAGCACAGACAACGATCCAAAAACGCACGTTCATCCTTCACGATCATGCATAAGCTGATGCCGTTCTTCACCCGATGCCCCTCCCCGCAAGGCCTCTCCCCAACCTTAAAACCAGCCCCGTTTCCCAAACTTTTCTCTTTCTTTCAATTGTTTTTATGCATTTCATTTTACATTTCTTTGTACGCTCAACTTCCATAGCTTTCCTTACCCTCTGTATCCCTACTTGCTTCTTTCCTTCTGCTACCGTCTTCCGTCCTTATCCTAGCCCTCAAACCCGTCTGCCCCCGGCAACTCCAGCCGAATACGCTGAATGACAGGCCAGTACGAATGACGCTGCCTTTTCCCAGGTTCCATCTGTTCCCGATCAGACACAAGCTGCGCCAGATGACAATCGGCTGCACGAACTAGCCCTTTCACAAGCCAGCTCGTTCCGGCGGGCGTATCCGAAGCTCCTGAAAAGGGTTCACGAAACCATCCTCCTTTGGCATCTGTTATCTCTCTTTCAACTTGTTCTCCTTGACTATTCTCCTGCTCCAACCTTCTTTCAGTTGTACTATCCACTTCAACCAGCAGCTGTCGCCCCCGGTGAATCAATCCATGGAGATCTTGCCATCTTCCGGACTGAACACACCCTTCCAGCATCAGCCCGAGTGCTTGCCAACCGTCGTACAGCCCTCCATAATCTGAGGCCGTCGTACCCTCAAGTCTAGCTTCATTCCTGATTACACCTCTATCTCTCGCCTCAGCTACGGCCTTCCACCTTCCGGCCAACCCAGGCTCTGCATCAGATGTAATCTCCCTGCCCTCGCCTGTATGTGAGCCTTTTTTCAGCCAAAGGGTGACTTCATCCTGTCCGCTCGTCTCCTGTTCCTCTTTCCCATCCAGCCATTGCAAACGTTCGAGCCAACGGGCAGCCATAGGTGCGAGCGACCCCTTTTTCCGCTTCACGGTTTCGAGTTTCAAACGCGCTGTACTCCAGTCCCCTCGCTGCACATGCAAAATAGCCTCAGCTACAGAACGTTTCTCACGTTGCTCGCCGGAAGAGCCAGACGGCATCTGTTCAAGCAGTTCAAGCGCTGCATCGTAACAATGACACTGCTCCAGAATGCCTAGCACCTTCGTCAAAGCTTCCTCTGAATGCATGGAAAAACGCGACTTAACCACCGATGAAATCTGGCGCTCCTGCCCTGATACGCGCATCATTCGAAATATGCGATAGAGTGGCGGTAGCAGGCTCGATTTCGCACGCACGGCTTCCACATAGGCATCCACAGCTCCCTCAAGATCGGCCTTCCCTTCCAGCAGACGACCCAACGTGTACCATGTCTGGTATGTGCCCATCCCTTCTTCTGTGTGGAAAATCGCTGGCGGCGGCCCCTGCCGAATAGCTTCACGAAGCGATTTCTCTGCAGCTTCCGGGTCCCCCAAAGCATCCGCGCAAATCGCACGATGGTGTATCAGATCTGTGTATTCTGGAAACAGTTCCAGCGCCGCATCGACAAGCCCCAACGCCTCCTGCCAGCGCTGCAAATGCTCCAGACAGCGGACTTCGTATTTCAACAGCAAATGAGCATAACTGGTCACTGCGGGATCAATCATCTTCCGGGCTTTACCGAATGAATCCAGTGCTTGCTCCGCTTCACCCACACGTAAATACTCCACGCCCAGATTATAGTGATGAAAAGGCTGCTCCGGCTCTTCCACCACCGCCTGTTGCAGCAAACGCAAGTTGCGATTCACCTTGTCCTTGCGTTCCACAACCACCGTCTGATACCCGTAATGGTGAATCACCATGTCCGTGATATGAAATGCAGCCTCCGGATTCCGCTCACAAATTGCCGCCGCAATCTGCTCATGGATGCGACCTTTGAACCGATGCTCAGGAGCATTGCGAAACAGACGCAGCACCGGATTAACCGTCGCACCCTGCTGACCCGAACCCGTATAGTTATGAATGTTCAAAAACAATCCGTCGCATCCGCTGACTGCCGTCCAGCTTCTGATCTGCTCCCGAGCTGTTGCTTCCAGCGCTTCGTCCGCATCGAGGAAGAGAATCCAGTCGCCGGAAGCCCGCTCCAGGCCAGCATTTCGTGCTGCGGCAAAATCATCGCACCACGTAAAGTCAACCACCATCGCACCATGTTCCTGTGCAATGGCTTTGCTGCGGTCTGACGATCCGGTATCCACCACAATGATTTCATCCACCGCACCGCGTACACTTTCAAGACAACTCGGCAGCATTTCTTCTTCATCCTTCACGATCATGCACAGGGAGATTCGCTGCGTCTGACTCTGCTGTCTCTGATGCCGATGTGCCTGCATAGTGATTCCTCCTTTCCTTTGCATGATACACCGTTCGCCAAGGTATACCGTCCGCTGTTCGCAGCTGCTGCTCCAAAACGATCTGTTGAGCTGCAAGCACTGATGCTTCCGGGGAACGTTTCTGCTCCTGAACAATCAAATCAAGGGCGAGCTGTAAGTAACAGACCGCTGCCCCAGCACGGGCCTGACTGAATTCCGGCTCACGTTCTAGTGCCTGTTCGAAGAGCGAAAGTGCCTGCTCCAAGTGCCCTTTCGCATATAGCGTCTCGCCCAGCCAGAAAAGCCCCTCCGCATCGAGTTCCCCTTCTGTCATACACTGAATCAGCATCTCGGCAGCCATCATTGTATATCCATGCCGATACAGTAGACCCGCGTAGCTTCGCCGAATCGCCATTTCTGTCCTGTCACGCTCTGACATGATGCGAGCCAGACGTTCATAGAGCTGCTTTGCGATGACCAGTTGGCCGCTCTGAATCGCACGGGTCACCATTTGTTTCGCAGCCCATTGTGCATGTTCACTCCACTGCAAAAGCTGCCCATCCGGCACCTCCTGTACAGGAGTAAAGGCAGCTACACTTGGCGTATGCCCTATTAACAAACGGTCTGCCACCTTCCACATATCCCTTTCAGCTGCGGGTGATTTAGCGAGAAAAGAGGAAGACAACCGCCTTCCGCTAGCCCAGCAAGCCAGCGCCCAGTCACTCCGTTCTTCTACTCGAGGGCTTGGATAGGGATCATCTTGAGCCCCTGTCACGCTAATGGAAGAGCTACAGGTCCGCTCGCGACGTTCCCTGTCTCGCTCTCCCCAACAGTCCTCAGCGAGATGCCATGCATCTGTGACTTGGCCTGCACACAGCAGCCAGTGAAGTTGATCACCTGCCGGGATATGAACATTGGATGTCTCACCGCGGAGTAAATGCAGTGCATGCTTATACGCTCCACATCCAGCAAGGGCATAGATTATTTGCATTTGCATTTGTATTTTTAGTTGCATCCGTCCTGGCCCTGTCTTCTTTTCTAAAGAGGGGCACAACTGGTTCATTTTATCGGCACAATCTGTTCCAAGTGTCTCATTGAATTGATTAGCCAGATGAAGCAGCCGATCTGTTATCTGTTCATCTGAAATGGCCTGTTGTTGCAACACATCCGCCAGCCCCATCCAAGCAGTTCTATAGGTGGGCAGATGCTCCAATGCAAGCTCATATAGTCGGACCGCTTCTTGCTCAAATCCTCGTTTCTGGGCAAGACGTGCCATCGATGTATATGCCCGATAACTACCTGAGCCCGCTTCTGTTACGTAAGGCTCAGTTATTGCTTTACCGCCGCTAGCCCGTACTTGATCATCCTGTCTAGAGCCACAGGTACTCGCCCGTGCGTAGGCACGATATGCTCGCTCTTCCAAGCCTTGCCGTTCAAGGATTTCACCATAGATTAGATGTAAATCGGCGTACGCAGGGTAGTGGTGACATTCTGCGGTGAGCAGCATGTGTGCTTCTTCGTATCGCTCCAGTGCTGCCAGTACTTTGGCCAAATCTTTCACCAAGGTAGCCCGATATGGAGCCTGCAATTCGGATAATTTCAGCGATCCCCCGAACGCTTCCGCTGCCTGTTCCAGATCACCTAGCTGGCAGCGTGTGACGCCAAGATTGTACAGGTGAAAAGGCTGTGCTGGATGATCCGCCAATTCTCGTTCAATCAGGCGCAAATTGCGCTTGGGTTTATCACCTTTAGCGATCATCGTTGCGAGATAACCATCATGTCCCAGACGCAAAGGAGCAATCGGCTCTACTTCTTCATCAGCATTTATATCTATATATACATCTGCTAACTCCTTTGCCGTACTTGCTTGTGGCGAATCCCATTCTGCATATGTTTCTCTCGTGGATTGATTCGGTGTAATATCACTGCTCTGCCCGGTAGTAACCTGACAGATCAACTGCTCATGAATTCGTCCTGTATACCTGTAACCGTGATGAGCCCGGAACAGCCGTACCGGATGGGACAGGATCTTGTCCTCCGGCCCTTCGCCGTACTGATTTTCGATCGTTATGCGCAATCCGGTAATGCTCTTATGGACACCTGGCAGAACAGTCATCAATTCTTCCAGACCT
Organism: Paenibacillus sp. 2TAF8; assembly: GCF_052114825.1. Classification (NCBI taxonomy): domain Bacteria; kingdom Bacillati; phylum Bacillota; class Bacilli; order Caryophanales; family Paenibacillaceae; genus Paenibacillus; species Paenibacillus sp. 2TAF8. The sequence goes on from NZ_JBFRFN010000004.1 coordinate 5,944, forward strand.
TCAATGACATACTCGTCAGCATCCAGACAGAGGATCCATTCTGTGGTTGCCAAGGGCAGGCTAATATTCCGTGCTTTTGCAAAATCATCTTCCCATCTAGCGTGCAGCACTGTCGCACCATATGTTCTGGCGATCTCAGGCGTCTGGTCGGACGAGCCTGTATCTGTAATGAACCATTCCAAGCCTGCTTGCTTGAAGCTATCGAGACAGCGGGGCAGGTACTGCTCTTCATTTTGCACAATCATATGAATACCGAGTAATCGGTTCTGCATCCGCAGTGACCTCCAATACAAAAAATACATGAAGCCCACTAAAGTGAACTCCATGTACCTATATGACAGCAGAGCAGGTTATGTGCCTTGTCCATTGAAGAACACGTCAATCGTGCTTGGTGCACCGAGCAAGCTTGAGCGATAAGAAAGACGTGTGTATTTCAGGAAACGTTGCGGTACCAGAACATCTACAGAACCGGATAGAATCCCTGTTACCGTAGTCACATCGGTGTACCAGTTGGTTCCGTTCGCACTGATCTCCACTTGGGCATCCACCCTGTTCACACCTGGTCCCCTGTTATACACGAAAAAGGAGTATGTGCCGAATACACTCGTTGTCACAGCAGGTAGCGCTGTGAATGTGTTAGCAGTCGGTGTGCCGACAAGTTGGTTCTCCTGAAAACTTTTTTGCGAGATGGAGGTTACGCTGCTTAGTGTACCGGCCGTAATCGTGGCACCAAGCACGCTGGTAATGGTCCCGTTCAACAAGTTGGTTAACGTTCCGGCTGTGATGGTAGCACCGAGAACACTTGTGAGGGTACCATTCAGCAAGTTCGTCAATGTGCCAGCCGTCACAGTGGCACCGAGTACGCTGGTGATCGTTCCGTTTAACAAGTTTGTCAGGGTTCCCGCCGTCAAGGTAGCACCAAGCACACCGGTAATCGTTCCGGCTGTAATCGTTGCTCCAAGCACACTCGTAATTGTACCTGCTGTGATCGTTGCGCCGAGGACATTTGTGATTGTACCTGCTGTGATCGTTGCGCCGAGGACATTTGTGATTGTTCCGTTCAACAGGTTCGTTAGTGTACCCGCGGTAATAGTCGCGCCAAGTACGCTGGTGAGCGTACCATTTAAGAGGTTCGTCAGGGTCCCTGCCGTCAACGTTGCGCCGAGTACACTGGTAATGGTTCCGGCTGTAATCGTAGCGCCGAGAACGTTCGTGATGGTACCATTCAGCAAGTTGGTCAACGTGCCGGCTGTTATTGTTGCCCCGAGGACGCTATTAATCGTTCCCGCGGTAATCGTTGCCCCGAGCACACTCGTAATTGTACCGTTCAACAGATTGGTCAGCGTTCCAGCCGTGACCGTTGCCCCGAGTACGCTCGTGATCGTACCGTTTAGCAAGTTGGTCAACGTTCCAGCTGTTACTGTCGCTCCCAGCACACTTGTGATTGTTCCAGCTGTAATCGTGGCACCAAGGACGTTCGTGATGGTACCGTTCAAAATGTTGGTGATTGTACCCGCGTTAATGGTAACCGTGGTCAGACCTGAAATGTTACTGATCGTCCCGTCTAGAATGATACCTACCACATTCCCGCTTGTATCTGTTCTGACGGGCTGAGCCGTACCTGTACTATCCTGACCAAAAATCAGTGTTCTCAAGTTATCCGGATTCGTATTGAACGTTGTAAAGTTAGGCATGAGCCTCGTCCTCCTCCCTGGACAATCTGGGTAATTAAACTACCTTACGAGCATACGCTGTGCCTGAAAATATACATCTAGCCGAGTAGGCTGAGCCGGATCTACAGGCAGGAGCACAAGCCGGGTATAGTGTAGAAATCGCAAGGGAACCAGCGCCTTTGTCTGTCCCCCCTCAATGACTTCCTGACTATCCACTGCATAATCTAGGGCATTCGGACTAACCTGAACTTGAACGATCGCTGGATGTTTTCCACGATTCACCACGCCATAGCTGTACATGCTCAGAGATGAGGTGTCCTGCGGCGGGAGGGCATGTTCACCACGACCTGTCTCTGCTCCAGTGTAGGTATGCTCTGTAAAACAGTGAGTAGCACCAGGGAGTTTCGTGCGTGAGAAAGCACCCTGTTTGAACCTAGGACGGGTAATCCGGGAACAAGGGGGCTTCAGCAGTTTGGCGCGGCGAGAACAACGGGATGGGCGGCGGCTGACATATTTAGTTTTTGGTTTCATTGTCTGCTTGGCTGAGGGTTTCGTTCTCTTCCTGCTTCGCTTGGCTGTTCGACTCATCTCGATTTCCCCTTAAAAAATGTGCTTACGCATCGTATGCCCGGAAGGGAAATACGGGCACGGCATCCGCCGTTATTTGGGAATTCGGATGTAATCCCCAAACGCTTTCTCTTCCTTTTACATATCATGCTAGTAATGAGGACAGGCGAAATAACGCAGGCTATAGGCTTTTTTCCATCTATTCCATGGTTCAGAGGAGGTCAAGCGGGATGACCAATACGAATGTGTTCAACCAGTCCAACGGCCCTTTATTCACACAGCTGACCAACACATTTGCGGCCCCGGGAATCGGAGCAGCCCCAGACACGGGTGCGGCTGCGGCAGGCAGTTTTTTCGCCCTGACCACGAACAATACATTGATCCCTTCCAACCAAAATCTACTTCTGCAAATTTTGAATGCAGCAGGTAGCGGCAGAACGATACGCATTGCGAGCCTCTCAGGGGGAACAACAGCAGCAGCTACACTTGTAGTCTATTCCGGCGGAACCGTGACTATCGGCAGCACACCCGTGCCTGTAAATACACTGCTGGGCAATGCCAATACCAGCGTCGTAACAACAAGGCAGAATACAGGCACACTTGGCGGAACCTTCACAAGCCTGCTCAGTATCCCGCTCACCGCAGGCTTATATGCTTTGGATTTGAATGGCTCCATTGTTGTTCCCCCAGGACAATCGTTATCCATTAGTTTGGGCACTGGTAATCAGACCGGAGCAATAAACCTGTTTTGGTGGGAATTCTAACCAGATTTTAGATCAAAGGTGGTGCACAACGTGCCAAATAATAATGTGTTTAATCCATTAAATCGCCCCGTCTATACGTCGAATACAAACACATATATCTTGCCCGGTATTGTTGCCCCACCCGAGAATAGTGCGGGCAGCACAGGTAACCTGTACAATGCAGGTTCCACTAACTCCACCACACTGGGGTTGCTTGGAGGGAGCGTAACGGCCACTTTGCAACTCGCCAATCCAACTGGAAGCGGCAGAACATTGTATGTTTCCCGTTTGTCTGGTGGAATTACTGTTGCGCTCAATCTGCTGTCTTCGTTCAGCGGCACGTTGACCCTAACTGCAAACGGTACACTCTCATCGCCAAGTACACTTACAGCCGTAAACAGTAATCTGTCCAGCAGTAACACAAGTGTTGCTCTTGTTCGATTTTCTACAGCAGCCCCATCCGGTGCTACCGCTATCATGTCCATGCCTCTGCAAGTTGGCCCATTCCAATCAAATGAGTTTGGCAGATACGTCATTCCTCCCGGTCAGGCCATAAATCTTTCCGTCACCGGATCACTCTCCGTTGCCGGTTTATTAGCCTCCACAACGTATTTCACTTGGTGGGAAGTGTGAATATCTGCATCCATATCTGATAGGTAAAGATCAAAAATAGCCACGTTCGGATAAGGACCGAATGCGGCTATTTCGTATGTTAGGATATGGAACGATCCAAAAAGGACTTAACACAACACGGTGTCCATCTTTTGAGCTGTATCCCCGTTTGAAGAACTCCCGCGATGCAAACAAGCAATTTAGGAGACGCCTTGCTGTGCAGATCCCACCTTTTCACTCGAAGTGGATCTTCTGTTAAGCGACCACAACATACGCTGGAACAGGATGCCTGTCAGACCAATGGCTAGCGTAGCCAGACCGATCATCTGAAAAGTCGGACTCGGTCCCGCCGAGCGGATGATCGCACCGCCAGCCAGCGGGGCAGCGACCAGCACAACGCTGTATAACGAGTTTTGAATGCCAAATACACGTCCTACATAGTCAGGAGAGGTCTCTTTTTGCAGTAAATAATTCATCGTGACCATAAACAGTCCATTCCCCAGACCTGTACACAGGCCCAACATGATAATCCATGCTGTCGACGTATCCGGACCAACCCAGCCGAGTCCTGCAATTCCGGCGCCAATGAGGAAATATCCGCCGCCTAGACCCCATCCGTACCCTATTCTTGGCAATCGATTTAATAGCATAATGATCACAACAGCTCCCGCCCCAACCGACGAAGCGAGCCAGCCGAGCATGGATTCATTACCTGGCTTAATTTCCCGAAACAGGGTCGTGAATTGATATTCGACCATCAGAATAGACATGAGGCCAAGACAGCCAAACACGATGGTATTCCTGACTGTGTGGGTGTGGCGTAAATACTTCCAGCCCTTTTGCCACTGCTTGAAGAAAGTCTCGGGTTCCTTCTGATTCTCTTCGTTATGCTCATCGGTTACTACAGCTTCTTTCTTCTCTACCAAACGTCGCAAAGGCCATAATACAGCGCCAGATAACAGCCGAGCACTCGCATTGATCAGAATGCAGATTTGTGGAGAGAAAAAGGCTAATACAACTGCACCCAGAAGGGGGCCTGCTATCTTGGCACACTGATTCACAAACCCGTTCAGTGACGAGGCTTGGAACAACTGCTCCTCTGCCACGATCTGTCGTGTCAATGCCTGCTGGGCAGGAACGTGAAACACACTCATCATCGCACGCAGAGCCAGAAGTGGCAGCAGCCATGCCGGGCTTGGTGCGAATAAAATGCCCACCGTTAGCGCAATGGTAATGCCATCACAGAGAATCATAATTCTCACTTTATGCAGTCGATCAGCGAGAGCACCAGCTACCGACCCAAACAAGATACCTGGTACAGCCATACAGACAGGGATCAGTGCGATAATCAACGGATCGGCTCCCCATCGGTAAGCCACCATGATTTGAATAGCGAGCGCATCGAACCAATCGCCAAAGGTGGCAAGTGCGTAAGCCATAAACAGACGCACAAACTTAAGATTAGTCCAGAGGCTTTTTGAGGTTTTTGCAGCAGATTCACCAGATAAATTACCTGCTTTAGACGAATCGGATGTGTCGTTTCTTGATGAGTTAGCTGTCATACATGTACTTCCTCCCTTGATTACAGCGGTTTTGCGAACATGATGTCCTTGGCTGTAATCTTAGGGGAGTTATGTCAGAGGAAGATCAGAGGATAAGGAATTAGCGGATAAAAAGTGACGGATCGTCTTCACGATCTGCTGCCCGTATACGGGCACGCCATAGGATTTACTGATTTCTGTATAAATCTGTTGGTATTTATTGCGGAGTCTCCCTTCAACTCGGTGATGATCCATGAACAGGAGAATTTGATACGCTGAATTAAGATAAAGCGGTGCATGGAGTGACATTTTCAATACTTCCAGACCGTCATCCATTCGCAGTTCAGCTTCTCGCACCCGTCCCTGCCGCAGTAGCCATAAGCCCTCCATCACCTGGAAACGGCCGATCTCCCGCAGATAAGGAGCGTCTTTTAATTGCGTGCGCAGAACGGCCATCTGTTCCTCAACGGCCTCACCGCTCCCGCCCCATAGTTCAACAGACAATGCGGCAATACTGACGGGTAACTTGAAATAGATTAACTGATTTGCTTCCATCACCCGATATGTTTCTTCCAACTGCTTCTTGGCTTCCTGATACTGACCTGTCTCGGCATAGATATCGATGATATTAAGAATTCTCAATTCCTGGCGGTGCTCGGCAGGCAAAACAGATGAATGAATCGCTTGTTTGTACAACATCAGACTTTCCGTAGGTTCAACGAGAGCATGGACATAAATCAGTAGCCAATACAGACGCTCCTCCATAGGAAACTCCGCTGTGTTCATTAGCCAATCCAGATCTCCCTGTATAAAATGTAGGTACAACTGATAATACGGTTCTATTCGTACGCCGAGTGCCTCTTGTTGACGAACCAGCATCTGGATTGAATTCCCCTGGCCGAACAGATGATATTTCCGAAGCAGTCCATGCACAACTTCCTGCATCTCGGGATCATGGATAGACGGATTCGGGGGCAACACGGCTCTATTCTCCCGTAAAGCAAGCCGATATCCATAACCACGAACCGTATCCAGACTGACTTCATCCCAGAGCTTCAACTTCTTACGGAGACGATAGATGTGATCATCTACGGTGCGCTCCACCGGATATTCTAGCGGCCATACCCGATCCAGCAGTTGACTGCGTGTGAAGGCCTTATCTTTGTTTTCGTACAGAAAATGCAAAAGCGCAAACTCCTTCGCCAGCAAGCGAATCGAATCCATTTGCTGAGATACCGTATAGGTTCCCTCATCAAATTGAAGAGACATTTTCGTTCCTCCCTTGTGTGCTCTCATATATGTCATACACAGATCAGCAATCTGCTTTATCTTTTTTTCTAAGATATCTATGTATCTCTCAAGTATTTTTCAATCCTCACTCTTCAACATACCATAAAAAAAGCCCCTTGCGATAACGCAAAGGGCTCTGTTTCTCAACGATAGTTGTGGATCTGACTTCACATGATTCAACCCTTTTGGGGGAAGAATGTGAATTGCATTTTCAGAAAGAATCCCTGCACTCTGGTGCTTATCCCAGTACCACGCGGTCATCCGCCATCTTCTTGCCGCTAATCCGCTCGAATTCACCGAGCAGTTCGGGCACCGTGAGCGTGCGCTTACGCTCTTCACTGACATCGAGAATGATTCTTCCCTTATCCATCATAATCAGACGGTTGCCAAGACGGATGGCCTGCTCCATATTGTGCGTTACCATCAGTGTGGTGAGTCTCATCTCGCGGACAAGTGTCTCCGTCAGTTCTGTAATCAGTTCGGCACGGGATGGATCAAGTGCTGCCGTGTGTTCATCCAGTAGCAAAATCTGCGGCTGGGTGAAGGTTGCCATCAGCAAGCTAAGCGCCTGACGCTCGCCACCAGACAAGAGGCCCACCTTGGCATTCGGGCGTTTCTCCAGTCCAATGCCCAGCTTCTCCAGCTGCGCGTTGAAGATTTCACGTCTCGCGCGTGTCACCCCAAAGCCAAGCCCGCGTCCTTTGCCGCGTTTGTATGCCATCGCCATGTTCTCTTCGATCGACATATGTGGCGCGGTTCCAGCCATCGGGTCTTGAAAGACACGTCCGATCCAGCTACTGCGTTTATGCTCTGGCAGATTCTTGATCGAACGATCGTTGATGAGCACATCGCCCATATCCGGTTTCATGACACCCGAAATAATATTCATCAAGGTCGATTTCCCTGCGCCATTACTGCCAATGACCGTGACGAAATCGCCCGGATTCATCGTTAGATTTACACCAACCAGGGCAGTTTTCTCATCCGTTGTGCCCGGATTAAACAGTTTGGTGACTTGTTTAATTTGCAGCATGTTACATGCCCCCCTTCGCCTGTTGGCCGCCGGATTGCATCAGTTCTTCGGTTCGTTTGCGAGCAAGACTACGCTGTTTTATCGAACGCTGTATCGTTGGGAATACGAGTGCAATAATAACGATCACAGCCGTGATCAGCTTCAGATCGGACGTTTCGAACCAATCTACCTGCAAGGCGAGTGCCACCACAATCCGATAGATAATGGAACCAACGACAGCTGCCAGTGTCGCCCAGAATACCGTTCTGGCACCCAGGATTGCTTCGCCAATAATGACGGAGGCCAGACCAATGACGATCATGCCAATGCCCATGGTAATATCAGCAAACCCGGATTGCTGGGCAATAAACGCACCAGACAAGGCTACCAATCCATTGGACAGACTGACACCAATAATGGTCGTTACATCCGTATTCGCACCAAAGCTGCGAATCATGCGTTTGTTATCCCCTGTAGCGCGAAGCGCGAGTCCGATATCTGTTTTCATGAACAGATCGAGCATGATTTTAAATACTAGCACAACGATGATAATCAGGATCATGACATGTTCACCCGAAAACGGCGTTTCCACGCCCATAATCGATTTGTTCGGTGCGCCAAGAATACGCATGTTGATCGAATACAGAGCAATCATCATCAAAATACCGGATAACAGTCCGTTAATTTTGCCTTTGGTGTGCAAGAGACCCGTGAGAGCTCCAGCCACCATACCGCCAGCCATAGCTGCCAAACAGGCCAGCCAAGGGGAGTAATCATTGGAGATCATGACCGCCGCTATCGCGCCTCCTGTAGTAAAACTTCCGTCTACGGTAAGATCGGGAAAATCCAGAATACGGAACGTAATATAAACACCCAGTGCCATCAGCGCATATAACAGCCCCAGCTCAATTGCCCCTTCAATGGAATTCCAACTTATACTCACACTGCTTCCTCCTTGTCTATCTCTATCCGAAAAGAATGAGGCGAACCCGCATACACGTTTCGCCTCGCATCCGTCTGCCGAAGTGTTGTCACACTGTCAGCTTCTTAATAAATTAATTATTTGGCCTTGGTTCATTATTTGATAATGTTGTTTGCCTGATCTTTCACTTCCGCCTTCATCTCATCCGTTACTGTAATGCCTTGAGCTTCAGCCGCTTTCAGGTTCAGGATCAGATCCAGCTTGTCGGGCACGGTCACTTTCATGTCGCCTGGTTTTGTTCCATTTTTCAGGATGTCCGCAGCCATCTCCCCCACTTGGTAGCCGTGGTCATAATATTTAAACCCTACTGTTGCAAAAGCACCCTTTTCTACCGTATCCCGATCACTGGAGAAGAACGGAATTTTGTTGCTGTTTGCCGTCTGGATAATCGTATCCACAGCACTCACAACAGAGTTATCGAGTGTAATGTAGAACGCATCGACTTTGCCTACCAGCGAGTCGGTTGCTTGTTTAACTTCCGATGTATTGGTCACTGGTGCTTTAACCAGCTTGATGTTATGTGTTGCCAAAGCCTTCTCGGCATTGTTAGCCATAACAACTGCATTCGGCTCACCTTCATTAATAACCAATCCCACCGTCTTCACATTCGGCAGGTTTTTAGCGATAAAATCAGCCAATTGCACAATCGCCTCTGGATTCGTATCCGATGCACCAGTTACATTTCCGCCCGGTTTGTCCATATCACTCACGAGCTTCGCACCCAGTGGGTCCGTCACAGCTGCAAACAAGAGTGGCTTGTCCTTTACTTGTTGCGCGAGAGCCAATGCAGATGGAGTCGCAATCCCGAGCACGAGGTCGTTTTTGGAATCACCCGCGATTTTTTGTGCAATGGACAGGTTATTCGTGGAATCACCCTGCGCATTGTTATAATCGATCTTAAGGTTTTTGTTCTCTTCAATGCCTGCATCCTTCAGGGCAGCGATGAATCCTTCACGTGTAGCATCCAGCGATGGATGTTCAACAATCTGGGAGATCGCAATCTGATATGATTTTTCGGCGCTGCCTCCGCCTGTTGTACTGTCTGATCCTTGGGACTCTGAGCCTGAACCACTGTTATTTCCGCAACCTGCCGCTACGATCATCGAAGCAACCATCATTAGTGACATCCAAAACTTCTTTTTCATCTGTAAGAACCCCTCTCAAAATGGTTAAAATGTGATCTTCCCATTGCACTCTATCTCGTATCCCCTTGGGTACAATAGAGCGGGACAAAACAAACGCTTCAACGCATTGTTGCTTTGATCGACAAAAGCAGACATTTCTAGACTTTTGGCATGCGACTGAAAGTCCATGCTGTGATGCTCTTTTATTGTTTTCCTAATATTAAAGTGCATCCCGGCTTCCGTCAATGGTTGAACCGCTTCCATTTTCGTATAATTCAAATACATGATAGAAAACTTTACACAAAACAAAAAAAAGACAACCCACAAATGGTGCGGGTTGTCTCATTTTTCATATCTACTTTAATCCATAAGCCGTGATCTAACACTTTATATCCATCTACAATTTAAACTTCTCAATCTGAGACCGCAGTTTCTCCGACATGTTGGCGAGTTCTGCCGATGAGGAAGCCACTTCCTCCATGGAGGCCATTTGCTGTTGCGCGGCAGCGGAGACATTTTCGGTCTCTGCTGCAGTCTCGCTAGCTGAATCAGCAATGAGGCGAATAGAGCCCACCAGGCTTCCCGTTCCTGAGACAATCTCCTCTGCCGCTGCCGTCACACTACGGATGCTGTCAGCGACCTGTTCCACAGATGAGCGAATATTCGTGAACAGCTCACTTGCAACCTCGCCCGCCTGTTTCCCCTGAGTGGCCTGCACAACAGTCTGCTCAGAAGCACGAAGTGTACGCTCGATCTCCACCTGAATGCGCCCAATAAATCCAGCAATCTGCTCTGCAGATGCAATCGACTGTCCAGCAAGATTACGAACTTCATCGGCCACGACGGCAAATCCTCGACCAGCCTCACCAGAACGTGATGCTTCAATTGCCGCATTCAGGGAAAGGATATTCGTTTGCCGAGCAATGTTGCTGATTACACCTACAACCTCACCAATAGAGGTGGACAAGCTGCTGAGGTTCTGAATCGTACCGGACAGCTCACGAATGCCGTACTCCATTTCATCCATTTTCCTACCCAGATTATGCATCGCTTCAGATCCGTCCGTTGCGAGTACATTAGCCTCCGAAGCAACGGTAGATACATGAGAGCTATGTTCTGCAACGCCATTAATTTGCATGGCAATATTCTCTGCTACATTGCTACCATCTTGTACACTTGATGTTTGACGTTCCGAACCCTCGGCAACCACCATAATGGCCTCCGTAATGCTCTGTGATGCATTGGAACCTTGCTCAGCACCTACGGCGAGCTGTTTGGCAGAATCGGTTAATTGTCCGGATAGATCCGTAACACTCGTCATTAATTGATGCAATTGCTCACTGGATCTATTAAATGAATGCAGGGCTGCACTAATATCCGTTTTCCCTTTTACAGGAATGCGATACGTCAGATCACCTTGGGCCAGTAGATCAATTCCGTGTGTGAGTTGACGAATGGGCTTCACAATTTTTGTCGCGATTAAAATACTAAGTAACAACGCTGCCGCAACGATGATGATTCCTACTGTAAGTATAAGTACGAGCAGATCATTAACTGGTTTTGAAAATTCACTCTCATCCATGTATGTAACCACAACCCAATTTAGTTCGGTTTGAGTCATGTAGCCCAGTCTTTTAACACCATCTGTTTCAAAATCAAACGCAAGATAATTACCCTTTACTGCTTCAGCAAATGCTTCATTTATATGGGTGTTGCCCATATCTGTAATATTACTATTCATAATCTTCGTCTCATCCGGAGAATAGATAAACATCCCACTCGCTGTTGTCAACACCGCTTGTCCCGTGTTGCCGTGCTTAAATGCACTTACACCTTCAACCAGTTCATTAATCTGATAACCAGCAGTATAGAAACCAACCGGCTGACCATCTTTCATAATCGGCGACCCAATGGCAACACCAAGTTTATTATCCACAACAGAAATCAATGGTTCAGAGACATACGGACGACCCGCTTCAATTTCTTTCAAATAAGGCCGCTTCGATAAGTCATATTCCTTACCTGTCGCGTCCATCGCAAACTGTCCTGTTACATCCGGTGAATACAGAACCGTAGTAAACTCAGGATGTTGCTCTTTTAAACTGGAGAGAAATTGCATCTGTTGCTCTTTATTGTCTCCAATTGACGCACCTTGCTCGGCAATCATTCTAACGATGGTTTGTTGCTCTTTCATTTTGATATCCATTTCTTTGGCCAGCAATTTCGTATCCAATACGAGCTGCTTCGTTGAATAGCTTTTAACCTGATTAGATGTAGGAACATAGAAGGTAACCGAAAGGACCGCAACACAGACAATCACGATGATCAGTGAAGACAACATGATTTGTCCTGCCGTTTGTCGTAAAGAACAAAATGTGAGTATTGAACGAAGAAAACCTGATTTTTTTTGAGCCATGACCTATCCCCTTTTTTTTAGAAACTATAATTTTTATATTATGTATATCGGTATAATCACAGGAGTTTTTAATCCGTAAAATACGGCTTCTAAAAAATATCCGAAAAAAACAACTTCGTATAACAAGCAATTTTCATTCGTATATGTTCATAATGAAATATCATGTGTGTATTCATTCTAGCCTGCATAAACGTATCTAAATCATGTACAACCGATTTTTCAGATAAAAAAAGACTGCTTCGACGTTCGAAACAATCTTACAGATGACCCGCGCTATAATGACTTCCCCGATACCTCACGAATCTGGTACGTGCATTTCTTGCCGCCATCGGCGTAACATTCGGTGCGCTCGACGTCCGCTTGCAATAAGGAACGAAATAGCTCCAGCTCACAACGGCAAGCCTGCTTGTACACACTCGCAACTTGTACGATCGGGCAGTTCAGCTCAGTGATGACATACGTACCATCTTCTTCTATAGATGCATCGGCCATATACCCGTTGGCATTCTGAATCCGTGCCAGTTCCTCGACACGTCCAGCGAGGTCATGCCCCTCCATCTGCGGCAAGCCACTGCGAAGCAACTTGTCACGGCGACCTTCAAAAAGGGCATCCACAACCCCGCTGCCTGCCGTATCAGACAGTTCATCAAGCAGTTCCAGCGTAAGAGCAGAGTAGGACTTCGGGAAATAACTGTCTCCGCGATCCGTCAGATGATATACCGAGGAGGGACGGCCTGCTGTTGCACGAGCCTCACGCACCTCGATCCAGCCTTCCTGCTCCAGAGCTGTCAGATGTCGGCGAATGGCCATTCCGGTCAGTCCCAGTTCCGCCGTGATATCGCGGGCCGTCATCGTTCCTTGCTGCTTCAGCATGAACAGAATTCGTTCACGCGTTGTACGTTCTTCTTCACGCTTCATGTTCAGCACCTGCTCTCCTGCTTATGCCTTAACGGGCGCTGCCTCCCGGCAAGCATCCGAGCAAAAGCGGTTATGCGTCTCTTCGCAATCCTCACAGCAGACATGCTGCAGGTTGCAGGTCGGACAATTAATATATCGGTCATGTGTCGTACCACAGTGATAACAGCTAGCGATGACAATATCCTCATCGGTACGGTTGATGGGTACGGAAATCCGCTCGTCAAATACGTAACATTTGCCATCAAACAGACGCCCTTGCACCTCAGGATCTTTACCGTAGGTCACAATTCCGCCTTCCAGTTGGGCAACATCCTGGAAACCTTCCTTGATCATAAACCCGGTCAGCTTCTCACAGCGGATACCGCCCGTGCAGTACGTAATGATCGTCTTGTCTTTCACATCACCAAGATTCTCTCGAATCCACTCCGGGAATTCACGGAACGATTCGACGTCCGGGCGGATAGCCCCGCGGAAATGGCCGATCTCATACTCATAATCATTACGTCCATCAATGACGATAACGTCATCCCGTTGCAAATGCTCGTGGAATTCCTTCGGTGAGAGACGTTTACCACTGATCTCATTCGGATCCAATTCATCCTCTACACGGAATGTCACCAGCTCTGCTTTGTGACGCACAAAGATTTTTTTGAACGCATGCTCTTCCACATCATCAATCTTAAACACCATATCCTTGAACAGCGGGTTGGCATGCATGTCCTTCATATATTGCTCCGTCTGCTCCGGCGTTCCAGATACCGTACCGTTGATGCCTTCGGAAGCAATGAGAATACGGCCTTTCACCCCTAGGTCTTTACAGTATTGCAGATGCTCCTGCGTAAACGTCTCGGGGTCTTCAATCTTCACGAACTTATAATATAAAAGCACGCGATACGCGCTGTTACACATGTATATCACCTGTTCCTCATCCATGTTGTTGGCCGGTTCCTCCGGCGAGCCACCTACATTGCGCCTGACTTGCAAAAAAAGAAAAGAAACAGCCGCCCGAAACATCGTCTCGAACTGCTGTCTACCATTCGACTTTATATTCCTGCATACTAGTTTATCGGAAGCGGAAGGACTTAGTCAATATAAATGTATAGTAAGGCATGAAAGATATGGAACGCTCCTTCCATGCTGCCACTATCCTTTGATTGGGCAACTATTCCGAAATCGTAATGATCGAGGTCACAAAGTGGTACTTCTCATTTTCCATCACCGATTGAGATAGCAAAATTTTGTTCCCCTGCGGGCTCCAAGCTAACGAATCAGCTACATTGTCCATCTCTGCGGAGATCTGGAATTGCTCTGCCGATTCCGTGTTGGAAACAAACAATCCTTTTTCGTTATCCTTATCGGAATTAATCGTGTACGCAATCTTGGAGTCGTCACCCGACCAGCTTGTGCCAAAAATCTGCGTGCCTCTGGCGAGTGTGGCCTTCTCATTGCCTTCCAGATCGGTGAGCACCAGCGCCCGTTTAGTATCTGCTGTTCTTTTTACAATCGCAAGCCTTGTTCCGTCGTTCGAAGGGATGACCCATTCCACGCTCTTGAGCACCTGTTTGACTTCGCCCGTTTTCACATCATAGGTGTTCAGTTGACCGTCTTCTCCGGTAATGTAATAGATCATGTTGCCCGACACCTTGATACTGCGCACATTAAAGTTACCTGTCTCTACCAATACTTTAGTGGTGCCGTCCAGTGCAGCCGAGATCAGATCTCCTTTCATATTGGAAAAAACGACATGTTCATTATCCAGCCAGGCACCTTCCTGAACAAATCCATCTTCTTTACCCGCAGCAACCGCTTCTCCGCTCTTCAGGTTCAGAATGAAAGGCCAGCCTGTCGCTTCCTCTGTCTGCCAGTAGAACAGATGCTGTCCATCCGGCGATACCTGCGGTGCTCCCAGGCTAACCTCGCTCTCTTTGAGCGGTGTATCTGTGCCTTTCGTCAGATCATACATGTACAGGTTATGCGGATACCGTTCCTCTCCCTCTACACTAACGGGTTTCATGGACGTGTTTTCTTTATCTGTCACGATCGAGCTCTCGCTCAACCAAGCGATTCCACGCATATTAGGCAGTTTATCTATTTTCTCAAGTTTGAAATTCTGGTAAACGGACGTGTTCATGTTATCTTTGACCGTAATGTCTGTGCCTGTTTTTGCACCTTGTGTATTGCCAGACGGCTCTGTGGTGCTTCCACAGGCAACTGTGGTCATTAACGCAGCTGCCCCCAGTGCTCCAAACGTGAATTTCATCCATTTCATCATGTTGTGATCCCCCTCGGTTACTTATGCTATACACTCATCATAAAGCTCGCATACTTCCAAAGTTATTCAGACTTGTTTCCAACTTGTAAACTTGTATCTATATAAATTGAACTAAAAATTATTCACATGAATACTCCGATGACAGAATAACCTTCCAATCACTCTTATCCCCAGATTTTTCTGATCCCTTTTCTCAAGGGGAAAATCCGGTGATAAAGGCGAAGCTTATGCTTCCGATGTTAGCTTTCTTTCAGAAAGCTTTTAGCTCCGCTTTTTCAGGTTTTTTCTGTCCTCTCCGTTTCTTATGTGAATGAGTAGTAGAAAATATATTGATCTCAATTTACCAGTGGGAATACGAGTTGAAATATCACTCCTTCTTGATGCTCTGGATCGCCCGGCAGTAATGTAATGGTCCCGCCCTGCCTCTCAACAAACTGCTTTACGAGGGATAGACCAAGTCCGGTTCCGCCTGTTTTGCGAGCTCGATCCTTATTAACGGTGTAAAAAGGCTCAAAAATCTTCTCCCGTGCCTCTTCCGGAATTGGCGTACCCGAGTTATAGATGCGAATGACCGCCTCATGTTTCTCTACACGCCGCTCATTCTCCACTCGAATGATACCTCCCGGTACGTTATACTTGATCGCATTGTCCAGCAGGTTGATGAAAATATGCATCAGACTCTCACGGTCACTGTGAATGACGGCAGGCTCCAGATCGAGCTCCATGTTCAGTGCAAACTTTTCAACCTTACCTCGCATTCGCCCGCAAGCGTCCGCAAGCAATGCCCTGATTTCCACATCCTCTGCCTGATTCTCGAAATCATATTTTTCAAGCGCAGACAGGTGCAACACCTTCTCCACCATTTCATATAATCGTTCGGTTTCTTTCCCGATATTATTTGTCGCATCGTCCAGCAGTTGTGGATCATCCTTGTACATGTTCAAGAGCTCCACATATGCTTTGATCGACGTCAGTGGTGTCTTGAACTCATGACTGATGTTGCCGATATATTGTTTCTGTTGCTGCTCCAATGCTTGTAGCTTCTCAATCGCCAGTTGCAGTTTCTGCTGCTCGGCATGCATGGCTGCAATATTTTGTTGAATAGACGTGCTCATATAATAAATCCCTTGTCCCAGCTCACCCAATTCATCCTTACGCTTGACCGGGGATTCGGTAATATAGTTCCCTTCTTGAATGGAGGCCGCTGATTTCTTCAACCGGGTAATCGCTACAGCAAAACGGTTGTAGAACAGATAACCTAGAATGAAACTAAGCGCAACTACCGTGATGCCTGCCCATAGGAACAATTGTTGAATCCGAGCATAGAAGTCCTGATAGCTCTGCACGGAGTATTGAATCCAGATCGCTCCGATCTGTCCCTCCGGGCCGTCCAGCGGGGCGGCATAAAGCAATGTCTCCCCCTGCTCGTGATAAGCAATTTTATTTTTCAATGCGTAATTCAATGTCTCCTGAACAAGCTCACTCTCGTCTGGGGCAAAAGAGGCCCCCACTTGTTTGCCACTCATGTCATATAGTGCAATGGGCAGACCTGTTGAGTCAGAGAGAGCTTGCGCCAATCTGCGTCCATTTTGCTGCAGGAACTGTTCCGGCTCCTGACGAATGGCCTCCGTATAATACGCCTGGCGCACATTCAGATTAATTAGACGCGTCTGTTGCGCGAGAGTACGCTCCACCTGTGATTGCTGATTAAGCTCAATACCTCGGAGCACGAGGGAGCTAAGCACAACCACGGTGAGGATAAGCAAAGCGGCCAGAAACACGCTGAATTTTAGCTTGATGCTGACTCTCATACCGTTCCGCCTGCTTCAGGAGCAGTTGCCTTGTATCCAATACCGTATACCGTTTGCAACATTTGCTGATCGGTATCCCCGATTTTTTTGCGCAAACGCTGGATATGAATATCTACCGTCCGTGTCCCTCCCGCGTACTCCATGCCCCACACTCGATCCAGCAAATCATCCCGTGTGTACACCCGTTCCGGATTAGACATCAGGATGGTTAACAGGTCGAACTCCTTCGGAGTTAAATCCAGCTTCTCGTCACCCACCATCACGGTACGGTGAGCAACATGAATACGCAGTGTTCCATTGACAATCGCCTGACTCTTGGAATCATCCTGCGGCGGGGTACTGCTCTTCTCTACCCGACGCATCAGTGCCTTCACGCGGGCGAGCAATTCACGGATTTCGAACGGTTTGGTCATATAATCGTCCGCGCCCATTTCAAGACCAACAATCTTATCGACTAGCTCGTTCTTGACAGTGAGCAAAATAATGCCGATATCCTCCCGATCCTCCAGCCGGCGGCAGACGCCATATCCATCCAGCTTGGGCATCATCACATCCAGGATCATCACCTGAGGATGGAACAAAGCCACCTTTTCCAAAGCTTCTTCGCCATCATTTGCCGTCTCCACTTCATATCCTTCACGCCGCAGCGCATATGCAATGGCACTTACAATACTTGATTCATCATCAACCACAAGTACTTTTTTATTCATCGGATATCATCCTCTTTATCTGTGTCTTGAGTTATGGGTTTATGTTAACAAGATCGCGATCATTGCGCTATGGAACTTTGGTCATTTCCAGCAGAATCTCGATTCCTCTCAGCAGAGATGCTGTTCTTCTACTTTTATACCCCAAAGACAGTAAAAAGAGCCTGCCCATAATAAAGTAAACGAATGAGACCAGCAGATTTAAAAACTAGGGTTGTTTTTTCAGATATTAATCTCTCTTTACTATTGTACAAGGACGCTCTTATCCGGAAAGAAGTTCTTGAACAAACAAATAGTAAGGAGAGATTTATTATGGCAATGGGAGATCCTCTTCCGAATTTACCTGGTCTTACTGAATTCGACAATCTTGATACGACAGACTTGTTGGCACGACTAATTTATGCTGAAGCATCTACACAATCCAAGACAGGTAAAGCAGGTGTAGCTTGGGTCGTAAGTAACCGAGTTGACAAAAATATGACTGAATTTGGCGGAAACACATATAAAGGTGTAATCCTCAAAACAAATGCTTTTGAAGGTATGACTACCATTAATGCTCGTCAACCAAATACCTCCAGTACAGCTTGGAGTGATTCAGTGGAACAAGCACTCGCCTCTTCACGTCTTGCCAACCCTATCGGAAAATGCTTATGGTTTGTTACCAATACTT
This sequence comes from Paenibacillus sp. 2TAF8, assembly GCF_052114825.1. NCBI lineage: Bacteria > Bacillati > Bacillota > Bacilli > Caryophanales > Paenibacillaceae > Paenibacillus > Paenibacillus sp. 2TAF8. Next base: position 24,282 of record NZ_JBFRFN010000004.1, read on the forward strand.
ACTTTGCCTCTAAAGTAATCAAGTCTGGCACAACAGAGTATTGGAACTTTGGGGCTGGCAACAAAAAAATTATTGAAAAGAAAGTATTGGGTGACCATACATTCTACAGAGTAGAAGGGTACTAATAGTTGGACAAAGAAGAAGGAAGCTCACAAAGAGCTTCCTTCTTCTGATATTTCTAATACAGATGGTTCTAACTTTCCATCAACAAATGCATATTTGACAATTGCATCTCCTAAATAGTTTCCTTCCGAGATCTGGATGGGTATCTCTGCAATAAGCTCCTGATCCTTAATTCCGTATCGCAATATATTTTGAAACGTTGGTTTTTCGTACCACTGATTTGCGTCGCTTTCATTAAACTTGAATATATGTTTCTGTCCATCAGCCACAACAGTGTACTCCCGAACTTCTTTTTCTTTATTTTTTTCTAGCTCAACTTGAATTTTCTCCTGAACGAAGTTTGTCGGATTTGAAACGGGGATTTCTGTAAAGTCCGTTTTTAGGACATGTACCTCTGAATCATGTATTCCCGTCCCTGTACCTTTAGTCAGAACAATAACAATTTCTTCTTCTCCATCTTCATTTAGATCAATAACAGATATTTGGGGATAAAATGAAGGATTTGTTACATTACTCCAATCAAATGTTCTCTTATCTCCGTTGATGACTATTTCAAGTGAGGAAAACAAATCGCCTTCCTCCTTAACACCATAAATAGAAACTTTTTTATCTGAAGATTCAGATAAAAGTGAACTAGGAGCTAACGTTGCCACATTCCCTTGGGACGATTCCCCATTTACTTTGGTTGGACTAGTCGACCTATCATTAGCTTCACAAGCAGATAACAACACAGCACCTACCATTGTAACAATAATCATTTTTTTCAACCCAATATCCTCCATATCCATTTTTTTATAGTATAATGGGTTCTTTCATCCAATAAGTTTAACAAATGTATCTTATCTTTTAAAAAAAAGTAACCAATTCATTCCAGATAGGCTCTATTACTCTTATTTTTAATCATGGACTAACACCTGATTCACATCGCAAAAAAGGATCTCATCATATGATGAAATCCTTTAACTACTCTCCACTATTCCTCAAACGATAAATTTAAAGGCTCGTCCGCCATCTCATATTCTGTCTCCAGATGTGTCAAAGGTGTGTTCAAATCCACCTCTTCGAAGCGGAAGCTATCCACCCAAACCTTGCCTTTGCCGTTTAGTATCACTCCAAACGATATCAATGCACTCTCTGCCGGTACATCCAGCACGATGCTGTACTGATTCCATGGCTGCGTGCCGGTGATTGGCCGATCATGCATATTATCAAACTGCAGCACATCGTGCACTTTATTATCCACGCGCATCCATAGTCCGCAGAAGGATTCCACACGATCGGTTTTGACAAAACCCGACAGCTTCATTCGTTTACCCACATATTTATCTGCCCGGAACTGCTGCATCATCGTAGCAAACTCGTTCAGTTCCATGGGCGTAACGGCCTTCAAGTACCCTGAGGCTTTCCCTTGATGTACCTCTGCAGGATCAATGCCCATCTCATAGTTTTGAGGGTGACTCCCCGTTAACAACCAACCTTTAATTGACGTTGTAGAATTCATCTTGATTTCTCCTCCTCTGGTTTTTCCACTGAATAGTTTCAGATCAAATAATTTGCGATATCGCCCAGGCGGCATGCCATACATTTTGCGAAAAGCACGAGTAAATGCTTCCTGACTTTCAAATCCGCAGATAAGAGAAATGTCCAATATTCCCGCATCTGTGGAGCGCAATGCGATAGATGCAAGACTCATCCGCCGATGCCGAATGTAATCAACGACTGTCATACCCACCTCATTCCGGAAGATCCGGTGATAATGATAAGGTGATAACAATGCCTCGGAAGCTACCTCTTCCAGTCCAATCTCTTCATGCAGATGGTTTTCGATGTAGATCAAGCTGTTTTGAACCATCTCCTGATATCTGCTCAATTGAGGATGTCCCCCTTCCATATCTTTACTATACGTTTTAGTACAGGAGCCGTTTTGATCATTTTTGCGAAAATAAAAAAGGAAGAGCCAGACCAAGAACAACTCTGTCCTTGACTGACTCTTAGCATGTACTGTTATTAAAGTGGCTTCATGAGAACCAAAGCCCTTTTAGAAATCCAGTGCAGTAGCCTTATCTGTTTTTCATTTTAATCATTACATTACCAACAACTGTCCTAGACTGCCGGAACCGGCTGTGCACCAGCCTCTTCCTCATCATGCTCCACCAGCTCATGTTTCTCCCAAGCACGGCTCTTCCAGCGGAAGTACATGATGACTGCACGTGTCCATTCGTCTGCCGCAATAGCAAGCCACACGCCTGCCAGCCCCATATTCAACTGGAACACCAGCAGATAGCCAAGAGGAAGACTCATGCATACCATGGAGATTAGACCCATGTATACCGGGAACTTCGCATCCCCTGCCGCACGCAAGGAACCAATAATGACGATATTGCAGGTACGTCCGGTTTCAAGTATGAGACTGAGCAGGAGAACTTGTGCGCCCATCTTGATAATTTCCGGATTTTCCGTAAAAATACCCATCAGCGGCACACGGAAAATGATAATAATCACATCAATAACAACGGTCGCCAGTAGTGCCCATTTCACACTGTCAAATACACGTTTGTACGCATCATCCTTACGGCGCGCTCCTACAAGTCGGCCGACAATAATCGACGTTCCCATACCAATCGCCATACTGAACAGATAAATATAGCTCGAAATATTACCTGCATATTGTTTAGTTGCCATTGCTTCTGCACCCAGATATGTCACGTACAGCGTGAATACGAGCTGGCAGGAGTGATAGACCATGGATTCCATCGCAGACGGAATGCCGATCCGCAGAATTTTGCCAATAAACTGTTTGGACAATTTAATGTAATATTCAAAATCGACACGAACCTCACTTACACGATACAAGAGCCAGAAGAAGATCAGCAAGCAGACGAAACGGCTACCTACTGTCGAAATTGCTGCCCCTTCCACGCCCAGTTTCGGCAAGCCGAAATGTCCAAAGATCAGAGCATAGTTACCAATAACGTGGATGACGTTCATAAACACGGACACATACATCGTTTCCTTGGTATAACCATGTGTACGAATCGTAGCCGCCAGTGCATTAATGAGGGCCTGCAAGAAAATTCCGCCCCCGACAATACTTATATAGGAACGAGCATAATCGTAAATTTCACCTTGTATATTTAAAAGTGACAGCAGATGTCCACCAAACACCAGGAAGATCACACTCAGGATCAATCCAACCGCTAGATTAAGCGTGATGGCATTACCGGTAACCTGAGCTGCTTCAGTCAGCTTTTTCGACCCGATATATTGGGCTACAACAATCGCAGCACCATGTCCAATGACTTCGAGTACAAGAATCGCAATGGAGATAATCTGGTTGGCTGCACCCACCCCGGAGACGGCGTTATCCGATACCGAGCTAAGCATGAGCGTATCCACACTCCCCATCAACATAAACAAAAAGAGTTCCAGGAATATAGGCCAGGTTAACCGAATCAGCTTCAGATCCTGGGCATCTGAACGGAGAGACTCTTTGGTCGAGGATATTGCTGTCATTTTCTCACCTTTCCAACGTTTGCTTTAATTCATAGGGTATGTTAGCACAGGTGGTTTGAAAATGCAGTAGTTTTGCGAAAATAATTGAAAGTTTTTTGAAATTCCAGAAATAGGTATTTTGTTGTTTTCATAAAACCTGTCTGGCCGCCCCTTTTGCATGGCGCTTTGAGACGACTCCAAGACATACAAAACCCTTCCACCACGCATACCATGCGGTTAATGGAAGGGCTTGAAATGCTGTTACATTTAAAATCAGCGGAAGCACTGGCAGACGATCATCCTTTTACCGAACCTGCAGCGATCCCTTCGACAATTCTTTCACTCAGCACCAGGAACGCAATCAGAATCGGCAAGATGCTGATCATCAACGTTGCACCAATGGCACCCCAATCGGTGGTATACTGCCCGATAAAGTTCTGTACCCCAACGGTCAGCGTTTTGTATGCATCCGAACTAATGAAGGTATTCACAAAAATAAATTCATTCCAGTCATAGATCATATTAATGATCGCTGTTGTTGCAATAACGGAAGCTGTCATCGGCAACACGATACGGAAGAAGATGCGATTCACCGAGCAGCCATCCATCACCGCCGCCTCCTCGACCTCTCTCGGAAGTGCGTAATAGAACCCGAGCAGAATCATAATCGTAATCGGCATATTAAATGCAATGTAAGAGAGAATGACCGATAACGGATGATCGGTGAGATTTAACTTTAAAAAGAGGCTGAACAGCGGAATCAGCGTAGAATGCACCGGGATCATCAGACCTACCATAAACAGTCCGAGTACCAGTGAACGTCCCTTCCAGCGCATGCGTGTGATTGCAAAGGTTACGAGACTTGCAAACAGCACCGTGAAGACCACTGAAACGACCGTAATCCATACACTATTGAAAAAGTATAAGCTGATATTGCCCTCTGTCCACACTTTGACATAGTTCTCCCAACGCGGCGTAGCCGGTAGTGCAAAAGGAGCCATGTCGAATACTTCCTGATTATTTTTGAGTGAAAATAACAGCAACCAGATTAAGGGCAAGATTTGAAGCAAAGCCACGAGAGAGAGAAGCACATATAACAGGACGTATCCAATTCTTCTCATCCATGCAGGACTATGACCTGTCTCCGGGCCCACGGGCAAYCGAACAGCCGGTTCCATCTTCAACGGAAAGACCTCCTTTCATTGTGCGTATGCGTCAGGAATATTGAATTGTGTCTTTGGATGCCGTTGCCTTACGAAGTAGCCAGGTCACGACCAGACAGATCAGAAGCAGGAAGAACCCTACAGCACTGCCGTATCCAAAGTCAAAACTGCGAAACGCCTGACGATACATGTAGGAGGCCATGACTTCACTGGAGCCATTCGGACCGCCGTCGGTCATGACATAGATCAGATCAAAATATTTGAGTGAGCCGACCACGGCGAGTACGACGGTCACTTTGATCACTTCGGTAATGAGTGGCAACTTGATCCGAAAAGCAATCTGCCACGGGTTTGCACCATCAATACGCGCAGCCTCGATTAGTGATTCCGGAATGTTTTTGAGTGCCGCGTAATAGATCAAAATATAGAAACCTGCATACTGCCAAAGAATCGGCACGAACAATGCATACAGTACCAATGATGGTTCCGCCAGCCAGGCTGGCGGATTGCTAAATCCGATGGCTTCCAGAAAGCTGTTTAACACACCGTTGCTAGGGTGGTAGATTTTCAGCCATAACTGGGCGATCGCAACCGAAGATAACAGCATCGGAATCAGATATATTTTGCGAAAAAAATTCGCGCCCTTAATCTTGCCTGACAGCACAAGTGCAATCATCAAATAACCGATGAGACTCAGTGCAGAGAACAAGGCTAACAAAAAGGTATGATTGGCACTCTGCCAGAACGTACTGTCCTGAAGCAATCTGGTGTAGTTATCCAAACCAATAAACGTCATTGCCCCGATCCCGTCCCATTGCATCAAACCGTAATATCCGGTGAGCACAATCGGGATGTAGACCAGAACCAGCAGCAGAAGCAGCGCAGGAAGCACGTACAGCGCAGCCACCAGACGGTTTGACATGACTTTGTCCAAGACGTAATCCTCCCTTCAAGCGTTCAAACATTCAAATGGTGTACGTGTCGGTGAGGTGTACATCAGTTGCCCTTGTCAATCGCAGCCTGATGATTCTTCACAAAGTCTTCCGGTGTAACTGCTTTGCCAAACAACGCCTGAATCATATCGAGATGTGCCTGAGCGGCAGCAGGTTTCATCTGCACATCTGCAAAGAGGGTCAGACTACTCGCCTGGTTCAACTCGTTCAGCAGATCGATGTAGAGTTGTGGTAGCTGAACTGCAGCGGTATCGACTTTGGTTGCTGGAATGACTCCGGCTTCGGTCACAGAGCTTTCGCCCCATTTTTCAACAAAGTATTGAATGAATTTCTGCGCTTCGTCCTTCACTTTTGAATTCTGAGCCGCAAACAATCCTACGCCTGGTCCGCCTACCCAGCTGTTAATATCACCTTTGCCACCATCAATCGTCGGGAATTTGAAAAATCCAACCTTATCCTTGAATTCCTGTGGAATATCCGGGTTCGTTGTAAAGTTTGGCAGTTCCCACGTTCCCATAAGATACATTGCAGCTTTTTCATTCATAAATTCAGATTTGCCCTCATCGTTGGACAAACCGTTAAAACCTTTGTTGAATGCATTCATATCTACCAGCTTCTGCACTTCAGCCGCAGCCTGTGTCAGTGCCGGATCATCAAACTTGCCAGAACCGTTAATGGCTTTCTCCAAGGCATCCCCGCCTACACGATTCGCCAAGTACATGTACCAGAGTGAACCCGTCCAGCGGTCCTTGTTGCCCAGGGCAATCGGCACTTCACCGTTATCGGTCAGCGTCTTCACCACATTCAGGAATTCATCATAAGTGGCTGGCGTCTGCAAATTATATTTTTCAAAAATCGCTTTGTTGTAATAAATAGGCGAGATATTCAGCTCGATCGGCAATGCATACGTTTTACTGTCTACCGCATAAGCCTCAGTCGTTCCGGCGATAAACTTCTCGCCCAGGTCCCCTTTCAGCAAATCATCGAGTGGTGCAAACAGATTACCCTTCACATAAGGCTCCAGGAATCCCGCAGCCCAGGTTACGCCCACATCGGGAAGTTCATTGGAAGCAGACAGAATTTTCAGTTTGTTTTTGTATTGTTCGTTCTCCAGCACTTCCTGCTTGATCGTCACATTTGGGTTATCGGTCTGATACTGCTGGATAATATCGTTGACCAGCTTGTTCTGTTGTGCCGAGCTGCCTGCAGGCCAGAGATGCATGAATTTCAAAGTTACTTTGCCATCTCCTCCACTGTCACCGCCGCTTGCATTACTACCGGATTCCTTGCCTGAACCAGAACCTGCATTGTTGCATCCCGTCAAAATGACAGCCAGAATCAGCGTCCATGACAGAATCATAGCCAGTGTCTTTTTATTCATATTTCCAACCCCCAATAGTGGAATTCCGGTTAATGTAACCGCTTTAACAAAATTGTAGCATGGGCACCTCTAGCCAATAAGGGTAGAATGATTTGGAAAAACTCCACTATTTTGAGTGTTTATTACCTGTTTTATTGGTCGAGAGAATTTTTCTTAAACGGATATGTTAACTCTTTTCATTTACAGCATGACGATACTTGCTTGGACTGATGTCCTCCAGACTTTTGAATACCTTAATAAAATATTTATCTGTCTGGTAACCAACTCTCTCGGCAATTTCCGAAATGGGCAGGTTCGTCTGCACCAGCAATTCCTTCGCCCGCTGTACCCGTTTGCGCATGAGATACTCACTGAAGTTAAGTCCGACCTGCTCTTTGAACAAGACGCTAAAATAACTGGAGTTCAGGTGCAGGGCATCCGCAAGCTCACGCATCGTCATCGGCTCACCCAGATGTGCCTCGATGTAAGCCAAAGCTTCTCCAATGGGTGTATCCTCCTGCTGCTCTCTCCGTTCGCGGATATCAACCAGCTTCGGATCAACCATCTCCTGCATCGTTTGAATACGCCGTTGCTGCTCATGAAGTTGAAGAGCCTTCTTTACGGTCTGAAGCAGCTGCTCTTTATCAATTGGCTTGAGCAAATAATCGACCACGCCCAGCTTAATGGCCTGCTGAGCATAATTAAAATCCGCATATCCTGACATAATCAGAACCGCTGGTTTACTGGGAAAATGCTGAATGGCTTCCACCAGGGATAGGCCGGAGAACTCTGGCATACGCACATCGGTAATCAGGAGATCTGCAGGCTGGCTCGCAAGCCATTCCCTGGCCTCCACACCACTCGCAGCCGTCTGAATTCGGTTCTTTCCGGCAGACCATGCTTCCAGTGTCTTGCGAATCCCTTCTCTTGTACGCGGCTCATCGTCTACAATCAGAATCGTTCTCTCATGAATCATGTTCAGCCTCCGTTCCCCTCGGAATTTCGAATTGAATCACTGTTCCTGCCCCAGCTTCGCTCTCGATCGAAAGTTTGGCACGGTCACCAAGCTTGCCGCCAAAGTATAGCCGGAGACGTTGATGTACGTTAATCAACCCCACACCTGCTCCTCTTCCGGGAGCTACGGGTTCACCACCGTTTAGCGCCTGTTTAATGTCCTGAAGACGTTCCTCGTTTATGCCCGGCCCATTATCGCGTACCTCCACACACACGAGACCTGTTATGGATGAAGGATATACGCTGATCTTTACCATTCCAGATTTTAAAGTACTCTCAATACCATAGAGCACGGCATTTTCCACAAGCGGCTGAATCAACAGCTTAGGCATCGGAGTGCTGCGCAACTCCTCGCTCATCCTGATCTCCCACTGCATTCTGTCGCCAAGCCGCATCTGCATAATGTTCAGATATCGCCCTACATGTTCAAGTTCATCCGCAATCGTAACCCATTCATCCTGATGGGGGCTGGAGATAATGTAGCGAAATAACCTAGACATCGCGATAACCATACGTGCCATCTCTTCCTCTCCTTTTTCCTCCAATGACCAATAGAACGCTTCTAATGTATTGAACAGAAAATGAGGATTAATCTGGGATTGCAAAGCCTTCATCTCAGCACGGGACTGCATAATTTCCTTCTCATGTACTACCTGTGTCAATTCATTCTGCCTGTAGACCATCTGGTTATACACCTCGTTCAGCTCATTGATCTCCAAGGTAGAGCTGACCATGAGGTTAGGTCTCATCGCTCCTGGCTGTGCCCCGCGCATCGCTCGCATCAGCCGAATTAAAGGACGAGTAATCATCGTAGAGAGGAAGAAGGACATGATCAAAAAAAGGACAACGCCGATGATGCCGGATACGAGCAAAGCTGTTCTCAAAATCGATACGCCCTCAGTCGTTTCTCGCAGTGGTGTCAACACAGCCAGTGTCCAGCCCGTTAACTCGGATCGCTGCTTCACCACGATATAAGATTCCTTGCCGTTCTGAACAACCGATTCACTGTTCATCACCGCTTGAGGATCGAGATTCACCTCCAGATTGGAAGTCACCACTTCACCATCTCCGTCCAGCAGCATGATCGAATCCTGCGAGCCGTCTGTCCCGTCCGAGTCATTGAGTTGAAAAAAACTGCGCTGCATACGCACGACTACGTATCCCCCATGCTCAAAGGAACGATCCAGTAAGCTGATTCGCCGAACAGCCAGAAGAATGCTTGGATCATCGGGATCAGAGCCAGCCCACACCAAACGTCCTTTACCTTCATCTGCCTTAACAATCCAGCTCCGTTCCAGCCTGTGACTTAAGGAGCGATCATCCATTGGGAAGATACGGCTATAATCGGTCGTGTAGATTTCCATGCTTTGCGCACCATTGATAAAGGATTGGTAACTGCCTGCGATCTGCAGCAGTGCCTGTCGCTGATTAAAGGTGGCCTTCTGCCCCCGCTTCTCCTCACTCAGCAAACGCTGCACATAAGTATCATCTGCAACCTGAGCAGTCAACGAATTCACCTGAGCGATCAAAGCATCCAATCTGCCACTGGCCTGTACAGCGGTCTGGTGGATATGCTTCTCGGCATTGTTTTTCAGCAAAGCCGCCACACGATCATAGGCTGTGATGCCTGCAAGCAATAGAACGATGAGCATAACCATTACAAAACCAACAAAGATCTGATTACGAAGCGAGTTAAAATGCCTTGTTTTCCGCTGCAATGTGCAAACGTCCCTCCTCTTTCTGCATGTAAAAGAAACCACCATCTCACGCCCGTATGTTGCATAACGGGAATACACTCGATGCCGGATTCATCTACGTTATTCTATTAAGGTAATATTGAAGCGCTTGCAAAAGAGTAAAAAAATCAATCTCTCTTATGTTGCTTTTCCTTTGATCGGTTCCACTTTGTTTATCGATTAAATTAACCCATTCAAAATAACATAGTTTTGTTTGGGAATCAATGGATTTCAACTGATCTTTAATAGATTAGAACTGATAAGAGAAGGATATGGAGCAATAGAGTCTCCATATCCACAACACTCCTTAATATGTAATTATATATAATGAAATATTCCATTATGATAGACAATATGACAAAACGATATCAAACACATAACTTTCTAAGGAGATCCTTAATCTTATGAGAAAAATGAGCCAAAAAAATTGGATTATCATTTTAATTCTTGCTCTTGTAGCCTCTCTAGTTGCAAATATTTATGGTTATATTTCAGGTGCCGGAAAACTAAAAGACTATTTAAATCAACAATACAGTCAGGTGCTGTCAGATTACGAAAGCAGAATTCTTTCCACTTCAGATTCAATCTTATCAACTTTGCAGAGCGCTATAGATAAAAAGAAGATTAGTAGAGAGGAACTACTATTCTTATACATGAGCTATGAAGAGTTACATCAAAATCAGATCCAATATGCAAACTATGTGCTTGTCTATAACTCTCCTGATGGAAAAAAAGCCTTTTCTCTGGACAAGGACCAACCTATTACTCTTAATTATCTTCCAGGTTTTATCTATTTTAATTCAAGTAGAGCTATGTTTAAAAAACTTCTTCGCCAAAGTGAATCCGCTTCTGACTTAGTTGTAACTTCTAATTTAGAAAAGAGCCTAAAACTTGCAAATGAAATCGTTCAATCAAACACAGCCATTTATAAAAAATATATCAATGGAAATTTCGCTCAATTGTCAAACGAAGAGGCAATAATGACCCGGCTATACTTACAAAGGGATCTGACCACCTCGTCTGCAAAACTAGCCGATCTTGATGCAGAATTATCCAAATCAAATGACTAAATCCCTTTTAAAAGTCGCCATAACAAAGAGCCGAAGCAGAATTAACCTCTGCTTCGGCTCTTTTGCCACCATACATTAGAACATTCTTCACCAATCATAGGTTATATCCATCAATGTTACCCTTTAGGTAACGCATTACGCATACGCTTCTTCCGATATCCTTGGTATACACGAAGCAACATGCCGATAATGAGCATCACTACACCAATGTTAATTGCCACATCTGCCAGATTCAATATGCCCCGGCCCGACGGGAACACCAAAAAATCCGTCACACGAGCATAGACAAAGCGATCTATGGCATTGCCGAGAGCACCGCCGACCATAAAGCCCGCCCCGGCATTCATCCAGAATCCCCGTATCTCACCTTTGTGCCGATAATAGAGCATACCTGCGATAAACAGCACGGCAATGACCCCAAACAAACGTGCATTACCTTGAAACATGCTTCCAGCCATACCGCTATTTTCGTAATGCTGTAGCTGCATTCCTGAATCCCCAAGCCGCACCACTTCACCAACCTCCATATACATCCGAACCGCGATTTTGGTACCCTGATCTACAAGCGTAACCAGCACCGCGATAAAATAAAACAGCATCGTTTTCCCCCTGCCCGCCTGAGCCACTCTTTATGTTCAATTGTAGAAATCTTCATAACCATTCTCCTTACTCTACCACAGTGGTTATAACGTCTCCAAATGATCCAGCCCCACATCTCTTATAACATCTAATAAACTCAATCTTTACCCTCGGGCAGGTACAACCATGTCGTTTGTTGAATGTAGAGCTTCATCACACAAACGAAGGAGAGGTCTTTCATTTGAATTCGATGAATTCCGAAATCACGACAAGACTTGAGCAAATGCAGCAGGAAGAACAGGAACTGGTATGGGATACGTTTAACTCCGAAACAGCGCTACAACTCGGCCTGTATCTAGTTCAGGAAGCAAAGCGCCGCTCACAGGCCGTGACCATAGACATCACACTAAAGGGGCATCGTCTCTTTTTGCATGCGATGGAAGGCACTCACCCCGATAATGAAAACTGGATTCGGCGCAAAAGCAACGTGGTCAACCACTTTGGCTCCAGCTCCTGGCATACAGCCTTGCGGTTACGAAGCGAAAACAAGACATTGGAGCAGAATTATCAACTGCCTGACTCCGAGTATGTACTGGCGGGTGGAGCCTTTCCGCTGATCCTAAAAGAGGAAGGGCAGGTAGGGACGATTACGATATCGGGTCTGCCTGATGAGGAAGATCACGACCTCGTTACTACAGGCATTCGCTCATTTTTGAAATAGAACCTACTTGGAAACGATACTTCCCCAAATCGCTCACAATACCAAAAAAACACCTTCTAGAGAAGCGACATGAACATCTCTACTCTGAAGGTGTTTTGTTATAAAACTGCTCTTACTATTTCTTTATTCCTGGTAGACAGCCACCCTTATACGTTTTATTGAGGGACTCCAACAGGATGTACGGTCCCTACGGTTGTAATCTTGCTATCCGGCATGCCGATTCCCGTGTTTAACCCGGAAAGTCTTGCCAGAGCTTTACTATTATTCGCTGCCGGAAGTTTGGCTGTGAAGACCACTTTCGTCCCATTGGCAGATACAATCCAATCCGGAATGGTTGTCCCAAATGCTGTTGCGATCTTGTCCGCAAGCTGACTTCCCCTGAGGGCGCACCCACTCCTGATGCCTCCAATGCATATATCCGAACATGTTCGTTATTCGTGCCCGGTTGCTGCGATGTAAAGAGTACTTTGGATCCATCGGCGGCTGCACTCCACCCCGATATGGATGTCCCAAAGGCTGCAGCTATTTTCGATGCTACTTCCTTTGCCGTTTCTGTACCTGTGATAGAAACAGTTTTGGGGATCGGTGCTCCCCCGTCCGTAAAATAGACATAATATGAACCTGGAGCTGTTGCTCCATTTTCGATTGTCAGTGTGACTACCTGTGCTGTACCTGTATTGTTTTCAGCAAAATCCACATTCCAGCCTATGTTATTCTCGGAGAATACAGCACCTGCGGAACCTGTACTCCACAATGAAAATTCTGACGGATTCTTAAATGCTAAAGCTGCTTTCTCGTCACTAGATAATTTATAACCCTTTATGTATCCTTCTTTTACCATCTTCTGTACTTCTGAATAATTCCAATCTAAGGCAGACAGATCAGTATAATGTACTCCTTCTTCCTTATTAAATTCAAATTGACGATTATATTCTCCACGTGTAGTTACATTGTTGGACCTGAARGAATCGTCGGAGTATCCTGTGCTCAACCCTTTTGAAAGCCATTTATCAATGGTAGGTTGGGCCCAATGCCCTTCAATATCTGAGGTTACATCTTGACCATAAACAACTCCACCTGACAGACAAAACATACTCATAACTAAGATAAATATGTTTACTTTTTGAGTCATTCTTTTAAAAAACATACATTTCCTCCTATTTAGATATAGATATCTCTCACTTACTGATTAGACAAACCTTTCCTTTCCCTCACTTCCTTTCCTACTCATGGTGAATAGAGATCCTAGTGCTTCATTCGACCATTCACTTTCTAATCTCTATAAATAGAGTATAGCATTTACTGGAAGGTACCATTAATACAAAAAGCAAGATCTTTATAGAAATATAGATCTTCATGATGAATTGACCTTCTTAAGTAAAATTGGAATGTGATAAAAGTTAAAATAAAAAAATCCCCCCCCCCCGAAAGTTAAGTCTTAAAAACCCTCAGGGGAATTATAGTTGAGATCAGGATGACTTTTTATTTTTCATAATGTGATACACGTTGCTAAAACTGCCGGAGAGAATACCAACGATCGGGAAAATTGCCCAGTTAATATCCCAGCGCTGGTAGACGAAACCCGTAAAGAGGAAGAACGCTGTCGCGAGTGGCCAAACCACAGCCTCAACGGCCCGCACTGCTCGTGCCTCTTCTCTCTTGGCTGCATTCAGATGTTGATCCTCAAGCAACGTCGTATAGGAACCCTGAATGTTACCGTAATAGACAAACAAGAATACACCGATTCCCGCTGTCGCCAAGAGAGCCGACACACCGTAAGCTGCATACGTATCATTCACATAGGCCCCTGCAAAGATGAAAACAGGAGACAGGATGCACAGACACACGCCCGTAATAAGAGCCACACGATATGTGAGTGCAAAACTTGCCTTACTACGCTGAAGAATCATCAGAAGAGAACGGGGGAGCTGGAACCCCTTCTCCATATACTCAAACCGTCCCAGCTTCATACCGCTGTAGATGAACATGCCCACGGCAACAGCCACCAATACAAACATCCCACTCATGCCTAGCACAGAGCCAATGCCGAACGTACCTTGATCTGATGATGTACCCATGCTTTCGAACAATGTATCCATTAATATGAGAAAAGCTATTCCCGCTGAGGACAGCCACACGCCCAGCCCCGTCCAGAAACCTGCACTTCGCTTAGCCGCGAGATAGGCCTGAACCTCTTCTTCGGTGAGCACTGGATATGTTTCCGTAGCATCCTCAGTCTGAATACCGAGTTCTTCCATCAGTTCCTCAATGTTGCCAAACTCGGAGATCACAATGCCAACCGCCTCATTCTCCGATCTGCCCTCCTGTTTTAACTCCAGATACTTATCTTCCATACCCGAAAGAAGCTCCTGTTTCATGCGCTCCACCTCAGGACTTCTCGGCAATCCTGCAAACATATTGTCCAGATACACCATTATTGTCTCCATATCCGATCACAGCTCCCTGATAAACAGATTAACGACCTCTTGCGTAACCTTCCATTCCTCACATTTTTCTCTGTAATAGTCCAGGCCAGCTGGTGTGATTCGGTAATACGTGCGGCGTTTGCCCAGACTTTCATCCTGATAAAAAGATTCGATATATCCATTTTTCTCCAAGCGGGTAAAGGCCGAATAGAGTGTAGTTTCCTTCATGACATACTTCTCATCCGTCAGCTGCCTGATGTTCTTGGAAATCTCGTATCCGTACGATTCTCCTTCAAGCAACATGTAAAGGATCAGCGTATCATTATAACCGCGTATTACGTCACTGCTGATCACAAAAGATATTCCTCCTCATTACTTCATCTGTCGTAGTAGTTTGAGTATAGCACAGTTACTACGACAGATGAAGTAGTTTAGTTAAAAATAGGCAAAATAAAAATCCGCACCTGGTTAGAGGTACAGATTTAATAGCTGTAACCTTAGTCTACGCATATTCTGTCAACCATTTACAAACGTTTCTCCTGCTCTGCGGTTACGATGCGGTTACTGAATGGCAGTCAGCACATCCAGCAGCATGGACTTGAACTTCGGACGATCAATCGCTTCACAGACACGTACATTTGGCGCTTTCCCAAAACGTCCGTTGATATCCACCACGCTGTATCCGCGTGTCAATTCCCCTGCCGCTTCCACATCGACATAATAATGACCAGACTTCGTCATGAGTGACTCATCTGCGGCTACCGCCATTAACAGGGTATCAGGATGCGTTGTTCCGTTCAATTTATGTACCGACTTGTTGAATTGCATGACCACTTTATTGATCGCGATGAAGAAATCGGAACCCGAGGTACAGAGTGCTGCAATCTCTGCATGATCGTTATCATCCATAACGGAGTATTGGGTGCACATCTCCCAGCCAACCATCGTAATCGGGATGCCTGCATGCAGTACAATTTTGGCCGCCTCCGGGTCCACATAGAAATTATACTCTGCCGCCGGTGTGATATTGCCCAGTGCATTGTTCGTTCCACCCATGATGTATAGATGAGCGATCTCAGGAACGATGGTTGGGTCCTTCTGAATCGCCATCGCGATGTTCGTTAGCGGCGCAATGGCCAGCAGTTCAATCTCCCCTGGATGTGCATGCACCTTCTCGATAATAAAATCAACCGCATGCCCGCTCTCGGGACGTTGATCCGCCTTGGGGAAATGCGCGCCACCCATACCGTCATCGCCATGCACATCTTCTACCGTACGATGCTGAGCCTGACCATAGGCCATGAGTGGACGCTCGCAGCCTTTGTATACCGGAACTTTCCCGCCGTGTCCGGCAACTTGCACGGTGTACAGTGCATTCTCAACCTCTTGGTCAAACTGCACGTTGCCACCTGTAATCGTAATGCCTTCCACCTGAAAATGATGCAATGCCGTCAGGATCGCAATCGTATCGTCTCCTGCTGTATCCGTATCAATGATGACTCTTCTCATGCTGCCGCGCTCCTTCTTCTGTATAATATTCGTTCTATATCCGCCAAACGACCCTCGTGTATATCACCATATTCATTCAACGGACATATCTACGCGAAACGTCAGGGTCTATTTTACATCAAAAACGTACCAATGACGATGGAAACACCGATGATCACGGAGCGTAACAACTGTGCTACCGCCATATTGCCCCGCGCAATTTCATCACAGACCTTTATTTTAGGCGTCAAGAAATCAAATATAATATAGACCAGACACAGAATAATGATACCCAACACTGACCACAGTAGCATATCCACCCATGAGTGAGTCGAAAAGGACACCATGCCTACAATAATACAAAGTCCCAGCAGCTTACTTCCCATGTACATACCTGCGGCTTCATTTCCTTTTGCAATTTCTTCACTATCGTTATAACGAGTCAATTTACTGAACGCAAAATATCCCACAACTAATACCACTAACAGAATGCCAATCCCTACTGCAACATTCATGAGGTTCAATCCCAGCTTTTCCATTCCTTCTCCTCCTCATCATTCAATGGTTCTCGCACAGCAGCGGCGCAATAATACGCCATATCTCCGGTTACCTTCTCCCCCACCCTAGGCAGCATTCCGGCAAAACGTCCACCAATGACAAATACACCCGTTAGCAAATAACCGCTGTATTCGCCATCCTCTGTCTGAATTACAGCCTGCTCCATCGGCACGAGTTGCTGATATATTTTGGGCTGATTTTCGTAATAGGCGGCAACCTCTTCGTCCTCGTCATCTTCTTTATTAAGGAGTGTAGATCCGTCTGCCGTATTTGTGTTTTTATCCGTACCCGTATCTCTATTCGTATCCACGACGTCCACCGGCTCTTGAACTTCATTATGATCCAGCAAAAGTGTCCCACGGCCCTCGCGCCCCCAATAGCTCTTGGCTACGTAAGGCACATCGCTCTGCTCAAACGGCTCCGCGGTGAAGTAAGTCGGCAGCAAATAACGTGAAATCACTTCCAACTCTGCCTCATCAAAAAGGGTAAATCCGCAGTACTCGGGCGTCTGCTCATTCCTCTCGTACAGCGACCAGATGGCAGCCATAAAACCTTTGCTCTGCATCAGCACGTGCTGGACAGGATTCATAAGGCCAAGTCGCCCTTCTCGCACCAGTTCAATAAGAGCAGCACCAATGTCCACACCGGTCGCTTCGTCCCGATCCCCAATCAGGTATTCCAGCGGATACAGACGATACAACAAACGGATTTCGCGGCCCTGATGATACAGTGCCTCTCCCTGCACAATCTCAAGCTCCTCCAATGGAGCATATAACACCTCGTATCCGGCTTCACGACAGCGTTCCATCAGGTAGACGGTGTTGGTTCGATCCTCCACATGATCGCCGTAAGAGGTGAATGTGACCGGTCCCTCCAGCCCTTGCTCGGCATAAAAAGATAACCACGATCGGAAGCAATCTTGGATACGTGCATCCATATGCATAGATGGCGCAGTCCATGCCTGATCTTCTGTGCGTCCGATCAAAATACTTTCGAGTGCAGCCGATTCAGGTATACCTGTTGGCGTATCGGTGTTATTTTCAATAYATTTCAGACCAGCTTCACCAATAATCCAGTCCTGACGAGTGATTCCACCTGTAACAGCTTCCATGCGTGCTGCGGGGATCAACCCTGGATGGATGCCAAGAGGATGCTCCAGAAATGAGTCCGGCATATATCTCTGGATGAAACGCATCACTTTGATGTAAATCCCGTCTACCGCCTCTGTGGCGGCACGTAGCTCCCCCAGCTCTTCTGGCGTATAGATCGTCAATGTAGGTACACAATACTGTTTGCCGTACATGCGATGATATGGAATCTGCTCTCCAGCTTCACCCGAGAAAATCTCCTCGTGGCTGAATGGCATTGAGTACACTTCCCTCATCCTGCCAGCCTCCCCCGAATGAAGCGGAGAATGATTGCCTGCTTCATGATGTCATTAACCTCCCGAACTTCGGAAAAAGCTGCCGAAACCGCTCGATTTAGATTTGGTTGAGCTTTTATAAGAGCTGCTACCGTCTTTGCTACTGCGATAAGATGAGCCGCCGTACCCGCCATAATAGTAGTGACCGCTGCTGGAATCGTACTCGCAGCCTGTATCATATTCGGGGTCACATTCGTCATTGTTACTGCCACATCCCGCAAGCACCGCAGGTACAGCCAGCATGAGCGAGAATGCGACCAGTTTGGCTTTGGAACCCGGTTTTGGTTCTGATTTTGGGCTTGGTTTAGAGCCCATTTCAGAGTCTAATGCGGATGATGATTTTGATTCTAATGCATTGTTTGATGCCACTGCAGTCTCGGAACCAGACTGTAATGTGAATGCAGTTTCATCACGGATGATGTTTCTGGACACCTGCCCCGATAAAGGTTTTCGCACCTCTTCTTCCTTCATTACAGATCCACCTCTTTCATGAAAAACAGAACTTTCTTCCGATCCGCATCCAGCACCGAGTACAAAAATTCGTACGTCCTGCCTTCGCGTACCATGTAGTGATCCAGCAGCTGCTCGGCCAGCTCCATCGTGTAGCCAGAGGATTCCGCAAGCTCCAGCTCATCAAAAGAACGTCCATTCCACAGCATATATTCCGGGCTGTACATGGAAGACATTTTACACATTGCCAGCGCTGCATCCGCAATAGCAGCACCATGCCCTTCCGGCATCTGCTGATCATACGCAGTCACGTAGATGGCATGTTCGCGCCGATCCTGACACTCATTGGACAGATGGGCCCATAGTTTGTTTTTCATCAGAGTAGCATCCACCAGCTTGCGCATAAACAGTTCATCCCGCGTCACTGAAGCCTGCTCAAGCACACCCGTCTCGGTCTGTTTATCCTCCGACCAACTGCGATACATCAATGAATAATAAATGGTGATTCCCTCCCTATCTGCAAGCTCGTGATGAGCCGTTTCAATATACACAAACRTATTAAACGCATGAGAAGGAAAAAAGTTACACTATTCGCCGAGACATGTAAAAAGAAACACAGTAATTTATGGTGCACTTTTAACTATGCTCCAGCCTACACACCAGACCTACTTTATCTACCTGCCTGCCTACCTACTTAACATGCCTTACATGTTTACCTACTGATCTACCTCCCTTCCCTAACTACCTTACTTCCTCTACTTCCCTACTTACCTAACCACCTAACTCCCTACTTCCCAATTTCATCTCCCACTCATGCGCTAACGATCACCACAGAGCTTATTTGGCGAAAAAACAGGCTGCCCAAATTCTAACGATCAGGAGAAACGTTATTTCGGAGAAAAACCTGTAAAATCGGCTGAAAACTCCACATTTCTAGTAAATAACGTCCCTGGTGATCGTTAGAATTTTAAATCGCTAAAAAATACCCAAATAGCGTCTTCTCAGATCGTTAGAATAGCTGGAGTCAGGGATGGGCCTCTTGGGATCAATAATAGTTACCCTTGCACGCATGAAAATCAACATCGATCATCTCAACAGAACTAACTCTTGAAAAACTCTATCGCAATTCCTTCCAAAAAAGACCAGCGAGAATAGTTCGAAAATAGCAGCCGAAATTTGAGGCAAGGTACATACGGATTAAAGTAATTAAAGTAATATCACACAAAAAGGACTGCCTCATGGCAGTCAATGCATACCCAATGCATATCAACTGTGAGACAGTCCTTTTACGTTCCCTTCTACGTCCTTACGCTCTAGTCCATTTCCTACACTTCTAGTTAGTTAATTTCAACAATCAGCCCTGTATCTACACTCGCTCAGTGAGGTTTGGCTGTGTTTTATTAACGGCTTGTGGCATGCTCTTGCTGTTCGTACTCTACGATCACATCTCAGCCCATTGAGCCAATAACTCATCGTATGCAGCGGATAACCGCTCCCGCTCGTTCCAGGTTTGCTCCAACGCTGCCGGATCATTGGCTAACGCTTCAAGCTGCTGATCAAGCTCCTGAATCTGTGTTTCTATACGAGCCATCGCCTGCTCCAGCTTTTCAACCGACCCGTATTTCCCAATACTGCTACCATTTCGGCTTCCGCTTTGACTGCTACTGCGGTCACCGTTCCCATTACTGCTACCACTTCCGCTGCGGCTTTGATTGCTAACCCGTTCACGATTTCCGCTTCCGATGCTCCCCCGTCCAGCATCCAGCTCAGTTTGAGCTAGCTCCAACACGTTCTCTCTGCTTGCAGATGCAGCATCATGTCCGTTGCCTCCGGCTTTCCGTCGGGCACCTTTGCTCGCTCCCGTCTCTGTTGACTTTTCATCGATCCCCGTCCCGGTTCCCTTTTCTGCTGCTCTTCTTCCGGTTTTTGATCCGTTTCCAGCACTACCTGCTCCAAGTTCTTGTGAAACTTCTTTCGCTGCACGAGCCTGCAAATCAAGTTTTTTCTCCCGATATGCTTCGTAATCCCCAAGGTACGTCGTCAGCTGCCCATTCTCCAGTTCCCAGACACGGGAGGCGAGGCGATTCACAAAGTATCGGTCATGCGAGATAGCCAGCACGGTTCCTTCAAAATCAGCAAGCGAATCCTCCAGCGCCTCTCTTGAGGCAATATCCAGATGGTTCGTCGGCTCATCCAGCAGAAGCACATTCGGTTTGCGCTGTACCAGCAGCGCGAGCCTCAGACGAGTCCATTCTCCACCGGACAGCTGTCCTACCGAACGGAAAACATCTGCACCATAGAATAGATATCGCGCCAAAATGCCACGAGCTTCCCCTTCCTCCACGCCTGCTTCCAGACGGAAGTACTCCAGCACGTTCAGCTTGGGATTCACAGGTTCCTCCTGCTGAGCCAGGTATCCCACATCAACGCGTGCGCCCCATTCCAGCTTGCCTGCATCCGGCTGTTCTTCACCCAGCAGCAGCTTGAAAAGTGTTGTTTTACCGGAGCCATTGCGGCCAATCAAGGCTGCCTTGTCCCCGTATTCCAACAGAGCAGATACGCCACTTAAAATATCCCGGTCACCGTATCGTTTTTCCACGTCTTCCAGCACCGCTACACGTTTACCTGTCCGATCCGTCGGAAGCACATCAAAATCCGCATGACGACGCTCCAGCACAGGACGTTTTACTTGCTCCATCCGCTCCAGTGCTTTGCGCATGGAGGCCGCACGACGGAAAAACTTTTCGTTACCGCCGACACGTCCCCATTCTTCCAGCTGGCGGATCGTTTCCTTCATCTTTTTCATAACCTTCAGCTGCTCTTTGAACTCCTCAAACTGCTTCAGCAGCCGCTGTTCCTTCACCTTCATATATTCGGTGTATCCGCCCGCAGCAATCTCGGCTTCTCCGTCATCCAGCTCCAGTGTGCGCGTCACGACCCGATCCAGGAAATAGCGGTCATGTGAGATCAGAATAACGGTACCGGAATATTCTCGCAAAAATCCTTCCAGCCACTCCACCCGCTCCAGATCCAGATGGTTCGTTGGCTCATCCAGCAATAACAGATCAGGACTGACGATCAGCTGCGAAGCCAGCACCACACGTGTCTGCTCACCGCCAGAGAGCGATCCGAACCGCCAGCCGTAATGTGCCTTCGCAATATCCAGCCCGTCTGCAACTTGGTCAATCTTAGCATCCATCTCGTATCCACCTTCGCGTTCGAACCGCTCCTGCAGTGCTGCATACCGTTTCAACAGACGCTCCAGTTGTTCTGGATCTGCCGCACAGGAAGGATCGGACATCTGCTGCTCCAATTCGGTCATCTGGGTACGGCAGGCGATAAGTTCCCGGAAGCCAAGGCCTAATACACCCAGCACCGTGTGGTCATCCATTCCTTCGGGTACTTGGGCGACATAACCGACTCG
This sequence comes from Paenibacillus sp. 2TAF8, assembly GCF_052114825.1. NCBI lineage: Bacteria > Bacillati > Bacillota > Bacilli > Caryophanales > Paenibacillaceae > Paenibacillus > Paenibacillus sp. 2TAF8. The sequence continues at coordinate 46,262 of NZ_JBFRFN010000004.1, forward strand.
TGTATCTTTTTTCAGCATCAGTTGGCCTTCATCCGGCTGGCTTAACCGGGCCATCAGACGCATCAAGGTGGTTTTGCCGCTTCCGTTGCGGCCGATCAGGGCAACCTTGTCGCCTTCCATAATTTCAAATGTAATGCCGTCCAGCACCAGATGTGCTCCGTGATATTGTTTCAACTGTTGCGCGCTAATAATTATCATAATAAGGTTCCTCCTATGGATTGGAAGAGCCTAACCGCAACACAAAAAGAGCCGCAGGAGGTTAGCTCCGCGGCTCTTCAGAATTCAAGCAAATATGCTTATCGTCCGAATGAGGTCAAGGCAGGCATCTTCTCGCACATGTTAACTTCCGTATATTCAAAATTGGACAGACTTCTCCCGTTGTTCGAAAAAGTATGAACAATGCCAGCCATAGCAATCGGCAGCTGGCTAATACGGTTGTTAAGCATCTCGTGATTCACCTGTCTTCACCTCCCTTGTCATAAGTAATGTCAATATATCACAATCGATTGTATCTCTGCAACCACCTCATGCAGCTAGCTCCCTGTCATGTGCCTGTGACATTGTTATGTGGGTGCACCGGTTTTCATACAGCTATCCTCTATCAGCAGTTTTCATCTCCGGACTACTCGTGCTGAACTCCTACGATCTCCTACGAGCTTATACGGCTCTTCTTCCGATTTTCTACCGCTCTTCTACCCGGAGGCAAATTACCCTAGATAAGTCATCCGAATATCCACTACATTGTGCAAATTTATCTCCACACGCAGTTCCTCATGCTCATTGATCGCAATTAAGGTATTACCGTTGACACTTAACGTTTTGATCGGGTTGGTGTCCTCGAAAAAAATCCCCCATACCAAATTGTTTTCTGCATCGGTACAAGCAATGAAGCCTTCATTCCCCATTTGCCCATCCCCGCCAACAACCTTCCCACCTTGATAATCCACACTTGTCCACGCATCCACCATCGTCCAACAATCTGAATTGTACTTCACAATACTATCTATCGTCGTATCACACAGCGGAGAAACAGACAGGGTACGCCCATTGTTGTTAGGGTCGAAATATGTTCGGATATTTAAAATAATGACCGTTCCATCTGCAAAAGCAATGCAATTCATACCTGGCATCTCTTGCTGTTCGGCGGACCAATGTTGCATGATTAAGCTATTCATCACATGTTCCTTTCCTTTTTTAAAGCAACCGTAACTTACACCCGTATGGCTTCCAGCATTCAGCGTTTCGCTGCATCAAACTCCTGAAACGGCATGTCCGTATATCCCCCTGATTAATGCCTTCCACGAAGCCGAAGCACCAGAGCCGTAATCGCAACCGTGACAAGTGTCAGCAGTCCCGATGTACCTATTGCTGCACCAAGCAGCGCATAGCCAATGGCGTTCCAGTTTTCCATATTGATACTCATCACGATCACACCCGCTCCGCCAAGTAACGTCAGACACGGCAAAATGGACTGAATCCACGTCATCTGACGCCCCTGCGCCCGATACACGATCCATTCGATCAGCAGCTGTACCACCCACATCCCAAGCGTCCACAAAATAACAATATCCATAGAACTCTCTCCTTATGATTGGATATTCATATCGACCGCTACGGAGCAGTATTACGGTATAACCTCTCCATAGAGCATGAACTAGAATGATCGCTTTTTATCCATACCTATTCATAGCTTGGCACCTTATTTCAGCCAGTCTGCAAAAAAGTTCCGATACCCTTCCTTCATAATCGTTCTGGAAAAGGCACCGAATGCGTACTCGCGGTTGTCTTCCGATACACTGCGCGGCGCAGCCGCAGCCATGTTCACCAGTTCAAACCAGTTATCCTCGTTGCCAGCAAAGGCATGCGTGGATCTGATGTGACCGTAGCAGGCATGCTCGGGTTTCACGACCATTTTACCCATCGCCATCGCTTCCGTCAGCGGCATCGCAAACGTATCAAACGCCGAACAGCTCCAGTACACCTTGGCCGAGTTCATTAGCGTAAATATCTCATCCTGCGTAAGTGCAAACTTCAGCTTCACGTTACTTGGGATATCGTATTTCTTCATGCTCTCCTGGTAGCGCACACCGCCAAATACCATGTACACTTCTTTGTCCGGGTTCTGCCGGGCATATTCCAGCACAAGGTCGGGACGGCGGTTCGCCTCATCCCGCCCGATCCAGAGCACGCGGTTATGCACGACCTGACTCGGGTCATAATGGCGGTGCGCCAGCTCTTCGTTGAAGCCAATCGGAATGACGTTCACGTCATGCACGCCGAAATTGCGCCCCAGCTCTCTTTTCAAAAACTCGGTCTGCACAATCGCTTTATCCACCATTGTATAGAATGGCTTCATCATCTCATATCCCGTCAGTGCCGGGTCTGGGAAACTGTGTGGGAACAGAACACTTTTCGGTAAAAACATTTTTAAAAACGTAAATCCCGATACCGTATAGATCACATGCTCAATATTTTGGCTATGGATCTGATCCAGCACGATGTCATAATTCACCAGGTCACCCTTCTCATGCTCGTACCCGGGTATCCAGTCGTATCCACTAACATGACGCTCCGGCGAGATGAACACAACGTCCACGCCAAGCTCCAGCCCGATCTGCTTCAGTCGATCCGCGAACACCCGCGGCCCCTGAGCCTCCGTGAATTGAATTTTACGCATAACCAGTCCGATTTTACGCAAACTTTTCACCCCTTATATCCATATTGAACTTCAACCGTTTAAAGACTAATGCCCGTTCAAATGTTCCATGCACTGCTCCAGCGTAGCAGTTGTCTCGTGCCATTGATTGCGCAGCTGTTCCTGCGGCCACACACAGTCCGGATTCCGTAAATCGCCGTCGATCAGACGTAACATCCAGAGCGAGAATACCATCCCATAAGCATCGTACCACTTTGCAAAAGAACCCCGTTCAACCTGCACGCCAAGGCTCTCCAGCTTGTCCAGATACACCTTCATCACACGCGCCCGAAGCCCCGGCGTCATCGGTCGAGGAAAGAGCGGATGCGACAAGTCCAGCAGATGGTATACGTCCCACAGCGGCGTATTCAAGTGGGCATGTTCCCAGTCCAGAATGACCAACCTGCCTTCTACCTCGGCTACGTTGCCGGGATGCAAATCACCATGACACAGTACTTGCGGAAGCTTATCCTCTGCCGTGAGGATCAGCATGGTCAGTCTGTCCCAGTCCGCTGCAGACAACGTCAGATGCAGTTCGCTTAGAAGTCCATCCGTTGCTGACGGGTACTGGCGCAACTCATACAGCATATCCCGAATGGGCGGCTTATGCCCGACTCGCGGTAGTTCTTGCCACGGTGCAACGGGCAGTGCATGCCAAGCTGCCATATGTGCGGCAACATTCAATATCGTCGATTCGCACAAGTGATGCTCCAGCTGTCCCATGTCCTCGTAGATCATCCAGCTCTGCGAAGGAGCCGCCGCTTGATCCGAAGCCGCAATGAGCTGCGGATATACGGGTGGCAATTGTGCCATCACATGCTCGTACATCCAGCGTTCCCGTCCATGCTGTGCAGGATTCGTCAGCGGTTTGAAAATATAAGTCTGACCGGATTGAGCAGTGAACCGTTCCACATGCCTGCCGTTCAACCCTTGATAGAGTATCTGCCGGCCTGAAGTCTGCTGCTCATCTAATATTCCTTCGGGTGTCACCCAGCACTCTGGATATATGATGCCCTCCGTATCATTCACCTGTTGCATGTCTCTAGAGTTTTCCATGGGCTTCATGTCTTCGGATTGCTTTGTGTTCTGAATACTCTTCGTGTTCTCTATCTTCTCTCTGCTCTTCACAGCCTCACCCTCCCTTCTGTTCACACCGTTCCGCACAGGATTTCTATTCATCATACGTTGCAGGTGAATGGCCTGCAAGTGGTGTTTCTTACTGGAAGCAGTGGTGAATCATAAGTGCATTTATCCCATGGCGGCAATATGACTGCGATTTTCTACCCGTGCAATCCGCTCCTTTCCGATCCCTCTGTAGACAATGATATAATGGAACGAGAGATTATAAAGATGCGATACTTGGTCACTAACCAATAGTAGTTAGAACATATGCACCATATATGGACATCCACACCGCAACATTTGTCATGAACAGTAGCGCGCATAGATCCAACCTGAACATGCAATTAGGAGGAACAACCATGAGCATTGTACTGATGCCTGAAAAAGTAGATTTCCGCATCTCCACAACCGATCTGAAGGCTATATATACTGAATCGGGTGGTGTCACTTTACGTATAGATGTACAAACACGTGAGGATGTGCCTCTCGATCAGTACCAAGAAGCAGAATTCACTTTCAGCACTGTTGCTGAATTGCGATGCGTAACACTCAACTTCTTCGAATTACATGCAGGTCAGGTTGAAGGAATTCCTCTCGCCGAGGATACTCTTCACTTCTGGGAGACAAATGGTTATCATCCCGATCCTGGCTTTTATCAGGTGATGAATTCTCCCATTTTAGACAAAAAAAGAGCGTTCTTCGATCCCCGGAACCGGCTTGATCTGAAACATTACCTTGTCGCCGGGTATGACAGCTATGTAGAGGTGATTGCATCATCCTATCAGGTGCAGAAGTAGCTTAGGAGTTAAAGGCAGCGTTCAACAAGACAAATACCCTAAATGAATCAGTCGCTTTAGGGTGAGTTCTTGTTAACTTATTTGTTTATCAAAAACATAACTGCTTTCATACTTGGGCAAACGCTATACACTATTTTCCAATGTCAATCCATTCTGTTTGAGTTGCAACTCGGCCGAATAAGAACAAGAAATATATCTAATTTCTTTCTTCAAAAACTTTCATTTTCTCTATATTAATTCTGTCCTTTTCTTCTTCCGGCATATGGCCCAAATATTTACTTTCCCAATATTCTAATCTTTCTGAAGGACCAAAATTAGACTCTCCCCACTTTGTGTAATCGTATATTATACTTAGTTTCCCCTCAGATGTGAGCTTCATAGTTATTGAAAACCAAGGATCTTGTCCATTATCTAAAAAGAGATTTTTCAAATCATTTGTTGCTTCAAACAATTTATTGTCTAGTTGATCATATTCGTCTAAATTAACATTGTATCTATCGGGAATTTCAAGAGAATAAATATATTCACTTTCATTTTCAGGTTTAAAGAAAAAGAAAACTCCTCCTTCTCCATTTTCTACTTCTCCATTAAAGTAAAAGTTCTGCCACTGCACTGGTATCATTCGATCTATGATTTCTGCAATATTGCTATAGAACTCATTCATCTTTTTTTCCATTGATTATCCTCCGTCTTTATCTAAAATTCAGTAACTGGCCTGTTGTTACCAATCTGATAGATGATTTTGAAGACACGTAACCAGCAAAAACCTGAGAATCTGTGAACTCAACACTAACGTTGTACTCTTTCTTAAAATATTCTAATCCTATAGGGGTAGCTTTCTTGACGATATTTATTATTTTCACGTGATATGTAATTGTGCAGCCACCAACTAATAAAATACAAGATCTAATACTATGAATAGCGCTCTTAGTTTACGATTCATTTCATATCCCATCTCCTTGTGACAAATTTATTTCTAAGGGAATATTCTATTTTATAGTATATAGAAGAATCATTGGTAGATATTGTTTTTTTCATAATAATACTTATTTTCAAACTTTCTTATGAGCGAGAGATTACCTAAGAAAAATCTAAAATAGATATCGGAACAATAGAATATTTTCAAGAGAAAGAAAAAAACAGAGGCCCCTTATCATCATCAAAAATGAGAGGGGCCTCTTACATTAGCAACTTCATTGAAGATTGCATTGGAAGTTGCATTAAATCTGATCTGAATTGACATTCTATTCGAATACAATCCGGCCTGACGGATGCTCTGGCAGAATGGAGGATGCGAGCTGCCGGACAGCAGGCTGATCCGACTCCAAGATGGTATCCGTGGCAGCCCCGGTATAGACCAGCCTTCCCTGATCCATCACCGCGATGCTGTCGCAGATCGTCAGTGCGGCGCGGATGTCATGCGTGATAAACAGATAGGACAGCCCGTACGTCGCTCGCAACTCTGCCAGTAAGGACAGGATTTGAGTCTGATGTACCATATCCAGACTGCTGATCGATTCATCCAGCACGATTAACTTCGGCTTAAGGGCAATGGCTCTGGCGATATTGACCCGTTGCAATTGCCCTCCGCTGAACTGATGCGGAAGCTTGCTGGCATCCTGCGGTGCAAGCCCGACCTGCACGAGTAACTGTTCAATGGTGCGCTGTTGTTCCTTCGCAGACAGGCGCTCATAATTGTCCAGCGGCTCTCCAATAATCTGCGCTGCCGTCATCATTGGGTTCACGGCGGAGTAACAGTCTTGGAAAACGACTTGCAAGTCACGACGTAGCCCTTTAAGCACCTTTTTATCCGCTCGATAGATATCCTGGCCTTGGAATAGAACCTGACCTTGGCTTGGTCTCTCCAGCCCCAAAATGATTTTACCCAAGGTGCTTTTGCCTGCTCCGCTCGTTCCAAGCAATCCAAGGCAAACACCTTGTTCAATCGTAAGTGAAACATCCGCCAGCACAGGAGGGCGTGATTCCGAGCGCTCCAGGCAACTCCGCTTGCCATAGCTATGACTTACTTCATGTACTTGTAACATCCGGTTCTTCGCCACCTTCCTTGTTGAGACCCAACTCATCCAGATCAATTCAACTCCAAACCTATCATGTCTTCAGCTCTAACAAGTCCCTGCACGATAAGAACGTTTTAACCGCTGGAGCTTGTGACAACATGCCACGGTCTACTTCTTTAGTAACTAAAAGACCACTTCTAGTGAGCAAGTGACAACTTCGGCCTAGCATTGAGCAGCATCCGAGTATACTCATGCTGCGGATGATCAAACAATTGATACACATCTGCCTGCTCGATGATCCGCCCCTTCTGCATAACCGCCACTTCGTCTGCCATCTGTGAGATAACACCTAGATCATGCGAGATGAGCAAAATAGACGTACCGTGCTCCTTGCGAAGCCGATCCAATTCCCGGAGCACATTCAACTGATTCACGACATCCAGTGCTGTTGTAGGCTCATCTGCTATAACCAAAGCAGGCCGCAGACACATGGATACGGCAATCATCACTCGTTGCAACATGCCTCCGCTCAGCTGGAACGGATAACGTTTCATCAGCTTTGCCGGGTCTGGAAGTTTCATATCAGCCAGCGCGGCAATCGCCTGTTCCCGCGCCTCTGCTTTGGACATCTTCGTATGAGTTCGCAGCGTTTCAATGAATTGAGAGCCGATCGTATACACCGGGGTAAAAGCATTCATCGGATTCTGCATAATAAATCCGATATCCTTGCCGCGTATGCGCCGCATCTCCTCTTGGGATAAGTTACTGAGCTCCATTCCGTTCAGACGAACACTGCCTGACGATTCCATCCTGCGCGGATGAAGCAAGCGCAGCAGCGCATTACACGTCACCGTTTTGCCGCAGCCACTCTCACCAACCAGGCCGAAGACCTGCCCCTTTTTCAAATTAAACTGAACAGGTTCCAGTAACGGGACGGCTCCCTTCGCTGTCTTGAGCTTAACCTCTAGATCACGCACTTCAAGTACAATCGCCGCATCGTCCATCGTCACATTCCCCCCTTGTCCAGTTTATTTTTTGGAAATACCGTAACGATCAGATAAAGCTTCTCCCAAAATGTTAAACGTCATTACCACCAGCAGAATGGCTACACCTGGATAGATCATCAGCTCCGGATGACTGCGAATATATCCTGTCCCTTCATGAATCATCGCTCCCCACTCCGCATTAGGCGGCTGAATGCCAAGTCCGAGGAAGGATAGCGCCGAGATATCCATAATCGCCCAGCCCATCTCCAGTGTACCCATTACCACGATGGGGCGCTGTACATTGGGAATGATATGTTTACGAATGATCGTCCAGGTGGAGGAACCACTAATTCGAGCGGCTGCGATAAAGTTCCGTTCCTTCAAGCTAACCACCATGTTTCGGCATATACGCGCATAATGCACCCACTGTACCATCATGAGCGCCAGCAGAATCTGCATCAGACCTGGACCGAAGATCCCGACGATGCCCAGCACCAGAACCAGCTGTGGAAATGCCAATATGCCTTCACATAAACGCATCAGTACATTGTCAATCCAGCCGCCCAGATAACCGGAGATCGACCCAACGATAAGCCCGATTACCAAAGACGACAGGAAGATCATCGTTGCAAATCCAATCGAAATCCGTGCTCCATAAAGAAGTCTGGAGAGATTGTCCCTGCCCAGATGATCTGTGCCGAGCCAGTGATCGGCAGATCGGTCCTTTAGCTTCTGCAACAGGTTAACTTTGACCGGATCATGCGGTGCGATCCATGGAGCCATTAATGCCAGAATGAAGAAAAGCAGTATAATCGCAGCGCAAATCCAAATTATTTTTTTCCCTCGAAATATCGTTCGCCATCGGTTCATCAATGCTCTGCCCGTCCTTTCGCCGAAATCCGCGGGTCCATATACAGCTGTACCAGATCAACGATCAGATTACACACGATGAACAGACATGCCGAAATAAAGACATAACATTGGATCACGGGAATATCTCGGTTGAAGATGGCTTCTACAAAATAACGCCCGAAACCCGGCCACGAAAAGACCTGTTCTACAATAATTGTTCCTGTTAACAGCCTGCCCATAGTCATGCCCATTCCTGTAATAAACGGGGTGATGGCAATCTTGAGTACATGTTTCAGCATAATAACCCGTTCACGAATGCCGCGGGTTCTGGCGTACTGCACATACGCCTCCTGCAATTGTTCCAGCACACTGGTACGCAACATGCGGGTGTATAGCGCAATCATCACCATAGAAAGCGTAAGCGTAGGCAGCACCAGATTCTCCCAAGAGCCGCGCCCTTCGACGGGAAGCCAGTCCAGTTTCACGGCAAAGAAGAAAATGAGCAGATACCCGAGCCAGAACTGCGGAATGGAAGCACCAAAATAAGAGATGGCCCGGCTGACCATGTCAATCCAGCTATTTTTGTATACCGCCGCCAAAATCCCCAGAGGGATACTCACCAGTGCAGAGAATAAAATGCTCCACAAGGCCAGTTCTGCTGTAGCTGGGAACTTATCTTTGACCTCATCGATCACTGGTTTATTCGTGAGATACGAGGTACCAAAGTCCAGCTGGGCTATTCTCTTCAACGTATCCACATACTGAGTAAGCAAAGGTCGATCCAGACCGAATTCATGCCGCTTCTCCGCCAGCAATTCGGGTGTTGGATAGATATGCGCTGCGGTTAGATACGCCTCGGCTGGATCAACTGGTGAAATATGAATCAGCCCAAAAGTCACAAGTGTAGCGATAAAAACGATAGGAATGATCGCGATCATTCGTTTACCTATATAGCCGATCACCAAACTTTCCTCCCCTTTTACCATGCCACACAAGCTCTTGTTGCCTGATGTGTTACGTGTTCATTACTACGTTTTTAACGTTCATCAACTATGATTATGGATTGCTTAACTGCATCCCCACAAACGGATTCTCATCCCGATTGGCCGGGAAGACAAATTTAGAAATTTTCTTCTGATATACGGCCGTTTTCTTCACATAAGAGATCGGTACAATCGCCGACTGCTCCTGCAAAGTCGTCAGGATGGATGTATACAGTTCCTGACGTTTCTTCTCGTCTGTAGAAGACAGTGCTGCATGCACCTGCTCGTCCAGTTCCTTTTTCATCGGCAAAGCAGTAAGTGTCTCGGAGATTCCGAATCCCGGGCTTGCTACGACGTTAATGAAGGAATGCGGATCGTATGGTGCCCCGTAATTGTACCAGAAGTAAAGATCGAAATCATTGGCTTTCAGACGTTTAATCTGTACCGTTAGTTCAAGTCCGGTAAGGTTTACTTTAACCCCCAGCTCGCTCCATTCAGCCTGAATGGTTTCGCCCATCGCTTTCTGAATCGGATCGGTTTTATCAAAAATCAATTCGAATTCCAGCTTCTGTCCATCCTTCTCACGCACGGTTCCGCCTGCTGGCAGCTTCCAGCCTGCTTCATCCAGCAATGCTTTGGATTGCTCCACGTTATATTCAATCGGTTTCAGATCCACATTGGTATATGGATAGTTTTTGGACAATGCGGTATCAGCAGGTTCTTCCAGACCCGACGTGACGCCTTCCACCATCGCTTTTTTGTTGAAGCCCTGTTGAAGTGCCTTCCGCACTCTCACATCAGACAACTTCGGATTCGAAGAGTTAAGTAGCAGGTCACGAGTACCTACAGGATCAGACAGTTCGCTTACATATTTATCGTTCTCACGAAGCTGCTGGAATGCATCCAGACTGATCATACCTTCACCGTAAATCAGATCCAGATCACCTTTTTCAAAAGCAAGCACACGTGTCTCTGCATCAGGGATAATTTTGACCGTAATCTGATCGAACGCAGGTGCCGTTCCCCAGTAATTCGGGTTACGCTTGAAGACAGCGTACTCATCCTGCTTATAATCAGCCAGCATCCACGGGCCCGTACCTACCGGTACTTTGATGCCTTTGGATGTATCCCCATCATCCGGGAATCCAGCCGCACCTAGGAAACGGAACGGACGAACAACAGACAAATCTTGAAGTACAGGATAATACGGCTCGGTAAGTGTCATGCGGAACGTATGGTCATCTACGACCTCTGTCTTGCCCAGCACGCCGATAATGCCCAGCCAGCTATGTGTTTTTTTATTTATCATAATGGAGTCAAAATTCTTTTTCACAATTTCAGCATTAAAAGGCGTTCCATCGGAGAATTTCACCCCTTGGCGCAACTTGAATGTATATACTTTGCCATCATCGGAGATGGTCCATGATTCGGCAAGGGCAGGTTCCAGTTTGCCATCCTTCTGGTAACTCACCAGCGGCTCATAGATCATGGATTGGGCAAACAATTGGGACGGATTGTACGTATGTGGATTCATCGTGCCGATATCCCGTGGCCATGACATCGTAATCGACTTCGCTGAAGCCGCCTGATCTCCTGAAGCTGAAGAAGATGCCGAACTGTTCTCTTTATTACTGCAACCCGCGATGATCAACACCAACAGCAGTGTAGTTATCATTATAAGGGTAGAGCGCTTACGTTGTTGCACTGACATAGATATAAACCCCTTTTCTCTCTTCTCTCATTCTTTACCTGACCATTACCATGATAATGATTCTCATATTCATTAAGAATATGAAGTAGCCTCCCTTTTGTCAACAAAAATCGACATAATATGTATGCCCATTAAATAACCAAAAAAGCCCTCCCCATAAGAGGAGAGGCTTTATTAGGTGAATATATGCATATTTACTGCATATTCTCTTTATAATTCATCTTCACATACACCTGCTGCTGTCTTACGTATAAAATTCAGTTCTACCCGTTGCAGAGACTCATTATAGTTTGCCTTCCTCGCGGTCGCCAGCGATCACTTCATCCGTTTCCTTGACATAGTTCACGATCTCTTGGGCCGTTGTGTAGGCCACACCTACATAGGTATCAGCTGCACCGTAATAAATGGCAATTCGTCCAGTATCGGCATCGTGCAGGGTTGCGCATGGGAAGACAACATTATCAACGAAGCCCTGCTCCTCATACCATTCCTCTGGCGTCAGTACAAAATTGGATGAACGATACTTCACTTTGGACGGCTCGTCCAGATCGAGAATGACCGCCCCCATACTGTACACAAAACCGTTGCACGTTCCAGTTACGCCATGGTAGAACATCAGCCAGCCTTCAGACGTCTCGATCGGAGCTGGGCCACCGCCAATTTTCACAGATTGCCACCAGCCTTGGCCGCCTTTGCTCATGACATGACGATGTTTGCCCCAATACACCAGATCCGGGCTTTCGCTTAGAAAAATGTCTCCAAACGGGGTATGCCCGCTGTCGCTTGGTCTGGACAGCATCACGTAGTTATCGTTGATTTTGCGTGGAAACAAGACGCCATTGCGGTTGAAGGGCAGCATCGGATTCTCAAGACGGACAAACGTTTTGAAATCCTCCGTCTTGGCAAGGCCCAGGGCCGCACCGTAAAAATCGGTACACCAGATAATGTAATAGGTATCCTCCACTTTGACCAGACGCGGATCGTATGCGTAGTTCGGCATAAACGGTTTGCCTTGTTCGTCCACAAAAGCAATGCGCTCTTCTTCGATTGTCCAAGACAATCCATCTTCACTGGAACCCATGTGCAGGTGTGGACGGCCATTGATCGTCTCTGCGCGGAATACACCAATGAATTTCCCCTCATAAGGAACAACTGCACTGTTGAAAATACGCGCAACCCCTTTCACCGGATTACGCGGTACAACTGGATTGAATGAGTGTCTCCACACTGGACCTTCCGTTCCTTCCGGTTTATTCTCCCACGGCATGTTTGGCAAAGCATCCCCAATAATGTGTACCTTTTTCGTTTCTGTAACTGTCATATTTCTTTTCCCCCTTTAATTGAATGATTTCAAGGAATTTTTTCATGCAATCATTTCACGGAGCCTTGCGCAAAGCCGTTATAGATGTATTTCTGAAGCAGCAGGAAAATAATCATCGTTGGAATAATCGCAATCATAATCCCTGCGCTGATGACCTCCCATTGTGATCCGAAGGGGCCCTTAAACTTGAACAGGGCAGTGGATATCACCTGTAGATCGGTTTTGGGCATGTATAGGAACGGCGTGTAGAAATCGTTGTAGATGTTTACGCCTTTGACGATAATGACCGTAACAATTGCCGGTTTCAGCAAAGGTAAAATAATTTTCCAATAGATCGTGAAGTACGAGGCACCGTCCAGCATGGCCGATTCATCGAGTGCACTGGAGATTGAACCAAGGAATTGTAGGAAGATGTACACCGCGATAATATCGGTTCCCAAATACATAACGATGGCGGCCCATCGTGTGTTGAATAGGTCGAGTGCGTTAATAATCTGGAAGGTCGCAACTTGTGTGGTTACACTCGGAATCAGGGTAGCGAGCAGGAATGCGGCAACCATGATTTTTTTACCTTTGAATTTGAAGCGGTCCAGAACATACGCAATCATAGAGCCCGTTAACGTTGCACCCACGATGGAGATAATCAGAATAATAATGGTGTTTTTGAAACCGACAAGCATGTTGCCATCAACAAATGCCTTCGTATAGTTCGCAAAATGAAACCAGTCGGCTGGCGGGGCAAGTGGACTGCTTGTGGCATATTCGGCATTGGTCTTCAGGGACGCAAACAGGATCACCACGATGGGCAAAAGTGCAATGAACGCGGCCAGAATCAGAGATGCGTATTTCATTACGCTTGCGATGGTCGTTTTGAATGGGTTCACGTTCATTCCTCTCCTTTCATGCTGACACGCTGCACAAGCGTCACAAGAATAACGATCAGAAGCAGCACAACAGCCATGGCTGATGCGAGTCCCAGTTTGCCGTATTTAAATGCCAAGTGAACCGTCTGAATAACAAAGGTCATACTGCCGTTGGAACCGTCGGTCATAATATATGGAATATCGAACGCACTGATGGCGCCGCTTATGGCCAAGATCAGATTGAGCTGCAGGATACGGGTAATACTCGGCAAAATAATATGGCGGAATTGCTGCCAGCGGTTGGCACCATCAATATCGGAAGCTTCATATACATCCTTCGGAATGGAAGAAATCGCACCGAGGAAGATAATGAAGTTGAAGCCCATGTATCTCCAGACCGATGCACCCGCGAGAGATACGTTAATAATATTCGGGTTACCTAGCCAGAGCTGGGTGTACTGTCCCAGTCCGATCGCCTGCATCAGTGTATCGAGCGTCCCGTCCGGTTTGAAGAAAAAAAGGAAGATGAACCCGATGGCCACGCCATTCAGCAGGTAAGGAAAGAACAGGATGCCTTTGAAGAAATTTTTGCCCCGGATTTTGAAACTCAGAATTGTAGCGAAATAAAGAGCCAGACCCATCTGTACAAAAGTGGCAACGAAATAATACAAACTCACAATGAACACTTTGAAGTATTCCGGATCACTAAAAATCCGCGTGTAATTCTCCAATCCGACATAGTCGAACCTTTTACTATATCCATTCCAGTCGGTAAAGCTGTATTTGAACATATTAATGACAGGCAAATAAGCAAACGTGAACAACAGTGCCAGCGGAATTATTGAGAAGGCACAGATAATAAATATGCGTTGTGCTGAGTAACTCCAGTTTGAAAGTCTTACGTATTTCATGCTCCCCACACCTCCCAGCGGTTCAGCCGCCTTGGTTCATAATCGCTTCGTATCGCTCCGCGGATGTAACCACAGGGCGGGCCAAGTAAATACATGTTGAACAGGTTATCGCCTTAGTCATTCCACTAATGGCTTAAATACTCTGCGAACCTGGCCCTAAAACCCGACAGCTACCGACACCGCATTCCATCTGCTCACATCTGCTGTATGAACGCTCGTTTTATCTATTATTTCGTGACTTCTGCACGCGCTTTAATCCATTTATCGTTCAGGTCTTTCATGATGTCATCGTACGATTCGCTTCGGTTACCGATAGCTGCTTCAATAATGCGTTTCTTGAAGTCAGGCTGCCAGAGACCAATCTCGCCTTCGTTATCGATTTTGTCCATCCATCCTTCTTGCCCCTCTTTAGCCGGAGTTAAAGTAGAGAATTTTACATCTTTGTACTGATCCAGAATCGGTGGCAGCTCTGCGCTCTTGTCTGCACTCATGCCTCCACCCTGCTCAACCGCATAGTTGGATTTCGCCAGGAACCAGTCGATCCATGCCTTCGCTGCAGGTTTGTTCTCGCTGTTCACATTCATGCCGATGTTGTAGTCCGCGGACAGCGGTACGATGATATCACTAGCAGTGGTCGGGAATGGCAAGAAACCGATATTGTCCGGTGTATCTGTCATACCTTGAATCTGTGTGATCGCCCAAGATCCGAGAGCCATCGTTGCAATTTTGCCTTTCGCCAGATCCGCCTTGGAGCTCTCCCAGTCTGTAGTCGTTGGATCCTTCTCGATCAGGCCATTCTTGGCTGTGTCATAGAGCACCTTGTATAGCTCGTAGTGCGGCTGCCCTGGCACAAAGTTGTCATCCGTGTTTGGTTGATCTACGTTGACATAATCCACACTCCCTGCAACTGTCGGCAAATCTGCCTCCCATTGAGTAAGTGCCCAGCCGGATGCGTAGTTGGTGTAGAGCGGAATAGCATCTGTGTTGTCTTTCACCTTCTGAAGCGCTGCATGGAATTGCTCTGGTGTCTTCGGCAGTTCGTTGATACCTGCATCTTTGAACACTTGTTTGTTATAAATGATGCCGGAGAACGTAATAACGGTTGGAATTCCATATACCTGACCTTCCACCATACGCTCTTCAATGGCGGTATATTTGTCTTTCAGCTCATCGTACGTACCGAGTGGCTCGAAAAAGTCCGGGATATCGGCGATCGGAACACTTGTTGGAATCATAAGTACATCGCCGTAGTCTTTGGTGCTCATCCGAATTTTCACTTGCCCCTCATAATCAGCCAAGGCCTGGAAATTCACTTTAACGTCCGGATACTCTTTGTTGAACTCGGCCGCATAGTTCTTGAATACGGTATCAACAATATCTGTACGTTGCGTCAAAACCGTAATTTCCCCCTTGATATCTGCAGGATCTTTGCTAATCTCCTCTCCCGACTGCGAAGACCCTCCTCCTGATGAACATGCAGCAAGCAGCGAAGTGATGAGCAGCATCGTCAGCAGCAACATCCAGCCTTTATTTTTTTGCATTTGTTCCGACCCCTCTCAACATTTAATTAGGTTATCGTTAAGGTTACAAAACAGATTCTATTATGGCAACGCTTACCTGTCAATAATTTTATTCTATTACAACATCCATATATTAAGACATATTTCGTTGACAAGTACATTTTATAGAACTAATATTACTCCATAAAGTTAACGATAACTTAATCAATCGTAATTATGTACTGTCGAAGGAGCACTCTGAATGACTCAAAAGTTGGTTCAGCTTAAATCTGAAATCGCGGAGCATTGGAAAACAAAGATTTTGCCGTTTTGGGCTAATCTGAAAGACACAGACCATGGCGGATTCTTTGGCTGGGTTGGCAATGATTTGCTCGTTAACCGGTACGCGCCCAAAGGTGGGATTGCTACAGCACGGCAACTCTGGTCTTTTGCCGCAGCCTACCGGGTGACCGGAGAGGAAATCTGGCAGGATCATGCTGACCATGCCTATCGTTTTCTCACTGAACACCTGGTGGACAGGGAGCATGGAGGGATGTACTGGATGGTGGAAGCCACTGGTGAACCGCTGGATATGAGCAAACATGTATATACCCAGGCTTTTGGCGTATATGCGCTAAGTGAGTACTATCGTGCAACCGATAACACTTCTGCACTGGAACTTGCGAAAACGATTTTTTCACTGATTGAGAGCAAAGGCCTTAACGCGGAACTACCTGCTTACAATGAGCAATTTGATCGGTACTGGAACGAACAGCCTAATGAAATGCTGAGTGAAAACGGGGTCATCGCGGATTACACGATGAACACCCATATCCATGTGCTTGAAGCTTACACCACCCTTTACAGGGTGTGGCCGAACCCTGAAGTAAAAGCAGCGCTTGAACGCCTGCTCGGGATTCTGTATGAACGGGTATATGACAAGAACACGAAGTTCCTCGGGGTATTTTTCAACCAAAAGTGGGAGTCCATCATTGATCTGCGCTCGTTTGGACATGACATCGAGGCCAGCTGGCTGATCGACGACGCCCTCAAGATCCTGGGGCTTGAACATCACCCGCAATATGCAGCCATGGTCACGGATATCGCCTACAACATACTGAATTCCGCTGTGCAAGCGGATGGTTCACTAATGAATGAGCAGGAAGGCCACCATGTGGATACCATGCGCATCTGGTGGGTTCAAGCGGAAGCGATGGTTGGTCTCTATAACGCCTATCAACGCACCGGTGATGCCGTGTTTCTGGAACAGGTCGAAAGACTGTGGAGTTATACAAAGGATCATATTGTTGATCTCCGCGCAGGCGGTGAATGGCACTGGGCCGTTGATGAAAAGGGTATACCCGATCAGCACGAAGTCGCCGGTCCTTGGAAATGCCCGTACCATAACAGCCGGTTTTGCATTGAACTCATGGAGAGGATGGGATAAGCATGATACACCCAAAATATACATCGTTACTGGAACAGCAGGAGCAGCTTTTGTCACGTAAAAATGAGGTGGATTCCTCCTTCTACAATGGCGTATACCAGCGTTATCGTTATCCGGTTATTACACGCCATCATGTGCCGCTGCACTGGAGATTTGATCTGAACGAGACCACAAATCCGTATTTCATGGAGCGTCTGGGCATTAATGCCACACTTAACCCGGGAGCCATTTATTTTAAAGGCAAATACATTATGGTTGTACGCACGGAAGGACTGGATCGAAAATCCATCTTTGCACTCGCCGAAAGTGACAACGGTGTTGACGGATTCCGCTTCATCGGCAAACCGCTCATCTGGGACGACATTGATGCAGAGGAAACGAATCAATATGACATGCGTCTGGTTCAGCATGAGGACGGCTGGATCTATGGCATCTATTGTTCGGAACGCAAAGACCCGGAAGCTCCTGCCTTCGACACCTCCAGTGCTGTTGCACAGGCGGGACTGGTTCGCACGCGCGATCTGATCGGTTGGGAACGTCTCCCTAACGTGACAACGAACTCCCCGCAACAGCGGAATGTGGTGTTGCACCCCGAGTTTGTCGATGGTAAATATGCTTTCTACACGCGTCCGCAGGATGGCTTCATCTCTACAGGCAGCGGTGGTGGTATTGCCTTCGGTCTGTGCGAGGATATCCTGAATCCCGTTATTCATGAAGAGATTGTTATAGATGAAAGGAAATACCATACGGTTTATGAAGCCAAAAACGGTCAGGGTCCTGCTCCGCTCAAAACAGACCGCGGCTGGATTCATATTGCCCACGGGGTACGAAATACCGCAGCTGGTCTTCGGTATGTGTTGTACACTTTCGCAACCGCTCTGAACGATCCGGCACGTATCATTGCCAAGCCGGGCGGCCATTTCATCGCCCCTTATGATGATGAACGTGTGGGCGATGTATCCAATGTCATTTTTTGCAACGGTGCTGTAGTCAATGAAAAGGATGAGGTGTTTATCTACTATGCATCCAGTGATACACGCTGCCATGTCGCTACAACCACGCTGAGTCAACTGGTCGATTACACGTTTAATACTCCAGCTGATCCTTATCGTTCTCTGGACTGTGCCAGCCAGCGTGGCAACCTGATTGAGCAGAACGAACGTTTATTGCAAAAGCAATGAAATTAACATTGGGAGATCAGCCTTAATCCCCTTTCGGGCTTGGCAAAAATTAGTGATGCGATGCCTGGAATGGCTTTATTCCAGGTTGTTAACGAGGTATACTAATATGGATTGTTGTTATGTTTGGAAGAAAGCAGTCATCATAGATGCAGCACATTGTATCTAAACCGGCTTGAAGGAGGCGACCAAAGCTGAAAAACAATATCACCATGCGGGATATCGCCGACAAGCTCGGGGTCAGCAGTGTGACCGTCTCGAAAGCGTTAAATGACAAAGATGGTGTCAGTGGCGAATTAAAGGAAAAGATTAAACAACTTGCCGTCCAGATGGGTTATCGGTATAACGCCACAGCCCGTTCAATGAAGGAAGGCTTAACCCATAATATCGGCGTAATTATCCCGGAGCGGTTCACCGGGCCTACGCAATCGTTCTATGTACGCGTGTTCCAACGCATCACTAAACATCTGGAGGATCAGGGGTACTTCGGCATTCTCCATATTTTGAACAGTGAGGACGAAGAAGAGCTAGCCCTGCCCAAGCTGTACAGTGACAGCAAGGTGGACGGCTTCATTGTGCTCGGTCAGATCAGCAAAGAATATATTGAACTGGTGCAGTCGATGGATGTTCCAAAGATGTTCCTCGACTTCTACGATGAGCATTCCGATATCGATTCCGTGGTGACCGATAACTTCTATGCCGCGTATGAGTTAACGAACTATCTGATTCAGCAGGGGCACCGCAGCATTGCTTATGTCGGTAATCTCTATTCGACCAGTAGCATTCAGGATCGATTCCTCGGTTATTACAAATCCCTGCTGGAACATCGGCTACCTATGAATCCAGATCTCATCCTGAATGATCGGGACGAACGGGGAACCTTTATCGAGATTGACCTGCCCGCACAGCTGCCAACCGCATTTGTCTGCAACTGTGATCAAGTCGCTCATCTGCTCGTGCAGAAGCTGACTTCGCTGGGTATTCAAGTGCCAGCTCAATGCTCTGTCGTTGGTTTCGACAATGATATCTACGCCATGTTGTCTGAACCCAAGCTCACCACGGTTGAGGTGGATATCGAGCAGATGGCACGCACAGCTGTTCAATCCATGCTCAAAAAGATCGATAATCCTAATCGCAGCTTCGGTCGTGTTCATGTGAAGGGCAATATTATCTATCGCGACTCGGTGAATGTCGCACCGGAATCAAAAAACCAATTGACGACTTAATGGAGTAAGTAAAATTTAAAAACAAGCGGCTCCCACAACCTTGTTGTGGAGCCGCTTGTTTTTTTCGTGCATCTGGTCTTTTGGTGTACTGTATAGCTTAATTAGTAGCTTGTTTTCAGCCAGTTGTCTTTAGACCAGGTTAGTTTGCCTGCACCTGCACCATTGGAACTTGTCAGCCGTGCATTCAGCGTAGACGGATCATCCGTCTGATAACTGTATGGCAGGGAAGTAAAGCTATTCCACGAGAACGGTATGATCACGGCTGGAACAGGTGCCAGCGGGCTACCCGCTGTGTCACTGTTGCCACGGAAAGAGCTTCCATCCAGAGAGTAGATCGTATCTAGCACGCTGATTTTACCTGTATAGGTCGAATCCGCAGGGTTAGTTTGATTGTTGCGTACAGGATACTGCACATCCTTGATTACTGATTTTTCAACCAGTACAGCGCCGCTCTCGGTCGAGATGGCACCATTGCTGGTGATACCGAATTTGTAACCTTTGGAAGCGATGGCTGTTGCCATAGCAGCAGTAATACGCGCTTGGGCTGAACGTGCATCGGTCGCATCCATGATGATGTTATACGCATGAGCATTACCGCCGCGCAGACGTGGCATGCGATCCTGAATGTCTTTGTACAGGTTATGATGCAGTGTAATGGACAGGTTAGCATTAGTGGACTCTAGACTGGTCGCACCGACGAGATGTCCTTTTTTCTGCGGTCCGGCGATAGCAATGACATCTTCCTTGCTTAGACCCACCGCACTGCTGCGCAGGTAGTTGTACATCGGATAGGAAGCTTTGTTTGCTTCCAACTCGTTAATCTGACGGGTGACCCAGCTGTTCGCGCTGCCGTCATCTCCTTTGAAGGTGGACCACGAGATGGTCACACCACGGGTTCCTTTTTTCGAATCGACAAGTCCGTCATAGGCTTTGTTAAACGTGCAGTGATCAATCCATACGCCGCTACTATCCTCAAGGGTAATGTAATCCCAATCGTTTTTGTCATAATCCCCTTTGGTGGATTCATCCCATTCCCACAGCTCATCGAACTCTAAGTTGCGAATAATCACATTGGAGCTTCGCTTCACCGTGATGGCAGCGTGTTTGATCTTGGAGCCGTTGGCTGAAAATAGGGTCAGTCCATTGAAGCCATCTACCGTAATTTTGCTGACTCCCGTCTGCTTCAATACAGGATGTGTCAGGGCATCGTTATGCTTGGCAAAAGGTGAAGTCTGCGCCGCGCTTGGAATCTCGTTCCATCCTAAATCGAGGTCGTTCATAATTTCAACGACTTTGACACCGGAGTTCTTCTTCAGAGCCAGCGCCAGGTCGGTGGCATTATACACTTTTTTATACGTGGACGTGTTTGACTCATTGATGATTCCTCCGCCCGTATTGCCTTGGGAGAAACCGGTCAGATTGTAATCTGCATTGTCCGCTGCCTGCACACTCACAGGTCCGGATAATAGTGTGAACCCTAGCGTAAGAGCCAGAGCCGTGCTGCATAAACTTCGTACTGTTTTTTTCATCGAATTGATTCCTCCCGAAAGTATAATGATGAATTTGAATTTGCCTGTCTGCCCTATGCACCATGTTCATGTCGCAAGTGACATATTTACAATGTAAGTTTTGAAATCGATTACAACAATAATCCTGATTTCACATTTCTGTGATCATGGCGGACGGGAGGCAAATTGTACCCGAAACAACCTGGCATCGTATGAGGTCAACCTGTAAAACGGGAATTGTAGGGGGAAGGCATTTATAAAGTGATTAACACGTGTGTGGAAAAAATGAAATTAAAAAAGACAGGACTGCATCTAGTGCAGACCTGCCCGATTTTACTTTTTGATGGAACGTGTCCAGAAACCGCCATGGAACTGTTTGGGCTCAACGGTAATGACAAAAGCTTTGGGATCGAGAGCCAGAATGGTCTGGTAGAGCAGCTTCTGGTTTTTGCGTTTCGCCAAAATCTCCATGACCAGCCGATCTCCGTCTCGTCCGCTGCCGACCCACGAGGTTACACCGTACCCTCTATCGCGCAAAGCATTTGCCAGCCCTCCGTCCATCTGGTTGCAAATCACTTTTACGGTAATGTAACCAAGTGCAATCTTTTCCTCAATCCATGCACCGAGCAGTACCCCCAGCCCGTATCCCACGGCGTATACGATGAGGGCTTCTGGCTGTTTCAAATAGTTAAGCACCAGATTCAAGCCCAGCACATAGATCACAATCTCACCCATACTGATCAGGGCAGCGATGTATTTCTGTCCTTTGAGCGTTAAGATCATGCGAAGGGTGTAGGCCGAAACATATACAATCTGAATTAAAAAGATAAATATCAATATTTTAAGCAATGGCTATCCCTCTTTCCCAGCCTTTTACAGTAAGTAAAACAGGCTCTCTGTTACATGCTGCATGGCGAGTTTTTTCGAATATATAGATTGAACTATTCATTTTATACAATCATTACATACATCTCATCCCAATCCTCTATCTCCATCATTGGACGTTATGCCCTCTTCCTAAACGGCTTGATGTAAATTTTCTGGCATCGATCTGGTCCGTTTGTGCCGGAATTGCCATTATAAAACCGTTTGAACCGATGTTCAACCCGGCGAAGGTCGCAGGGGCGTAAAAGCCAAGGTGTGAATATGCTGTATTAACCACACTGGATGTAGGGTAAGCCCTTATCCTTATGGAGCAATCGAGAGTCCGATTCGGGGGTAAGATACGAGCGGGATGCAGGTCTCATCGGGAACCGGAATACCTTACGTGTGCATTACCGGTTTAACATCAAAGGAGGAGTGTACCATGCAGATATGGCAGGAAATAGAGCGGGAAGGCATGGAAGAGCTTGTTTTTTGCTACGATTCCTCCAGCGGACTTAAAGCAATCATAGCGATTCATAATACTTCTCTGGGCCCGGCTTTGGGTGGATGTCGATGCTGGACCTATACATCTCAAGAAGAAGCAATCCAGGACGCGGTGAAGTTGGCCAAAGGCATGACTTACAAAAATGCCATGGCAGGCCTTCCTTATGGCGGGGGCAAAGCAGTCGTCTGGGACGTGACTGGCCCATCGGAGCGGACAGAAGCGATGAAGGAAAAACGGGAAGGCAGCGCGCTGGTGGACCCCGTGAAGAAAGGTACACTTAGCAAGACACTGGCGGGTACTGCGAAGGGGGATACGCTTGGCGCAGGGCTGGCAGACTCTGCGAAAAGTGATACGCTTGGCGCAGGGCTGGCAGACTCTGCGAAGGGTGATACGCTTGGTGCGGGACTGGCAGACCCAGCGAAGGGTGATACGCTTGGCGCAGGACTGGCAGACTCTGCGAAGGGTGATACGCTTGGCGCAGGACTGGCAGACTCTGCGAAGGGTGAAGATTTGCGTGCGTTGCGCTTCCGGGCATTAGGTCGCTGTCTGGAGAGACTAAACGGCCGCTTCGTGACAGGTCTGGATCTAGGCACTACGGCGGCAGACATGGACCAGATCCGGGTGGAGACGGCATATGTGACGGATACCACAGGTTCGCTTGGCGCACAGGATGACTTCACTGCCGACATGACGGCCTACGGCGTGTACACCGGCATTGTCACCTCTCTGCACCATCAGGGCGCAGCCGATCTGCAGGGCATTCCCGTTGCCGTCCAGGGACTGGGCAAGGTCGGGTATGCCCTGTGCCGTTACCTGCATGCAGCCGGGGCACGGCTGATCGTGGCAGACGTTGTACAGGAACGTGTACAACGTGCCCTTGTGCAGTTCAGCGGCGCCATTTCGGCCGATCCGGCCCATATTCACGGCGCTGACTGCAGGGTGTTCGCCCCCTGTGCCCTAGGGGGCGTGTTGACCCCGGCGACCGTGGAGGAGCTTCGCTGCTCCATTGTCGCCGGGGCGGCCAACAACCAGCTGAGTGAACGTCAGCTGGTTGTTGGCCGCATGCAGGCGCGCGGCATCCTGTACGCGCCTGACTACGTGCTGAGCGCAGGCGGCATTATCAGCACCGCCTGCGAACTGCAGGGCGCCGGGCCTGACCTGATTCGCCAAAAGGTGGCGGGGATTGCCACAACCCTCAGCAAGGTATACGCAGAAGCTGCGCGAAATGGAATCTCCACTGCAGATGCTGCAGATCATCTGGCTGAGGCTATTCTGCGATCTGGCCAGGCAGATGAGCCCCAATAAATGTGGTTGAAGCAGCTATGTTTTGCAATGATTGGGCTAGTACTGTTTCAATCTTTTTCATTCGGAGCCTTGCATAACTCTTTATTCTAAAAGTTCCTCACCTACATCCACATTTACATTTACGCCTAATTTACTTGTCGCAACACTCTAACGATCTCAGGAGAGCTTATTTGGCCCATTTCGCATGTTTTCCCAAGCTAACGATCACCAGAGACGCTATTTTGCAAAAATCGGCTCTTCTTCGGACTAAAACACCCTCTTGTGCAGAAATAAGGTTCCTGGTGATCGTTAGAATTCATGAGAGCCACTTTTCGTCCAAATAAGCTCATCTGAGATCGTTAGAATACAAACTCACTTTGAGTTACTTACTCTGGTTACCTCTCTCTATCTGCTGCACTTGAGTTACTTATACCGGATTACCTATCCCTATCTACTTTGCCGAAATTACTTACTCGGGTTACTATCCTATCTACTCCACTTTCTTTGGCTTCTAGTGCACTGTGGGTTACTTATTGCACTTGGTCCATCTTACTTCAGTCATTGTCACTTTTCAGTTCATTCACTTCATTTTGAACTCCCCTCTACCCTACTCCACCTCTTCGCATCTTTCCCTGGCTGACCACCCTTATGATAAAACAAAGCCCCGCGTGCTGGTAATTACAAGTTGCACACGGAGCTAAATTAAAAGTTTACATACATCATTCAAGAGTAGAGGTACTACATAGAGATATCACATTGTACTTTTTGCATTAAGTTATTACATAGAGTTATTACATAGTACTTACTGCATAAAGTTATTACGTAGACTTATTGCATAGTATTTACCGCATAGAGTTACTACGTAGACTTATTAAACAGTGTTATCAAATAGAGTTACTACATAGAATGAGTTTTAAATAGACATAGATACTTACTGCATAGACTTACTGCAAAAGTTTACACTTGAGTCAATCCCAGATCATCCAATTAAAACTCTGGACATGTTCCCAAGATGCTTTTTAACTCAAACCACCGCAGACGACTTGACCACTGGTTTCTTCACCCGATACAACAGCTTCCATAACAGCACATTCGCCAAAATCAAGATCACACCGTACATCCAGACACCTCCGGAGAAGGAGCGGAAGAAGACATGAGCACCCCACAGTAAAGCGAATACAGGTAAAGCAGCGAAAATGTACCAGCCGTCACTTTGCTGGGCCACACTGAACGATTGGGAGAACGGCGGCTTTTGCAGCATAAACTTGCCGGATACCGGGATTAGCGCCGTAGCTGTGAGCAGAATAACCGCAACATCTGGCAAAATTCGAAGTCCAAATGTCCATGTGAACACAATCACATTCAACAGAAATACGGGTATAAATATGTTGCTTAGAAACGCCTTCAGGGCGCCTCGATATAATACATTTTCATTCACCATCGGCGCCACACGAAAGATCCATGAAGCCTTGTACTGGCCAGAATATTTCAGCATGATTACGGTGGTTACCAAAAGAACCAGCATAATGTATAAGGTGTACATAAATGAACTTTGTCTGAACTCCGTCCAGCTCAATGATTGTAGAGCCGTATACCAGAAAATATAAGGCATTACTAACGAAAAACCTAGCGTAGGGTATACTTTAAGCTTGAATTCCCGCTCATTGCGCATCATGCTGGCTGAGAGGCGAAAGCAGGCTTGTTCTTCGGTAGAACGACTGAACAGCTTGGCAACCAAGCGATCCCATTTTCCACGGCGGCGACTCGATGTCTGGCCGGAATGAGCCATTTTTTCTAAATACAGCTCGAAGGATGGCATAAGCTTCACATATACGATCAGGCATATCACCGGAACAACAACAGCAAGCGCTGTCAACGTGTAGATCCACAGCCCGCCACGACCTGCGAATAACCAATCGTATGCAGCAGCATACCATAGCGGAGGTAACAGCAGTTGCCACCATTCCGGCGTAAAAGCTACTTTAAAATCAATAATATCGAAGGAACGAACGACAAACTGATATCCAATTGCAATCCCCACCGAAAGCAGAATTTGCACCATATTGATCATGTCTTTCAGCTTCTCCCCATCCAGAAACTTCATCATGAAGAGATAGATGAGGGATGTGGTCACCAGGATCAGCATGCTAATCAGAATAATCTGAAACAGAAAGAGTAGGAAGAAACCAATCCCGTGCGTAACCAACCCGGCAATGAGCGGCGCAGCCGTCACCGAACCCGTCAATAGCACCAGATAGACCCCTGCATGAATAGCTCGGGCCATTCCCACGGTTCGAGCGTTGACCGGTTTCGTCAATATAATGTTGCGATCCCGGATGTCCAGAAGCACGGATGAAAAATCCGAAATCATCGACGTCATAATCATAAACATCAGCACGCCAAACAGAATGCCCATCTGAAGCATGAATTGTCCTGTATTCCAGACGACAAAGGGAACCATGATTGCTCCCATCAGGGCATACAGCCAGAGGGAACGAACATACTGGTTACCTTCTTTGCTTTCCTTGCTCTTGGTTCTGGTTGACATAATCGTGGGTACTCTGCGCTGATCCATCTGAAATTTCACCCGTAAAATAAGGCGAAGCACATCATAATCAGCACCCGTCTTGGCGATAATAGGCCGAAAACGATCCAGAATTTTGAGCGTACGAAAATCGGAGGGTTCCGCCATATTAGTTCACCTCCTGCACAATCGACACAAAGCGCTCAGCAATCGCCTTATGTTCATTGAAGCCTGTCAATTGGTTAAACACTTCTTCCAGTGACCCTTCCATCGATTGCTGCTGAAGTTGCTTGAACGTGCCATCTGCTACCACACGGCCCTCGGCAATCAGTACAATCCGGCTACTGATCTTCTCCACCACATCCATAATGTGTGACGAATAGAAGATCGTTGTACCTTTTGCTGACAGCTGCGACAAAATCTCTTTCACCACCATCACACTGTTTGCATCCAGTCCGCTGAGCGGCTCATCCAAGAACAGCAGATCAGGATCATGTAGCAGTGCCGAGATCAACAGTACTTTCTGACGCATCCCCTTCGAGAAGGAGGCAATGCGCGAGTGGTATGATTTTTCCAGTCCAAAACAATCCATCAGCAGCTTCGCTTTATAATCCGCATCTTCATAGGACAAGCCATATAACTCTCCGGCAAACGTCAGATACTCGGCTGGAGTCAACTGTTCGTACAATTCAGCCACTTCAGGCACATAACCGATTCTGCGCTTATATTCCACATTGCCGTCTGCGATATCCTGACCAAAAATACGAACGTTCCCCACATACCCTTCTACCAACCCGAGCATAATCTTCACCGTTGTACTCTTGCCGGCTCCGTTCGGCCCGATATATCCAATCATCTCTCCTCGATGAACTTCCAGGTCGATGCCGTTCAACACATAACGCCCGTTATACCTCATACGTAAGCCTTCAATTGATAGTACTTGTTCTCTGTTCGTTTTTGACAACTCTTGTTCTAAAGCCACTTCGTTATCCAGCTCCTTCTCTCTACTATTTTCTACAATTCTACTAGTTTACCACAGTTTGGATTCAACTTCCTATGTAGTCTAGGAGACTCATCATTCTCGAAAGCCATATTACAAGCAACGAAATGTTGTTACAATTATTCGCGATGTAGCCATGCAGATCGTTTCCTTAGCTATGCTTGAAATATAAACGTCTACTTAAGGATACTTACTACCTTTATATAGAAACCCAGTATATAGGCTTCTTTCTTCAAAAGATTTATTCTAAGAATCGCTTTTAACAAAGTAATTACCGTAATGAAGAATCTGTTTTGTATCAGCAGCGACATCATCTAAATTATCAACGGTTTCCTCTTCGGAAATGGAGGAGTCCTTTTGGGCCACCTTATTAAAAGTTCCAAAAGGATTAATTATACTGTCGAGACTTTCTTGACCACTCTTAATATCCTCTTCTGACAATTTCACTGAAGCAGTAACGTAGGGATTGTTTGGGTTATCAACGTCAGTTATTTTCATTTCCTTATCAGTACTTATCCCATTGTGAGTAGCAGGACTCGATGGGATATCTGCCTTGCCCTCACCATAATTATTACTAGCATAAATACTTAATGCAGTCCCTGTTATAACAGTCATTATTAATGTAGTACTGATAATTTTTTTTTTCATTGGAGGTCACTCCTCAATCATAGTTATAGTATGTATTAGCAAATTCAATGACCTCTAGTTCGGATTTACCTATATCTGTATTGAAAAAAACGTATTGTGAGTAGGCTTATCTGGAACCCCTCCCCTCCTCTAGGTCTTGAACAAAATAACGTTATGAGTAGTTGGAAAGTTGTTAAATAATTCGGTGTCCATAAAGCTATACAAAAAAGACGCTTCATTCGAAGCGTCTTACTGTCTGGTTCATCAGACTTAAGCTTTGTAGCCTAAGCACACTGTTTCGGACTAGTATGATATGGAAGCTACCCATCAATCCTCATCATCAAAATCCTGGTCAAACGACAACACCTTGCCTGTGTTTGCATCAATATCAACATCTGCCTCGCCTTGAGCCGTTCTTAATTCGATCTCATAGACATAGCGGCCATTGTCACGATCCAGTTCTACCTTTGTTACTTTCCCACCGGTCACTTGTTTCAGTGCAATGTTGGAAGCTTGCGCAACCGTCAGTTTAACCTGATTGGAAGCAGACTCACTCGAAGAGTTAGCTGTTCCATTATTACGATAATCATCATCGTCATTGTCGTCGTCATCATTGATCACTGCGAGCACCTTGCCCGTGTACGCATCCAATCTAACCGTCACATCCGGGCTACCTTTTCTGTCGATCTCGACTTCATAAAACGTTTGACCGTTTCTGCGCTCCAGATCCACATCGTCGACTTTGCCTTCCACTGCTTTCAGAGCTATGGATTTGGCTTGTGATGCTGTCAGTAGCTTACCTGTGTTGTTCTGATTTGCACTCGTGGACTGTGTCACTGATGCTGGTGCGGACTGCGTTGTTCCAGCTTGTATTTGCGGGGCAGGTTGTCCATTGATATTACCACTGGCTGCAACGGCTGACCCACCAAGCAGCACTGCTGCGGACAAGCTACCAATCCATAGTTTATGTTTGTTCATCATCATCATTCATCTCCTCGTTAATATTCTCGTTCTCGTCTACAAATATAGAATAACCTGAACGAATGAGAGATCAGCGAGAGAAAGATTAGAATTTGATGAGAAAATGGGGAGAGTATGCTTACACCTTTTTATAGGACGATATAACCTAGTGGTTATCGCTACACGTTCCCTGCATTTTTTTAACATAAACTGTTCAATCTATTTATTTTTAAAAATACTTTTAATCGTCGTCCTTATCCCAAGTTACCGAACGAATAGCACCCGAGATTGCATTCACCTGCACCGTAGCTTCCCGTCCGTCTTTCAGATCGATTTCGACCAGGTAGTAAGGATTGCCACTGTTCGTACCACGCAGCTCCACATCATCCACCTCGCCGGGAACCCTCGCAAGTGCTTTCTGCTTGGCCTGTTTCTCACTTAGAAACTGCGGCGCTTTCTCTGTCCCTCCACCGCCGGACACAGGGGTTGCTTTGATCGCTTTGGAGGAAAGAATCTCTCCTGTATACGGATCAATCGTCAGTTCTTGACGGCTGTTGTCCTTGGCTTTCACTACTGCGGTGTACACAGGGCTGCCCTGCTGTTCAACTAACTCCAGCGACACAAGCGTCTCCCCGGCTCTCTGCTTCAGCAGCTCCGACTTCATCTGTTCACGGCCCCACAACGTCTTCTCTTCAGCCTGCGGACTTGCTTCCAGACGTTTGATCGATTGGACAGCTGCCGTAAACGCATCGACCTGCACATCGTATAGACCTGTCTCCGAACGAAGCTGCATCAGATACGTACCATCTTTCAGGGTGGAATGAATGATCTCCCCCGGATATTGATTCAGCACAGATTGTGCTGCTGCATCGGCGGATAACTGCTGACGGGCAGGTACCCACGGTTTCCACCATATTAATACGGCGAGGAGCACGATAGCCAGTGTTCCAGCTCCCCACCACAGTAACTTTCGCGACCCTTTACCTATATTACTTCTGTCTGTATTTTTATTTTCACGCCCATGCTTATGTTTATGTTCACTTCGTATCATTTCAGGCCGTTGTTCCTGCTCTGTCATATGCACTTCCTCCTCACCTTCGCCAACATCTTCACGCATATGCCGCCAGTTCCTGCCCCCTAGAAAAGGGAATATTCCAAAAATCCAGGAATCACAGCACCTCTCCAACTTATACTGTCTCTGGATTGTTCTAGGTGAACATTTTTAGTTCAGATTAAATCACTCCATCCAGTATAGAAGAGAAGAATGAGAATTTCATGAGAGTGAGCTAAGTGGACTGGCTGAGTTTTCGGATCTGAATTGTGGAAAAATAATACAAGCCTCCGTACCCATACCCTCGGTACTGGAAAGTTCAATCTGTGCTCCCACGGCGCCTGCCAGCTCTTTGGCAAGAGACAATCCAAGTCCGGACCCGCCGGCACTGCCGCTTCGTGTTCTGGAGACATCCGCTTGGTAGAAACGGTCGAACACCTTCGCCAGATCCTCCTCCCGCATACCGATGCCCTTATCTACGATTCGTATCCGGCAGCTCTCGCCCTGTGCCTCCAGCTTGACTTCAATAGCTTCTTCACTATATTTCCGTGCATTATCCAGTAATATAAACAGCATCTGCTTCAGCTTGCTCTCATCGCTGATCGCCCAGATCGGGCCTGAAGCGTAGCATCGTACTTCCCGGTGGTACGCTTCGCGGAACGCACGTGCGGAATCCGCAGCCAGCTTCGTAATATCTACACGTTCCAGCTGTACATTCCATTGCTCAGGCTGCCTGGCCAGCAGCAACAACTGGTCTGTCATCTCACGCATACGTACCGATTCAGACAAGATCGCTTCCACAGCTTCATCAAAGACTTCAGGGCGCTCCTTACCCCGGCGCTGGAGCAGACTGGCATAACTCTCAATGATGGTCAGGGGTGTTTTCAGTTCATGGGATGCATCCGATACAAAACGCTCCTGTCGTTCAAAGTTTGATTCCAGCAGTTCCATCATGCGATTAAACGTCTGTCCCATCGTGTTCAGTTCGTCCTTTGATTTTGCCTCCAGCGGAAGTCGCTTGAACTGTCCACTCGCCTGAATATCACTCATTGTACGTGTCATTTGCTGGATCGGTCTTGTCATGCGATTCGCCAAAATTCGGCTGGAGATCACGGCAGGAATCAGTGCAATAATGGTCACGATTACTAATACTGTACGCAGGGTGGCAAGTCCATTCTCTGTTTCAGCCACACTCTGAGTTAGCTGCAGGTTTACCACTTCTCCGTCCGGCCAGATTAATGGCATGGATACCCACACATATCCTACCTGATCCACCTGGGTATACTCTGCCTTCTTCTCATTCTCATATTGATAAGACAACTTGCTGAGTTGTTCGGATGCTCCCGTTGTCGTTACTGGAGAACTGCTTCCATCTTCATGCACAATTCGCAGCATGCCATTCACGGGCGCATAGGCCCGGAGCAGATCATCTGGCGGGATGGAGCCGGCTGACTGACGTACCCCTGTGACGATCGAATCCGCCTCGGCTTCCACTCGTCTGATCTCATTATTGATGGATACTCGCTCAAAGACGAGATACACAGACAGATTTACTGCAATTAACAGCACAGCAAATAGAACCGACGAGTATCCGTAGATTTTACTGCGCAGGCTCATGATTGCTCCTTCAGGACGTATCCTACGCCCCTTACGGTATGTATTAAGGGTGGTGTGAATCCGTTATCCACCTTCTTGCGCACATAACGGATATACACGTCCACCACATTGGTATCGCCATAATAATCGTATCCCCACACCGATTGTACGATCTGATCCCGGCTGAGGACCTGACGTTGATTACGCAGCATATATACCAGCAGGTCAAACTCACGCGGGGTAAGTTCGATAGCCTGTCCATCCCGAAACACTTCACGTGTTCCCTCGTTCAGCTTCAAACCCGCAGCAGTTAACCATTCCTCCTGCGCTTCCTGCAACTGATCCGACGTTCCCTGCTCTGCCTCCTGCTCCAAGGCATGAACCGTCTTTCTTGCAGAAGCTGCCGCGGCGAGACGCAATGCTGCCCGGACTCGTGCGAGCAACTCTTCAATCTGAAACGGCTTGGTGATATAGTCATTGGCACCCAGATCCAGGCCGGACACCTTGTCCTCCACCGAGTCCTTGGCTGTCAGCATCAGGATCGGGACTACGGCATCTCTCGCTCGAATCCGTCGCAAAACTTCAATACCACTCAGGCCTGGCAGCATGATGTCCAGTAGAATCAGATCCCATTGTCCTTCACTGTACCTTTCCAGCCCTTCCGTCCCACTGCCTGCCTTCGTGACCTGATATCCTTCGTACTGCAATTCCAGTTCAAGCAGTCGTGCAATTTTGGGCTCATCTTCAATGACCAGCACAGCTTCATTCATGCTGATTCCCCCTCACCCCGTCATATCATTCTCTCGTCATTTTACAACATCTGCTTACAATTTGCCCAAAGCATCGGAAACGGAGTGGTCTCCAGCCACCAGATCAAAGGCCATCCGATAGGTCTTCTCTTCCTGCAAGGAGGCAGCGATGACACGTGCCACATCTTCGCGAGCAATGCTACCCGGTTTCAGTTCAGTTCCCACAGCCACTTTGCCGGTGCCCGGTTCATTTTTCAGACCTCCGGGGCGGATGATCGTGTAGTTCAGGTCACTGGCAAACAAGGCCCGATCCGCAAAATGCTTAGCCACATAGTACGGTTTGATCTCTTCCGGCCACTTACTGCGCTGATCTGCACCATAGGCACTGACCAGAATATATCTGGAAATACCTTGTTTCTCTGCAGCCTCCATCGTTTTCACCGCACCATCCAGGTCGATAAGCAAAGTTTTGTCCGGGCCCGTCGAACCGCCGGAACCTGCCGTAAACACAATGGCATTCTGATCTTTCATCGCTTCGGCCAGCTCATCCACTGTACCCTCCAGATCACCCATGACAACCTGTGCACCTAGTTCCTTCAATGCGTCTGCCTGCTCCGGCTTGCGAATCATGGCTGTGACCTGATGTTTGCCTTCCTGTGCCAGCTGTTCTACCAAGTGTTTACCAATCTGTCCGTTTGCTCCAATCACCAGTACATTCATTGTTTATTCTCCTCTCAGGGTAGGCACGAGAGTGATTTAATCTCACTCTACGCCTGTTATGTTGTTGATCTTCTTATAAAATTTTTAATTATTCCCCATCCATCCTATCTTTTAAACGAAAGCGGGTGCTTTTAAGCGCAGACAGAATTGCACATCGCTTACACACATCTTGGCTCCGTGCCAAATCATTCTGTCTCTCATCCTACCTCTGTTGTATACGACACTTCCTCCAATCGAGGTTCTGTGACACTTACGTAGTACACATAGTACTGAATACCAACATGATTTTGTAAAAGGTACGGACACGCTGCCCTGCACATGATAAGCATGGTCACGCCTCCCTCTTCTCTTCTACTGTTGCTTCTGTTTTTGTTTCTCTCCGGCTTCTGTTTTCATTTCTTTCCTGCTTCTATCCGTGTCTATCATTCCGTTTAATATCTGTATAATGCTCCATATTCATACCGTTAAGTAACCTATCCTTACTGAGCCCGAGATGTTATACGGGGATAAGCTGCTCACTGTCCTATATGAATTCATTATGTATTACGATCTGCACGAAACAACTCTCTTCTGTCTCGTTTAGTTTCATATCCATCATGTTCATGTTCAAAAGTACATACCAAAAAAGGACGCCCAATGGGCGCCCTCTAACGTTAGTGCTATAGATTAATAAGCCAGTGCGAACAAGCCATGGATGTGGGACAGGTAACGGATGTTACTTGCTTCTTTCATCATGGTTGCAGGCAGACCTTTCAGACGAGTCTGGTTGCCACCGATCATGCCGACAGCATCTTTACGACCCAGACTTCCCAGCGTACCGGAGAAGATTGGCGAGAAGGATTCCATTGCGCCACCTTTGAACATTACGCCCAGGTTGTGACCAATCGTTTCACCCATTTGCCAAGCCAGTTGTGCTGTTGGAGGGTACGGACGAGCACCTTCGCTAGGGAAGACTACTGCGCTGTCACCAGCAACAAATACATCTTTGTGAGATGTAGATTGCAGAACTTCCGTTACTTTCGCACGGCCGCGATCCACTTCAATTCCGCTGTTAGCAACAACTGCATTACCTTGTACGCCACCAGTCCATACCAGTGTGTTCGTAGGAATGGAGCTGCCGTCTTTCAGCATAACTTCGTTTTCTTTCATCTCGGTAATAGCTACGCCAACAATGAAGTTTACGCCGCGTTTTTCGAGACTGGATTTCGCACGATCAACCAGTTCTGGCGGGAAACCTGCCAGGATGGAAGGACCTGCTTCAACCGTGTAGAGGGAGATATCGTTGAAATCGATACCTTTCTCTTTACATACACCTGGAAGAAGATCAACGAATTCGCCGACAAGCTCGATACCCGTCAAGCCACCGCCACCAATAACAAACGTAGCGTCTGCTTTGTTGCCGGATTGTTTGTATGCATCAAGACGTGCTTCAACATGCGCACGAATTCGGTTTGCATCACTAACGGATTTCAGCGTGAAGCTGTATTCCTGCAATCCTGGAATTCCGAAGTAAGCTGTTTCGCTACCCAGAGCAACAACAAGCGCATCGTAAGAGTATGTGGAGCCGCTAGTCATGAGAACTTTTTTCTCGTCCGGCTTAATTGTATCCACCGTGTCGATTTTCAGGTTCACATCTTTACCGCGCAGCAATTTTTCAAGCGGGAGAGCAACTGCTTGCTCAGAAATGCTTCCTGCTGCAAGACGGTGCAGTTCCGTAATAATTTGGTGTGTAGGGTAACGGTTCACGACAGTAATTGTCGCTTCTTCCGGAGTCAAGTATTGACGCGCAGTCAGCGCAGTCAATAGACCGCCGTATCCTCCACCCAAGATCAAAATTTGCTTCGACATATCCATCCTCCGTTCTTCTAAGTCTTAACGTTTCGGTTGTTGACGCTCGTTCAGGATGCTCAGGAAAGATTGAGCAAAACGAAGCGTTTGTTGTACGTTTGGATCTTTAAGCATTTTGAGCATAGCGAACAGGCCAACTGAAGATTGCTCTGTTTGCGCACGGTCATTTGCTTCGATGGCAGCAGAAGCTACACCTTTAGCTTTGTCTACAACAGGCTTAGCGAACTCGCCCATTGCACTCATCGTGTCGCTGATCAGAACTTTGTCTGTAGCGATACCTTGTGCGAAGTCGTAAGCTTTCGTCATTGCAGTAACCATTTCAGCCAATTTAGGCAGGTTCTCCACCAATACAGTTAGAGACTCCTGTACCTCAGGCTTCATCAGTTGATCCAGTACGTCCAGGGACTGGCGCTCGGCGCCTTCTGTTACTGACACCTCTTGTTGAGTAGGCGATTGTGACATAAGAGAAAGTCCTCCTTTACTTTGGGATAGAAGTCCGCGACTTTCATGATGCCTGTCAAGCAGAGCCGAACCACAAATACATCAATACACTAAATGTACCAAATTTCACACATTAGGATAAGCGCAGCCGAAGACCGCTCTCACGTATGCATGGTATGTTGGGTCTTATTGCGGACAACACATGTTGACGCACAAAACGACAAGCAGGCCGAAACCGAACTCTATACCCTTATATTACACCTCTTACACATGAACATGAAAAAGAAATTTTTTACACTTGTGAAGATATTGTGAACATTGTAACAAAATCGATTTTTTTGTCAAGGCGTGCAGGCTTATCACGAATGGTCATTTATCTTTTCCAAACGTCACAAGCTACCATATGTGGTATTAAGACATGATCACAACAAACCATATGTACGAAAAGCACATATGAAAGTGCATGTTGAACGTTTTTTCAGGAATGTATTTCCAAAAATTTACCGTTCATGCAACGAATTTGGTCACTTTGGTTATTATGCAGCGACAGCCCCGCCCTTATTCTCACATTGTAAACATCTTTCATACTCAAGTATGAACATTTTCGGATGAGAATGCAAAAAGGCCGTCAATGGAAGTCCGCTCACAACTTCAAGCAATCTAAATTTAATCATTTTAAGGTGATCTTGAGGAACTAAGAAAAACATCAATCGGACAACACTTACGAATACATTCTCGAAAGTCTTCTGAACGCTAACGTTTAAATTATCTTCAGCCCGGTTAATAAGGACTACACCAGACAACGAAGGAGATGTTCGATATGAGTAATTCAACTGGCGATAAAATCATAGCAGGCATTAACAAAGCCAAAGGCGAAGTGAAGGATCAGATCGGTAATGCAACGAACAACAAGTCCCTTCAGGCTGAGGGTAAAATGGATAAGGCCAAAGGGGCCGTTCAAGATAAAGTGGCCGATGTGAAAAAACATCACGAATAATGCAATCCGATTTGCATACTCTGCATGTCTCTACACACCTAGTGTGAAGATAGCTAGAGAGAGGTAAACCAGCCTAACCGTCCAGATACAGATCGGTTTTAACTCTGTAAATCTGTTGACGGAGGCACAAAAAAGCCAAGGAAGGCGCTTGAAACAATCACCCTTCCCTGGCTTTTTTTGTTTTTATATCGCAGGTACCGAA
This sequence comes from Paenibacillus sp. 2TAF8, assembly GCF_052114825.1. Classification (NCBI taxonomy): domain Bacteria; kingdom Bacillati; phylum Bacillota; class Bacilli; order Caryophanales; family Paenibacillaceae; genus Paenibacillus; species Paenibacillus sp. 2TAF8. The sequence goes on from NZ_JBFRFN010000004.1 coordinate 82,747, forward strand.
TACCGTGCCATATCAATGATAAAACTGCGGCTTTCACGTGTTGTATGATACTCCCGGCTGAACAGCCTCACCCAATCGGCATGCTTTTGATACCATTGAAATGTTTGCTCCAGCCCCTGCTCCAGTGTCGTTTGGGGATACCAGCCAAACGCCGCACGCAACTTGCCGGAGTGAACAACCAGGCTTGAACCTCTGGATTGCGTAGGCTCCAGTTCCCGTATCTCCTTCGTTGTTGCGGATTGGTTCAGCGGCTCCAGAAGCATTCCAATCTCTTGCATTGTCGTTCCAATACCGGAAGAAATGTTATAGGTCTGTCCATCCTGACCATTAATCATAATCTGTTCGATCGCTCGCGATGCATCATCGATATACAGAAAATCACGTACAGCTGACCCCTGAATATCCAGCGGCAATCCATCAAGCATCCGCCCGAAGTTCCGCGGAATAATGCGATCAGGCAGTTGCCATGGTCCGTACAGGTTGGTTAAACGGATTATTTTCACTGGAAGCTGATAACATTGAGCATAGGATTGTGCGAGTGTCTCGCAGGCTACTTTTGAAGCAGAATAAGGGGAGACCGGTGCATAAGGGTCTGACTCGTTGTAAACTCGGCCCCATTCACCGCCGTATACTTCAACGGATGAAGCAAGCAAAAGAGGGATATCATGGTCGGTGGCATACTGCAGGATGGCCTGAGTACTGAGGGTATTGTTGCGGAACACCTCTGCGGGCTGATGATATGAATAGTCGACATGAGGCATGGCTGCGAGATGAATGATGTAGTCTGTGTTGTGGGGCAGATGAAGACTGTCTTCAGCGAGGTTGCACTTGATAAAAGGCATGTCATGCAGTGGAGGACGGTGAACAAGTCTTTGACAATAGTCGTCCTGATCCAGCAGGGTGACCTGATGTCCCTTTTTCGCCAAAAACTGTGAAAGATTAAATCCAACGAATCCAGAAGCTCCTGTAACCACGATGTTCACACATTTTCCCCCTATCCATTTTTACATCGGGCGCTTTAAAGAGAGTGTCTGTATCGATTATAACCTAAAAATGATACAATTTGTATCATTTTACATTGTTTTTTTGTTTGTTCGCTTCCAGGAAGGTTAATACATGGAAAGAGGTGAGCCAAAATGAGTAATCCAAAGCAAGATGACAGCGTTATCCAGCACCTGTATTTTCAAGACGATGGAGTCATTCCAAATCATCCGAATCTCCCAGTACTTCTATACAAAGGAATCTGGCGGAGTGAACCTGCCCGTGCTGAATTTAACTTAAACCGGAACGGCTGGGGCAACAGCTGGATTAACGGTGTATTTGACTATCATCATTATCACAGCAATGCACACGAGGCACTTGCCGTAATGAGCGGATTTGTGAAGTTGATTCTAGGCGGCGAGAAGGGACAGAAGGTTTATCTGGAGAGCGGGGATGTCGTTGTACTGCCTGCCGGAACCGGCCATAAACGTCTGGAAGCCAGTTCCGATTTTCGAATTGCCGGAGCATATCCTGGAGGTATGAGTTACAATACACGCACAGGCAAACCAGGTGATCGGCCTGAGGTGTTGCAGGAGATTCAAGAGGTTCCTGTACCAGGCACAGACCCGGTGTATGGAGAAGGTGGACCTTTAACCAAGCTGTGGCTCAATCGTCGGTTTTGAATTGTTATCATAATGAAAACCTTATAAGCAGGGAGAGATTTTCCGATTGGAGCTACTTTGTCCCTGCCAGTCGGACGCGATAGAAACGCATGGCACGAGGGCTACCTTCCATGTCGAGTTGACCTTCAAGTACAAGTTGACGTACCCGGTATTCAATAAAGGAGTCACCTACAGCCTGATGCAGGTTTCCGAGCACCTCCCCCACGATGCGAGCTGCATTGATGAATTCACCGGATTTTCGTTCAGCCGAAATTTTTTTCACCTGTTCCAGAATGAACTCATCCAGACTGTCCTCAGGTACGCTATGAACTACATTATCCCTCATCAATCTCAGCGTCCCGGGCTGTGCCGCAAGATCAAGCCACTCTTGTTCCATAAGGCTCCGTTGCTCGAAAGATAATGGCTCGTCATGCATGCTATTCTCCCACATCGAGGACAGTTGATTTGGCATCAACTCACCCAATCGGACAAGATCCCGTTCAGATTCGGCATTATCAAAGGCTTGAAACAGTTGCGTAGTATCGATTAATCGGATCGGACTTTGACGATGGCGTAGCAGATGAAGCGCATATAACAAGCCAGTTCGTTCATGACCATTATTCGCATACCAGATGATGACCTGAGTTCCTTCAGCAATTGAATCGATGAATGGCCCTATACGCTGCAACTGCTCCAAACCTTGCAGAACATAATGCCCGTGCTCTGTCATGTAAAGTTTCTCAGCCAGCCACAGATGTCTACGTTGCAACACCGCGGCATCCGTCAGATCACCCAAAGGACCTACAGCATAATGATCATTCAGAGAAAAGAAATGTCTATGTTCACGATCAGGGAATTTCCCCATGGCTACTTTGACACTTCCCAATGGAGATTCCCCGATTGCGATATGGATTTCCCGAGCATTTTGCAGATCCGACATCGAGCGTTCTGTATGCCTACGCTTCCGCTCTTCGTGCAATCGGCTGAACAACTGGTGCTGCCTCTCTGCAAAAGGCATGTTATCTGTATCTTTAAGCTTGTCACTCCGTGCCATGTCTGTCCGCAGGTAAAGCTCACGTAACAGTGATCTTAACTCATCCTCATTCATCTGATGTAATTCGTTATCAAACTCAAAGACATTTTGTATCATGCAGGGGCCTCCTCGGATTAGATCGGTACACTTTGCAGTAGCAATTAAAGATAGCGTTCTTACGATCATGCAGAATGCGATTTGTGGTTGTTTTTGGTTTGCGATTTGCGATCTGTATTCCTTATATTGTTGCCTCGCTAAGTTTATGAAGATATCGATTTGTCAGAAGCCTGATGTAACGGAATCCCTTCATCTTGATCCGGTTTAAGCCGGGTGAAGTGACGCTCCAATTTCCGGCTTGCCCACAGGGATACCGCAATGAACAACACCACGCCGATCCAGCGTACCGGATGCTCCAGAAATTGCTCTACATTCGAGCCAATATACGTTACAGAGAAAATCATGATGCCTTTGCCCAATCCAACCGCAAGCAGGAAGGATAACAATCGCATTCGGGCGATACCTGCAGCCACATTAATAATGACAAATGGACCCACGGGAAAAATGCTAAGCAGGAACACATAACTGAATGCGTTTCTGCGAATCCATACCATACTGCGCTGCACACGCGGTTTACGCGCCCACTTTTCCACAAAAGTAGATTTTCCGATCTCTCGTACGATCAGAAATGTCACAGTACAACCAAGCACCATGCCGATCCAAGAATATAGAAATCCTGCCCACAACCCGTACACCGCTCCGTTAACACCCACAATCAATAATGTTGGAAGCGGCGGTACAAAAGACTTCATAAACGTAAGCAAAATGCCCGGCAATGGACCGAGAGAACGAAACTTCTCAAGCCAGAACCGAATATTTTCCTCCGTGATATATGACATAATATCGAGTGCTGCCGGTGTCATCCGCATCCTTCCAATCTATTCAATCTATTTCATCCGTATAAACAACGATGCAGTACATGTTGTTGAAATACTTACAACTCGAGAAAATGAATTAGCTCAGTCCGTGTCCTCTGTTGCTAAGGTCAACGCATAACCTTATCCCGTTAAACATATTGAATTGATGTGACTGCCGCCCTCCAAGTATAACGTACATTGGGATGTTGCATCGTTGTCAATTTGAAGAAATATTCAGATTGGAATGCAAAACCAAAAAAGCACACCCGAAATTCATCATGGTGTGCTTCACATATGAAAGCTCAGAATCTTCTGCATTCTGTAGCATAACATGCCCTATGGTTTATTCCAGTACCGTTTCCTGCACCTCAAGTTCAAGCAGTTCTGCCTGATGGGCTGCATTCCACTCTGGAATTCCCGAACGAATGAACTCGTCCGCATCCATCGCTGCCTTCGATTGGTTACACAAATTACAAGCGCAGACACAATTGAGCGGAGTGGTATGACCGCCTTTCGCTCGGGGAAGAAGATGATCAATCGTATCTCCATAGGAGCCGCAGAAATGACAGGTATATTTATCCCGATCCAGAATAAACCGCTTGAAATCCTTGTTGCTAAACAATCGGCGTATGGTGTACCGATTGACCACAACAGCCGCTTTTTCCTTGACCAGCGTAACGGCAAGCTCCATGTCCACTTCCTGGTGCCAGCGGCGGCCTTTGTCCGTTTTGCCGCGCATGCGCACCATGCCTTGCCGGTTCGTCCGAAGCGAAGCCGGATCCTCGGGGTCAATCGCTGCCGGCGGCGCGTGATGTCGCCGCGGACGGCCATCCATGCCAGCCACGTGACTGCGGCTGGCATCGCCACGGGCAAGGCCTGGCTCCGGCGCAGGAGCCTCAGCAGCTACGCTGCGGGCCTGCCCTGCGCCGGGCGCGAGCGCGGCCGCATGCTTGCGACGCCGCTTGCGTTTGCGCCGGGCTGCGGGCGGCTGGTCTGCAGCCGCTGGCGCAGGCGCTGGCGTTGCTGCCGGGCCTTGCGGCGTAGCCGGCAGCAGCGCTTGGGCCGCCGTTGCTTGCTCGGCGGCCGGAACTGCAGCGGCAGCTCGCTTGCGCGCCCGCTGTGCACTGCCCTTGCCATTCGCAACGGCTACGCCTGGCGAATGCACATCTCCGGGCGGATGCTCCCCGCCCGGAGCCCCTGAATCCACCGCATGCGGATCGGTGGATTGCTTACCTTCGCTCTCTGCCCCAAAAGAAGCATGAGCGTCCAACATCTCTGACGGCTTTCTTTTCCGCCGTCTTCGTCTTTTCTTACGCTGGCTAGTCGAGGGAAAGATCGAAGAAGCTGCCTCATCTTCCATCGTCTGATCCGTAGGCACAGCCCCAACCTGAACAAATGCCAGGCTTGCCAATGCTTGTGAATCGACATGTCTTCCCCGGTCGCGGCTCGAATCATTCCCATCAGCCATCTGTAATAAAATACGCTCGTTTCGTTCCCGCTCATTCGTTACCGGAGATGGGAGCCTTTCTTCCCGAAGGTTCTTGTCCAATCCACCATAACGATGCTCAAACTTTGCAGATCCAGCCCCTTGGGCCACCTGCATATCACCATTATGATGTTCTCGGACACCGAGCTGACGACAACGACGACAGGCTCCGCGTCTGGCACCTGAACTCGCCCGTTTCCCGGTTCTGCGCCGAAACTCAGATGCAGGTCGCCTCTCTCCGCATTGCATACATGTCTTGGTTTGTCGCGTCTCGTGTTCTGTTTTCCCATCGCGGAAAGGGATTGATCCCGTCTCCATGTTGTCACCTCGGTTCCGAATGAATCCGGTTTCTTTCTATTGTATCACATCTGCTCGTGAACACCCTCATAGCCATAAGGCTTGTATTTTTCCGAATTATATTCGGGTGTCTGTTCACTGCATTCGTGAAGAATATGCTCCACATATTCCAATATATCTTGCATCGGTTTCCCGCATTGTTCACATCTAGTCATTTATGATCACCTTGATCCTGTCCTTAAAGTTTGCTGGATATTATCACTCCGCCTTATGATTACCCGTGAATTCTGTTAAAGAAACATTCGTTCCCCTAGCACACATACATAAATATCTATCTGCATGGAATCACTTTTTGGTACAACAAAAAGCCGCCCCCAGTTAACCCCATGGCTAACTTGAAACGGCAACGATATGACACAAACTAGCTTCTAACGCACATCCAGCTGCCCCGAATTTTGCTGGGGTACAGGACGTGGCTTCGGTTTGGGCAGATTACCAAAAATAATCCAAGCATGCGGCAAGAACCGTGCCGCCAGCCCGACCACAATCCATGAAGCCATCAACGCGATGCCAAACCCGCTGGCGTACCACAGGTGAATTAACCAGGATACCCCTGTTTGGGGTGGATGCTCACGATAAAACAAAAGGAAAAATGGATGAATCAGATATATACCGAATGACAGTGTACCCAGCCGATTAAGCGGTTTGGCAATCAAGGCAGGGCCTTTGTGGTAGAGCCAATAAGCAATCTGAATAAGGACCAGTGCACAAGCAAAGGTATGTACATTCCAAAAAAGCTCGTACCATAACGTGTTATAGGTCGCAATTTTCAACCGCAGCAAATAATAAATATATACGTGAGCCAGTCCCGCCGAGACCCATACGACCCAAAGCAAGATCCATGAAGCTACGCGCACTTTAGTTGCATTCGCCCGGCTAATCACAAACCATTGTTTAATCTGTGGAAAATACACCCCCATGAAAGCACCCAACATGAAGTAGGAAAAATAGGAGAAGGCCCAGCTTCCCTTATTAGGCACATTGAACCCGTATTTATTACTTACGATAAAGGCCCATTGAACAAACAGCCCAATCAGAATAGACCATTTTACAACAGAGGGGTACTTCTTCAACAGCCATAGTACCAACGGGAAGATCAGATAAAATTGCATATTAATAAACACAAAATACAGATGTGTGTAAGCTTTCCCCGTAAATAACTTTTCAATAAAAGTGATCAATGACTCATTGAAAGGACGACCTTGATAGTACATATAATGCAGAACTACATAATACATTATCGAGAACAAGAAGTAGGGCAACAAAATATAGACAAAACGCTTCTTATAGAAATTAGTGACCAACCTCTTGTCTAGCGGTCGGGTATAGTAGTTATAGAACAACACAAAGCTGCTTAAAAAAATAAAGGTTGGTGTACCGTATTTCATAAAAATATTAACAAAGTTGTACAGCCAATAATAGTTCGAATTGGTCATTTCCATCGAAGCATTGGATGTGGAATGTACAAATAGCACACCGATAATCGCCATTGCCCGTACGAGATTTAACTCCGGGATTCGTTCTCTTTTCAGTGTTTGACTCATCGTTTAGAGATTCTCCTTCATGTTTTCGTCAATATGTTAAATATGACTTAGTCCATTAAGCTCTCTATCTATTAAAAAGCATATTGCTTAACATGTGTAGTCCAATTTCTTAATCCTTCCTTAATTACCAAGTAAGTATCATATGATTTATATAGTCACACATGTCAAAAAGACCGCTGTGACGCGGCCTGTCGCTTGTTGTGTCGTTACTCTAACTTTTTTTGTTTACCGGTACAAAAATGTTGAATTCAGCTCCATGATCATTGGAACTCTTCCCTGTGTACCGTTCATTTCGCATGTTTCCTGATTTATAAGCAAAAAGACAAGGAGCTGCCTCCCTGCCTTCATCATCATTTCAAAATTTAGTCATGACCTAGTTTTTCTCCCGGCTTGCCAGAATCTGCTTGTACACATCAATGGCCGCCTGTCTGGAAGCCTTCAGATCTACGATTGCATCCTTGCGTGGTTGGTGAATTTCTTTGCTATGCAAGTCCTTCAACTCAGGCAACCACTTGCGAATATATTCACCCTGAGCGTCATACTTTTCGGACTGCGTAATCGGATTATTCACACGGAAATATGGCGCAGCATTTTCACCCAGTGATGCGCACCACAGCCAGTTTCCCCTATTCTGGATGTTATCATAATCCTTCAGCTTCCTTCTGAAGTACGCTTCACCAAGCGTGAACGGACACTGAAGGTTTTTGGTTAGAAACATCGCTGTCAGAATACGGAGCCGATTCGGCATATGTCCGGTCTCGTTCAGCTCTGTCATGGCTGCATCGATGATCGGGATACCCGTTTCTGCGTTACACCAACGTTCGAAGTGAGTATCTTGAAGCACAGAGAGGTCATACACTTTTTCATATGTAAAATAATGCGCTTCGTAGACTGCCCTGTACAAGTAAAAATCACGGAAGCAGAGCTGTCTGATCCACTCTCCGGCTTCTGGGATACGTTCCGCAGCATCATACATCTTGCGAATCGATACCGCTCCCACAGCCACATAAGAACTAAGATGACTTGGTTCATAGGCTTCAAACTCATCCCGATGGTCCCCGTAATCCACCACTCGCTCGGACAGAAAACGATCAAGCAGCATATGCGGATCAACCTCATCTCGTGCCTTATCAGAATTCTCCAGCAAAGCAGCCGGAACTTTCATCTCCTCTGGCCAATCCAGCTTTCGTTCACTTATATTCACATCCGCAATCGTGGTTGCCGAGGGTGGATTAGGATGTTCATTCATAAATTCAACCCAGCGACGATGAAAGGCAGCAAAAACTTTATAGGGTTCCGATTTGCCCGTGAAACTGGCGAAGGCTTTCAGATCAATCAGCAAATGATCCGTCAGTTGAGTGAATGTGATCCCATAGGACTCACAGACTTTACGAATCTCTCGGTCTCGCTCTATTGCATAAGGCGTCATATCCCGATGAACGACCACCTCACTGATCTGACCCTCCATATTGCTCAGTAACCACTCCACCACCTCAGCAGGTTTACCATAGGACACATGCAGTTGACGTTTCGCTTCCTCATACTTTCTAACAAGTGTGGCAGCATGACGGAGGAAATTCTCACCACTGTGCTCCTTCTCCCGGCCCTGCCGAAGCAAGAATGGATCGTAAATCAACACATGCAGGCTCTCTTCTTCCTGCTCCCGCAAATAATCCAAAGCATTTAGATCATCTGTACGCAGGTCTTTGCGGTGTATGAATAATTTCACGCGCCACATCCCTTCTGCCTGAACAATCTATTGTTTGGTCAGACTTTCATATAGTTTGCTCGTTTCAGGCTCGGGCTGATGACCCAAATCCTCCTTCAAGGTCAATGTGAAGGAATGATAGAGTCTCAATATGCCTTGCTGGTCATCCATGGAGGCATAGACTTCCATCATTAATCGGCAGATCTCTTCCGAATAAGGCTCGCGTTCCTGCAATTCCATTAATAGCTCTATCGCCTGTTCTCCCCGCTCATGAGCCATCTCCCATTGAGCAATATCCATAACAAGTCCCATATACTTGCGACGGAGCTCCCTGCTCTTGGATCTGGCCCAATCATAGTCGTGCTCCTCCAGATAATCGCCACGGTACAGCTGAGCAATCTGTCTCAGATCATTCAGATTAACCGAAGTGACAGCTTCATAGGACATGGCCTGCTCAAATTGTTCAATATCGCTCACCAAGTTGCCTGCAAGCAGACGATAACGGTTCATATTGTACTCCAGCTTGCCTGTCATGTTCCATTCCTTCAATAACTTGCGAATCTGATAGACGGATGTATGCAACAGAGTCAGCCCTTTATCCTGGGATACATCGCCCCAGAGCTTATCAAGCAGAACCTCCTTGCTTACCCACTCTTCCCGGTGGTGAAACAAAAATGCAAATAACTCCTGTGATTTGGTCGTGCGCCACTTATGTTTCTCGGCACTCTGCTCCAGACTCCGGAATATATCCAGATGTTTAAAGGTCAACAGCCCCGGTGCTTTGAACTCCACGCTTTCGGCTTCAGGTTCCGATTCCTGTACTTCCATCGCTGCGGCTGTCTGAGCATGATAGGACATCGTGCCTGCAATACGATCAATCGTCTTGCTAAGTCTGGAGGAACTGACGGGTTTCAACACATAATCCAGAGCATGCAACTCGAACGCCTCAACCGCATGATCTGCATACGCAGTTACAAATATGATCCGAATGCTCGAATCGAGTTGCTGTATATATTCAGCCGCTTCCAGACCATTAACTTCCGGCATGCCAATGTCCAGAAATACAACATCTACACGATCACTTGCCAAATAATGAAGACCATCTTGTGCTGTTGAAAAAGATTGCACAGGCGTAATTCTTCCGTCCGATTGCAGCAGGCGCTGTAGGTGCAGCTGTGCTGGCTTCTCGTCATCAATTACAATGGCTCTCACCGTTCTCAACCTCCTGCCATGCGAGATTTAATATGGACATCCACTATATCGGCATCCGTTAATTCGGTTGTTAACCATAATTACCCAAACCACTTTAACTCATGTGTCATGAAAAATGATGAACCTGGTTGAGCGGAATATGAAATTGAATTTGCGTACCGCTTCCTACATGGCTCTGGATGTTCAGCCCCTGTCCATAGAGTGACATAAGACGGCGATTGATGTTTTGCAGTCCAACTCCTCCAGGACCTTCCGTTCGGCCCGATTTCACCTGAGCCATTCGGTCGGGAGGTATGCCAACACCGTCATCCTGTACACGAACAATCACATCATCACCCTCTTGGAAAATATGAAGCCGTACTGTACCACCTGCCGCCCTCTCCATGACCCCATGACGAATGGCATTCTCCACAAGCGGTTGAATGGTGAGCGGCGGCAAAAACAATCGTATATCTGGCTGCACTTCATATTTGACGACAAGCCTGTCTTCAAACCTGGCCTGTTCCAGATGTACGTAGGACTCCACCAATTCAAGCTCTTTGTATAAAGGAACCAGTTGATCCCTATTTTGAAAGTCAAAACTGCCTCGCAAATAATGACTCAACTCGATGAGCAGATCTGTCGCCTTGTCCGGGTCCACCGCGCAGGTTGCAATGATTACATTCAGCGCGTTGTAGAGAAAATGAGGTTTGATCTGTGCCTGAAGAAAGGCCATCTCCGCTCGAATCATATCCTGTACAGAAGTGCGCAGCTCAATCAAGGTTCGCACCCTTGCCCGCAATTCACCTGCATCTACCGGTTTACTCAAAAAGTCATTCGCCCCCGCCTGGAAACCATGCCGAATATCTTCAGGCAATCCGCGAGCGGTCAGCATCAGGATAGGTAACTCGGACAACGAACGATGCTCCCGTAGCTTGCGGCAAAGCTCTGGCCCGGACATTTTAGGCATCATCCAGTCGGTAATGACCAGATCAATATATGGATTCTGCTCGTACAGTTCCATTGCTTTGAAGCCACTATCTGCTGCAATGACACGGTAACGCTCCGTAGAGAGCAAGTTCAGAAGCACATGTCGATTCACAGGGTCATCATCCACAATCAGAATTGTAGGTTCCCCAACATGTTTCTCCTGCTCATATAATGGGTTTAATTCATCCAGATCCTTAGTCACATAGTCTTTTTCCTTTTTCCCTTGTGCTGTCACATAACGGGCCGGAACGGGGCTAGTTTGTGCTTGCAGCAGCGGTAATTGTACAATAGGCAAGGTAAAATGAAACGTTGAGCCAACACCCGGCTCTGACTCGACCCATATTTCACCATCACCCAACTCCACAAGTTTTTTCGTGATGCTGAGACCCAGTCCAGTTCCCTCATAAGCCCGTTCCGTGGTTCCATTGATTTGTTCATAGGATTGGAAAATATCGTCCAGTCTCTCTGGTGCAATTCCCACACCCGTATCGGCAACAGATACTTTGACCTTGTCACCTTCAACAGAGGCATATAGCCGTATCTCACCCTGCTCCGTAAACTTGTAAGCGTTACCTAGCAAGTTATAAAGAATTTGCCGAAGCCGATCTTCGTCCGCTTCTACTAGCGGCAATGCGTCAGGCCACTGCTGGATAAGCAAGATCGGCTTGTCCTCAAACGTAAAGCCCGACACCTCCACCACCGTTCGGGCGACCGATTCCAGATCAACAGGAACCCGCTTCAACTCGATCTCTCGATTTTTCAGCTTGGAGAAGTCCAAGATATCATTCACTAGCAGCGACAACCGTTTCCCTGTAGCGGTGATCATGGACAGATTTTTAGCTTGTTTTGGTGTAACAGCTCCTGCTGCCCCCTCCAGCATAGACTCGGCAATGTTAATGATTCCATGCAATGGTGTTCTTAGCTCATGCGATGTATTAGCCATGAATTCATCCTTGAGGCTGTCGATCACCAGCAAGCGCTCTGATAGAGCCTCTACTTCAAGGAATGACTGTGCAAAACGAATCGCTGTAACAAACATCTGTATGAGTACAAATAACAGAAGCTCAAGCAGTGCAAGAAAGGCTGTATCGACCGCTACGAACGCCCCGATAGTGAACAGCACAACAACCATAAAAATACTCATTAAGCCAACCATTGCATAGTGACTGTCATTTGTCCGTTTGCGCGACCAATAAATCATCGTTCGTATGGCGTAGATCAACACTGAGAAGGAGATAAGCAGCATAGGCAGTTCAAAGGTCGAAAATAACGCAGGCGGTAAAGTAATACCGATCAAGGATTGAGCAATAAGCAAAATCATCCCCAGTCGCACGAACCAACCATGAACAGCTCCCGGTGCTAACACCGCCAAATACCGGAGCAAGAAATAATACGAGAATGCTCCGCTGAGAAGTTGAAGACGAAGCAACGTATCGTGCGTCAGCAGCGGTATAAATGTAGCTAGTAACTTCTCTCCATGCGTGAGAGCATATAAAGCCCCCGAGAGACTGAATAGTCCCAGAAATTGAAGCTCTTTCTCGCTGCGCCGCAGCCTGAACAAGACCAGAAAAAAGACTGCAGGCAGAATAAATCCAATCAAGGTCAACAGATCCTTAAGCCAGTCCAGCTGTTGACTTCGGAAAATACTTCTCTCATCTCCGAATAGAACGGGTGCAACAATTCCACCCGAGGCATAACTATAATTGGATACTTGAATGATGACGTCAACTGTATCGCTATCAATGGACGTGAAGCCTGTAAACGGCAGATTCATCTGACGGTCAGAATTCTTGGTTACCCCAGGAGAGCCCATACCACCTATGAGATTTCCGTTAACAAAAATACGATGGGACATGCGTATATTCTGCGTATGAATACCGTAACGATTTTTCATCTGCCGTGGAGTTAGCTTCATCCGCAAGTGATAGGTCCCATATCCTTGAGCCTGTCCCAGTGATGTGTTCCATTTAGACGGAACCTGAATTTTCTGGGCAGCTGGCAGGGGTCTTCGACCTGATAGATCGGTTACAAAGTCTTCCGGCCCCAACAGCTTATTCGGGTAGAACTCCCAGATTCCGTTCAGTGAGGCTACACCTTCTTCGCTGAAATCCCATTGACGCAGATCTATATGCCCGTCGGTAACTTGCGGATTGTTCCGCTCGCTGATCCATGTCTGGGCGATCCATCCCAGCGGAAGCAGAACAACGCATATAAAACTTAGCGTCAGCATGACCCAGTGTTTTCTCATCTATGTATTCCTTCCATCCTCTAAGCAGCGAGAGATATCACTTTTTGTCGATTTTTTTCTATATATCCATGTTACACGTTTCCCGTCCTCACGGAAATAGTTCATGAACAATTTCAGCCCATTTTATAGCAAAATAAAGCCTTTTCAGGCTTTATTAAATGATTGCAGCCCAAAAATCCCCGGACTCATCTCGTCAGATGAAACCAGGGAGAAGCCAGGGCTCTCTCTTCACTCGTAAGTCTTGACGCTTTAGAACCTGCACTCTAATCATTTCTGCTTCAACGGAGTGGTTAAAAACCTATCATAACGTTTCTGTTAAGCTCATATTGCCTATCACCCGTTCATGACTTCCTATGTTCGTCCGCTTAATAGCTTGGTGTCCGTTCATACCTCGCTTATTCAGCTGTATAACGTACATATCCCATCTCATGACACAGCAGGTTAGTTTGGTCTTTACTCGGCAACCTCAGCCAGCTTCTGTATAAGACCGGCCCAACCTTGAGCCATACGTTCGCGAATCACCGCGTGAGCTTGTCCGAATTCAGTCAGTTTATCCGCATCCCAGCCGCTATGGATCAATGTAAAATGGGTGCCTTCAGCCTGTTCCGCAAGCTCGAACGTTAACGTCCAATCTTTACCCCAGCGAAAGACCAGCTTCCGTTGTGGCTGCACTTCGGTCACTTGGCAAGGGGACTGTCCAAACGGCCCTGCTTCCAGTATAAATTCATGTCCTTCAACGGGCTTCAGATTGCTGGGCATGAACCATGAACCCAGACCCTCCGCTGTTGAGACCCTGGACCATACCTTTTCCACAGTTGCCATCAGCAACCGTTCTTCCTTAATATCTGGCAATGCCGTTGATGATGATTCCATTCGTTGCCTCCTCCTTGACGCTTTTCTCAAACTCAACCTATAATGGGTCTATCTTACATATAAGGTGTGTGATTCCTATGATAGTCTGCTCTGAAAAATCCATTTCCAAACCACGTTGCCGGAAGGGATAAAGTCTGCAAGATTTCACCTTCCACATTCCTGTTTCGAACATTCTTAGTTGTGGAGGAATAATACAATGTCATTCAGTTATTACGGCCCGTTATGCACCAAGGTATACGATATTACCAAGCCTATTGGACACTCCTTGGGAGGGGATATTGAATTTTACAGCAATTTGCTGCAGGATTGCAGTGGACGCATCCTTGAAGCTATGTCAGGTTCAGGGCGGATGCTTATTCCATTACTCGAAGCAGGCCTGAAGGTGGATGGGGTCGATTATTCAGAAGCTATGGTTCAGTCCTGCCGTTCCCGATGCGCACAACGCGCACTGCCTATGCCTGAGCTGTTTGTAGCCGATCTTGAAACCATGCATCTTCCTTTTCGTTACGAAGCTATCATTATCCCGGGAGGCTCACTGATGCTTATTCAGAATCGTAGTTCTTCCATTCAGATCATGCAAAAACTGTATGATCACCTGCAGCCAGGAGGCAGATTGGTCTTTGATCTTTTTTTGCCAGACGTAACCAAACCCGCTTCGATTGAGACTTCATCTGTCCGCTTGCCCGATGGTGACACGATCACCATTGAAGTGAAAACGACCGAAATCAATCTGCTTCATCAATACAAAACAAACCTGATTCGCTATGAACAGTGGCACGAAGGAAAACTCGTTGACACTGAACTGCAGGAACTCACCCTAAGGTGGTACGGCGTGGAGGAGCTGCGTCTTATTCTGGAGAAGATCGGATTCACAAACATTGAGATCTATGCAGACTTCAATCCGGAGCAAAATCCTTCACAAGCCAGCCAAAAGTTCGTATATGAAGCAACACGCAAGACATAAATTATGAATTGAATTGGCGTATTTAAACTATAGAACTGAATTTCTAACGATCACCACGAGCCTTATTTCCCCCTAAAAGGGATTTTAAGAATTCTAACGATCTCCAGGAAGCTTATTTCATCAAAAAGCCTGAAAAACCGGCTCCGACGAAGCTAAATAAGCTAAATAACGTCTCTGGTGATCGTTAGAAAATTTGAATGGCTAAATTCGCCTAAATAAGGCTCCTCCTAATCATTAGCGCTCTACATCTCCGTCTTACATATATGAAGCACCTAAACTTCAGGCTCATACCTTACTTACTCTTACTCTTACTCTTACTCTTACTCTTACTCTTACTCTTACTCTTTCCCTTTCCCTTTCCCTTACTCTCTCTCTCGCTCGCTCTTACACATACTCTTACATTTACTCTTGCCACTATGGCACTACTATTACTTATTACTATTATACTCGGTCTTGCTCATATTCCTGCTCTTGCTCCTACCTCATACGAACGCTCATATTGCGCTTATACTCATATCATCACAAGATACTCCACAGCTCGCTCAGCATCTAAAATCACATCTAGGGATTATATGATTATGCTCTCTTATCCTTTATATCTATCCATGAAACAAGTCGCAGAATGGCCCCCCAGTACTCGGTGTACAGCTTTTATGACAAGGGTTTTCAGCCACCAAGCGTTTAATATCCGCGAGAGTATTGGACGGCAATCGCTGCCTGTTCTTTGCTGACATTCAGCTCAAGCGCTGCATGATTTGCCCAGTACGGATCGCGCAGCATACCTCTTCCAATTGCAACCAGATCAGCATCCTCATTACCGATGACGGCCTGCGCCAACGCTGCATCTTCTAACATGCCTACAGCAATTACCGGCACCTGCAGTTCCTCACGGAAACGACGGGCAAAAGGAAGCTGATACCCCGGATAGTTACCAGGTTTACGCTGACCGGATGGCCCTTCGCCACCTGAGCTAATGTGGAACATGTCCACGCCCGCCTCCTGATAGGCACGGCCAATCTGAATGGCATGATCAAGGTCATATCCGCCATCAGCATACTCCATGGCAGAGATTCGCATGATCAGCGGCATGTCATTAGGCATTTCTTTTTTCACCGCACGAATCACCTCTACGCCAAAACGAGACAGATCTTGTCCATACGCATCCTCGCGGTGATTCATCAGCGGAGAGTGAAATTGGTGAATCAGATAACCATGCGCACCATGGAGTTCAATTGCATCCACACCCGCCTGAACCGCACGACGCACACCATCTGCAAACTTCTGTACCATCCCTTCCGCTTCTTCGATGGTCAACGCGCGTGGCTCTTTGTATTTTTCGCCCGGGAACGTTACAACAGAAGGAGCCACCGGCTGCGGCGCATCCTCGGCTTTACGCCCTGCGTGTGCAATCTGGATTGCCACTTTAGAGCCATAAGCATGCATTCCTTCTACCAGCTTGGTGAAGGCTGGAATGTGCTCGTCTGACCATATTCCCAGATCATTATCTGTAATTCTTCCATCTGGATCGACATCCGTCATCTCGATAATAATCAGTCCTGTTCCACCAACAGCACGGCTCACATAGTGAACCTGATGCCAGTCATTCGGGATACCGTCCTTCGCTGTAACCGAATATTGGCACATAGGCGCCATAACGACACGGTTCTGTAACTCTAGACTTTTGAATTGATACGGGGAAAATAATTGCTCTGTCATGGTTCATACATCTCCTATTCCTGTTCCTGTTCTATAGTTCCTTTTCATTGTTCCGTTTCATTATTCAGCTTCGTGATCATGTCACCAACCCGGCTTCTGCTCTAACGATCACCACGAAGCTTATTTGCCCCTGAATGGGACTCTCAGAATTCTAACGATCACCAGTGAGCTTATTTCATCGAAAAACCTAAAAAACAGTCTCCATTGAAGCGAAAATGAGTCAATAACGTCTCTGGTGATCGTTAGAAAATTGGAATGGCTAAATTTACCTAAATAAGGCTCCTCCTGATCGTTAGCGCTCTCCGCAACCATTTTGCGAATGCGAACATGAACCCTTCAAATTCATTTTGCACGCTGATATTTTTCTACCATTTTCTCCTTCACTTGCATTGCTTAAATCGGCCTTTCCTTGACTGATTTAGTTTGCATTCAGATCGGAGAACATTTTGCCGTTTTTGCCGTAGTTATCTTGCTCCAAATCCTCTATGAAAATAAAAACCTTACTTGCTTCCACACCCAGCGTATCGCAAGCAACCTCGGTCATTCGTTCGATCAACTGGCGCTTCTGTTCCTTTGTTTTGCCTTCCAGCATCTTCACTGTAATAAATGGCATGATCTAAACACATCCTTTCTTCATAGCTATTATGAACCTGAGTTTCAAAAATTCAAGTACGCACTTTTTGGTGCCCTTCCTTGGACAACCGTCCCAAATCCACCTCCATCCCCAGCGGCAGAATACCATTCTCGAAATGAAATGAGATCAAAACATGGTATGATATCGTTACGACCGTACCAACAGGGATATACTACCAACAGGGTTTGATCTCGACAGACAGGTTTAAGAGTATCTCACCCTATCCCGCACGCACGGACATTCTGGAGCGCCTGTCGCAATGCATGTGACCTGCATGCAGTAATAGGGACGGATTATAACGCTACACATGTACAGCCTTGTAAGCCACATTCAACGTATATATTACCCATAAAGGAGCGATTACACTTGAAAGATATATTAATACAGAGACTCAGCACTTATGTACAGATGGATACCCAATCCGATGAAAATAGTGACAACTCTCCATCCACGCCGGGACAACTGGCACTGGGCAAATTGCTTGTAGAAGAATGCACCTCTATTGGATTGCAAGAAGTGACGATGGATGAGAACGGCTATGTGATGGCCACACTTCCGTCCAATACGGACAAGGATGTCCCTGTCATTGGTTTCCTCGCCCACCTCGACACGGCAACCGATTTTACCGGCAAAAATGTGAAACCGCAAGTGGTCGAAAACTATGATGGTGAAGACCTCGTGCTGAACCGGGAACTTGACGTTATTTTGTCCACCCAAGACTTCCCTGAACTCCATGAGTATAAAGGTCATACGTTAATTACCACCGATGGCACCACACTGCTTGGTGCAGATAATAAAGCAGGTATTGCCGAGATCATGACGGCGATGGCTTATCTGATTGAACATCCGGAAGTGAAACACGGCAAGATTCGGGTTGCTTTTACCCCGGATGAAGAGATCGGCCGCGGGCCGCACAAGTTCGATGTCACTGCCTTTGGTGCGAAATATGCCTATACCGTAGACGGCGGGCCGCTTGGCGAGTTGGAGTATGAGAGCTTTAACGCAGCTGCAGCCAAAATTACAGTTCACGGTACCAACGTGCACCCCGGCACGGCAAAAGGTAAAATGGTGAATTCACTGAAAATTGCGATGGAGCTAAACGGACGATTACCTGTAGAGGAAGCACCTGAATCCACAGAGGGTTACGAAGGCTTCTATCATCTGCTGTCGCTGGAGGGCGACGTTGAGCTGACGAAGATGCAGTATATTATTCGTGATTTTGACCGGGAGAAGTTTGAAGTGCGCAAAACCAACCTGTTAAACATCACAAATGAACTGAAGGCCAAGTACGGAGATAAACGCGTCACGATTGAGATGAACGACCAGTACTACAACATGCGTGAGAAAATCGAACCTGTCCGCCAGATCGTTGATATCGCGCATGAAGCCATGACAAGGCTGGACATTGAGCCTATTATCCGCCCGATTCGAGGTGGAACAGACGGTTCCCAGCTCTCCTACATGGGCATGCCAACACCGAATATCTTCACGGGCGGCGAAAACTACCACGGCAAATTTGAATATGTATCCGTAGATAATATGGTAAAGGCTACACAAGTCATCGTCGAGATTGCACAATTGTTCGAGCAGAGGGGAAACATCTGATCGAAATAGATAGGGAAGATATGTTACAAACAAAAGATCGAATAACCAAAAGCACCCTTCACGTTGAAGGGTGCTTTTTTTGACATCAGGGGAAAACGAGGCATGCGGATTACAAGGAATGTAAAGCAAGTCAGCGCACGACGGTTCATTGGTGCAAAGACATTCACTTATTCGTACACGTTATCTCCTGCAATTCACTCGTACACATTACCTCCTGCGATTTCTCTCAGTTCCTCCACGTTCTGAATGACGATCTTTCGTCTTACTTTGCGGATAATATCGCGTCTGCACAAGTCCTGAATGACCCGATTGAGATGCCTGTAGCTGGTACCCAGCAGATCAGCCAGTTCCGTCAGTTTCGATGTTTGAATCTCCTCTGAAGCAGCTGTATCCTGATCAACCGTAGATAACACATAGCTGGCAAATCTGCTTTCAACCGGATACAACATGTTCAGGCTCGACAGATTCGAGAACGTATACAGCTTGTGTGTCACTTGACTAAGCATAAAATGGAGAAATTTCGGATTCTCAGCATACGTGTTCTGAATGATACGGTAGCTGATGGCAAACAGCAGACTGCGATTCACAGACTGCACCGTATTATTCGCTTCTTTTCCATTCACCAGCTCCAGGTCACCCACAAGAGCGAGTGGTGTACTGAATCGGAGCAACAGAGACTTGCCATTCGGCAGAGTTGTGAAGATTTTCAGCTTACCTTCCACGAGAAAATATAAACGTTCAGGACGTTCTCCTTTTTCACAAATACGCTCCCCCTTCTCCACCTCCAGCAGACGCAGCTCGGAAAGCAATGTTTCATCCAACACCTGATCCAATCCATGCTCCCGGACAAGTTGCTGCACAAGCTCAAAGTTCAACACTTCCTTCATCCAGCCTCACCTCCAATGATTTCCCCGATATTCAAAAATGGACACATGTCCTATATTTCAATTGAAACCACACCCATGAATTGACACAAAAACAGTTACAACTAGAACTAATATCCAAGAAAACGCACTACATGGGAAAAAGTTTGAATATCATTTGGAAAATAGTTCGATTTTCATGTAATCAGGCATTCAGGATATCCGATTTTTGTCCGATGAACAATAGAGGTTCTGCAAATTTTCCAATTCACTTCACATTTAAATATTGAGAGGATGATTTAGTTCCATGAGTAACATACACATTGTGGATGCACTGTTAAAAGCTTTGCCGTATATTAGTCTGATTCTTCGGGAGCCAGCCAGCCTCTCCATTTATGATCACGAAAAAGTACTCGATGTCTTGGCCACCGAGAAGTTCGACCTTGGATTTGAAAAAGGAATGAAACTTCTGGATTCCTATCAGAACTTTGCCGTTTTGAAAAATGGAAGAGAAGCTACGCTCTCTACACTGTCCAAAGAAGTGTTTGGAATTGAACTGGACACACTGAACATTCCAATCTTTGATGATCATAATAATGTCGTTGCCGTATTTTGTGCATCTTATGACCAGTCCAATCAGAATCAGCTTGAGGACATCATTCAAGAGAATCATGAAATCAATGCCAACCTCGTTGATATGGTGCAACACGTTGCGGCTCACGCCGAGGAGTTGCAGGCTACCAGCGAACAGATTTTGGAGAATACACGAATTGCTGTGCAGAACTCGTCCCAGATTAACAAGGTAGCTGGTTTTATTCGTGAAATCTCGGAGCAAACCAACCTGCTCGGCCTGAATGCCGCAATTGAAGCTGCCCGTGTAGGTGAAGCTGGTGCCGGATTTGGTGTCGTTGCCTCCGAAGTACGTAAACTCTCTGTCGATGCGAAACAAGCAACGACCGATATTGATGCCAGCTTGAAAGATGTGCAACAAGTCATCAAGCAGATGGAGGTTGAAGTGTCCCAGATTGCTGCTTCTTCGCAGGAACAGGCAACATTGGTTGCCTCCTTCACCGATGTCATCGAGAAATTGAATGATACAGGTGCACGCATGAAAGCTCTGTCCGAACAATTGATCAGCTACTCCGTAGAAAAGTAACAGAAGAAAACAAGAACAACTCATACACGAACGATCCGCATAAAAACCTTATTGCTAGGTTGAAGTATGTAATAAACAGGACTTGGAATGCCATCATGGTAGTCCAAGTCCTGTTTTATGGTGTGTTATAACGAGCTTATTCGTTCGTTTGAACCTTTGGATTCGCTAGGAATGAAATCAATCTATATCATGCACAACATTATCCTGTTGCATCCAGCTTTCCTGTACCCGTCACTTCGTCTTCCGACTCCCAGCATTCAACTTCGCCCGGAATATGAATCCGGTCACGAGTGAAGACGGGATCACGTCCCTCTGCCTTCTGCCGCTTGTAATCCTTCAAGGCTTCGAAGGTGACTTTGGACAACATCAGGATGGCAATTAAGTTAACTACAACCATCAGACCCATGAACAGATCAGCCAAATCCCACACCAGTTGTACCTTCGCTACTGCACCAAATACCACCATGCTGATGACAGCCACACGATAAACCCAGAGCCACACCTTGTTCGATTTTATAAATTCAATATTTGTTTCGCCGTAATAATAGTTACCAATCAACGTACTGAAGGCAAACAGGAATACCATCACAGCCAGGAATCCCGAAGCCCATGGGCCAATGTGTACACTAAGTGCTGCCTGAGTCAGCTCAATACCACCCAGATTGGAACCTTGATATACCCCGGATAACAAAATAATCATAGCCGTACTTGTGCAAATAACCAGTGTATCTGTCAGAACACCAAAAGCTTGGATCAAGCCTTGTTTGACCGGATGGGATGTATCTGCCGTAGCCGCAGCATTCGGCGCACTCCCCATCCCGGCTTCATTCGAGAATAATCCGCGTTTAACGCCATTCATCAGCGCAGCACCCAGTGTCCCGCCGGCGACCTGTTCGATGCCGAAGGCATTTTTCACAATCAACGCAATCATTGCTGGAAGTTGTGTGATGTTTGCGAGCACGATAAATGCTGCCACCCCAATATACAACACAGCAAGTACCACCACGATATACTCCGACGCTTTTGCGATTCGTTTAACTCCGCCCATAATGATGCCTGCAAAAACGACAGCCATAATGATACCAACCGTTAAGCGATCCGTGCCAAACGAGTTTTGGAATGCCACTGTAATGGTGTTGGACTGTACAGCGTTAAAGACTAAGCCGAACGAAAGGGTGATTAGAATAGCAAAAAGTACCCCCATCCACCGTTTTCCAAGCCCTCGCTCCATATAGTAGGCTGGTCCTCCGCGGAATCCACCTTTGTCCTTTATTTTGTAAATCTGAGCCAAGGTGCTCTCCACAAAGCTCGAAGCTGATCCAATAATCGCGATAATCCACATCCAGAATACAGCACCAGGCCCACCTAGAGCTATGGCTAGTGCAATCCCTGTAATGTTTCCCGTACCCACACGTGCGGCCATACTGATACAGAAAGCCTGGAATGGGGAAATTTTGCCTGGCTCCTTACTCTTTGGCTCTCGAAGTACCTTGACCATATCTCCGATCATGCGGAATTGCATGAACCTCGTTTTGGTTGTGAAATAGACACCACAGACAACCAGCAGAATGATTAACAGCTTAGACCAAAGAAAATCATTGAAAACGACGACAACATCTTGTATTGTTTGCTCCATCGATACGCCCCTTATTATGATGTATTATAAAAAAGACTACTGCATTCAATTCTTATCCTGAGACTACCTATGTCTGATCGGGTGCTGTGTTTGAAACATCTGAAAGTTTGCAACATTTTACACAACCACAGGTTCAGACGGATGCATGTTACTTATACTACAATTACACCTACCAAAAACGACAAATACCTACATGTTTACTGCACATTTTTTTCGAAAACGCGCCTCTCTCATCCAGTCATTGTCATTTTACCTTACATCTAAGCTTCTATGCAGAATTGTCATTGGGAAGTATGATAGGAGAGGTATCTGAAGAGCCGGAGATAGCCAATATGTAAAGTAACCAAGATTTTATGGCGAAGGAACCGCCGTTTAACATAGAGCACTTTGTAGAAACACCATGATGAACTGGAAAGGACGTGACGGATTTGCGTTATTTTATCGTGGATGATGATCCAGGCGTGCGTTCCATGCTAATGGACATTATTGAAGATGAAGGATTGGGTGATATTGCCGGGGAAGCCGAGGATGGGGCACATATTCATGCCGAATTACTAGATTTGCATAAAGTGGATGTACTGTTGATCGACCTGCTGATGCCACACCAGGATGGTATTCAAACGGTAAGGGCGCTTGAAGGGAAGTTCAGAGGCAAGATCGTCATGATCTCCCAGATTGAGTCCAAAAATATGATTGGAGAAGCTTACTCTCTGGGCATTGAGTATTATATTACGAAACCGATCAATCGGCTCGAGATTCTATCGGTGCTCAGGCTGGTCGAGGAGAGACTACGAATGCAGCAGTCTATTGCTGATATCCAGCGTACGCTGCAAGGACTGACGGGCTTGCACACAGGTGAACGCAAACAGGCACAAACTCCGGACAAAACGATTGCCACCACAGGCCATTTTCTGTTATCCGAGATGGGTATGATCGGGGAGGCTGGCAGCCGTGATCTGCTGGACATGCTGGAATATCTCGAACAATTAGAGACGGAGGAACATAAGCTTTCCCCGTACACATTCCCTTCGCTTAAAGACATCTTCCAGCAAATTGCTCAGCGTAAACTAGGAGAAAACGCCTTGGCTGCAGACATTACCAAAGAGGTGAAAGCATCGGAACAGCGGGTGCGTAGAGCTATTTTTCAGACACTCAGTCATGTGGTATCTCTTGGATTGACAGATTATACTCATCCGAAATTCGAAAACTACGCTTCTAAATTTTTTGATTTTACCGAGATTCGCAAAAAAATGCTCGAACTGCAAAACAACGTGGAACCCTCGCTGTCACAGACCCGCATCAATACAAAGAAGTTCGTACAAGTGCTGTACCTTGAAGCGAAACGCATGCTCCATTGAACGAAAAACAGGCATGAATGATCCACCGTCAGGACTCCCTCCTCATATAGATGCAGGGTTAGTCCTTACGGCGAACTTCATGCCCTTCCTTGATTTGGTTGATGCGCTGCTCGCCCAAACCATATAAGTTCATACGATGATGCACTACTACTATATATAGTTTCATTCCCGTTCAATTCACTCTCATGTTCGTGTCTGATTCCGGGACATTCGATTATATTCATTAATCAATTCATCCAGTGCCATCGACTGCCGAATGACTTCGGGATGTCCGAGCCTTCCCTTATTATGCTCAACCAGTTTATGAAGGTTATGCCTGGCTTTTTCTATTTTATTTTTCAAATCCAAACTCATAACCATGGCCCCTGATACCTCCTTAATTTGAGTTCCATTGTAGTGTTTCCTGTCAATCTATAGTTGGATTAACATATGGCATAGGAGACATGGATGTTTTGTCTGCTTCTCCAAATTTTGAAAGGGCTAATTCCATTTTAATAGAGATTGGTGAAAAATACCAGATGTAACACTGCTTTGTCACATCGATCCTATGGCTATAGGCAACTCCTATTATGCTCATTCCACTTTAATTTGGATTGTGTCGTAATTGTGTATTTTATAAAAATAAACCAAAAAAGCACCCCTCCAATCCCGAACACCTGATTGGTGCCCTTCTGAGAATGGAAAGATGCTCTCTGTTACCTCTTATTCCATGTCCAATAAAACTGTCCTGTCTGTTAGGCTGACGGATATTTACACATAAGATACTAGAGATTAGAGAATAGAGATTAGAGAATAGAGATTGGATGTTATTCTGTGACTTTCACTTGCATCGCTTCACTCACAGTCTTTCCACTTGCATTGATCCATTCCACTACATATTCATAATCACCGACGGCACGATCCTTGATCTCCACCTTGGCTACCTGCGCATCCGGAGTGGATGCCGTTAGCGGCTGGCTGTCAATCTCTATGCCGTTCTCGTACAACTTGTATGATGTAGCATTGGTTCCCCACCACATATTCATCGTGATCGTGTAATGGCCATCTCCATCCCAATTGTCGTGGGACAATTCAGGCTTGGATGGTTCAGCATTATGAACGGTTAACGTCAGCGGCTGACATTCCGTCTTGCCTTTGGCATTCGTCAGCTCACACGTATACACATACGTACCGTTAGCCCGCCCTTGAATAGAAGTCGATGCCTTCTGGGCTGAGGGGGTAGATGCAGATAGCTTCTGCGTATCCAGCAACTCTCCATTTTCATACAGCTTATACTCCGTACCATTATTCCCCCACCACATATTCATCGTAATCGTGTATGCTCCATCGCTCAGCCCATTCCCGTGACCGTTATTATCTGATAAGACTGGTATGCCAGGCATACCCACTGCTTGATCTCCAGCAACTACATTTACCTCCACTGATACTTCGGTGATCAGTCCTGCACCGTTCACTGCACGAGCTGTGAAGATATGTTTGCCTGCAAGCCCGGCCAGTACAATCTCGTCATTTAATCGAACTGTCTTGTCGTCCCAAGTCAGCTCCAGTCGTGCGATCCCCGACTCGGGGTCTTCCGCCTTCACCTTCACTGGAAGCACATCATCTTCGCTCATCTGCTCCGCAGGCATGCCTGTTATGACTGGAGGTGTGGTGTCTTCTGGCTGTTGCGGGCCACCCACATAGCGAATATTCGGTGCTTTCGGTTGCTCCATGTCTGCACCGAGATAAAAGCTGGTGTGTGGCGGCTGGTTATAAGCAACATTTTGCCACGCTACGCCAAGACGATAAACCGGATCATGCATCAACGTACGAAGACGAACATCGGTCTCATCGGTCGTGGTATAGATCCGCAGCTCGGAGCTGTCTTGACTGCGCCAAATCAATTCCTCACGCCAGTCGCCAAACAAATCAGCTTGTAAGCTTGGATTCGCTTTGGTTCCATTGTTGGAAGCAGCACCTGTTGCGGTCAGCAGGTTAACCGTAGTCTGGTTCTCGTAGTCCCACTTGTCAATTCGAATGCCATCCTGCAGTTCACGTAGCAAGTCGCCATCCCACCAGATGCCGAAGTTGGTCGAGGAAGGAATCTTGGTTGTGATCAGCTCTCCCTTGGCACTGTACAATCCGGTAATGGGAATATGCTGTTCATTGGTAATCGTTGCAGCCCATACCTCAGCTCCCGGGTAATTTGGATCGATATCAGCCGCCATGCCGCGACCCGTGTCCATCCCCGTGAACACACCCCACAGCACTTCACCTGTGGCTGCATCTCTCATCTCCATGCCATATTTCGAGCTTCGATCCTCATGTACCCCGAATACCTCCATCCCTGGACGGGTTGGATCGAGGTCGCTCAGATGCATGGCATCTCCATGCCCCAGTCTTGTGTTGTAGAGCGGCTTGCCATCATCATCAATCGCCATAGCACCGAATGTAATCTCATCCTTGCCATCACCGTCCACATCACCTACGGACAGATTGTGATTCCCTTGACCTGCATAGGAAGCGTAACCCTCATCGTTCGAGTCAAAACGCCATACCTGACTAAGCTTACCATCCTTAAAATTATAAGAAGCAAGCACCGTACGTGTGTAATACCCACGGCTAAACATCGCACTTGGATGCTCCCCGTCCAGATAGGCAACAGCCGCAAGGAAGCGGTCTACACGGTTTCCGTATCCATCCCCCCATGCAGCGACATCTCCGCGCGGCGGATCATAGTTCACCGTATCCAGTGCCGCCCCGGTCTCTCCGTCAAATACGGTTAGAAATTCATCACCGAGCAGTACATATCCGGAGCTGTTACGATGATCTGCATTCGCATCCCCGATGACTTCCCCTTGGCCGTCAACGGTTCCGTCTGCGGTCTTCATCATCAGTTCAGCCCGGCCATCTCCATCAAAATCATAGACCAGAAACGGTGAGTAATGTGCCCCTKCCCGGATATTCGGCCCCATATTGATCCGCCAGAGGCGGGTTCCGTCGAGCTTGTAGGCATCCATATATACAATGCCGGTAATTCCGGCCTGAGAATTATCCTTGCCGTTATTCGGCGACCACATGAGCACAATTTCGTACTCGCCGTCTCCATCGACATCCCCGACACTGGCATCCCCTGCGTAGTAGGAATACGGCTGCCCATCTTTGGTATACGCATCAGCAGGTTTTTGCAGCGGTACAGACAGGTATTGCTCCTGCCATACACCGAATTCTTTCGTCGCCGGCTTCTCTATTCCGTTTTCCACCGTTGTAACACGGTATTTAGAGCTATCTGTACCTTCGGTATCCGTATAGTTCGTGCTTCCCGTCAGCGGCTCTGCGTTCAGCTTCACATCATCACGATACAGATTGAAAGCGATTGAATCCGTATCCAGACCCAGCATGCGCCAGCCAATGTAGTTGCCTTGCCCCGTTTTCACCGCAACCGGTGCACGATCCAAATACTCCATTGCCCGATTCAACGTTGTGGCTACCGGAGTTTCAAGCACGCTGGATAGCTCAGATACGCCGCCTGCGTTCACCGAGGCCACTTTATAATAATAAGGAACCGTGCTAAGAATGGTAGAGTCCTTATACGAAGTTTCCTTGGTACGACCGATCATCTCATAAGGCCCATTCTGGCTTTTGGAACGATAGATTTGGTAAAATCGAGCACCAGTAGCTTCATGCCATGTGAAGGAAACATCGTTTTTCTGGATCTCTTGTAACGCCAGCCCGGAAGGCGCTTCCGTTCTCGTTACACTTGGATCAATCGTGGATACGTTCAGCGCATTGGACACAAGCGATTCCGTTCCCGTCTGATCTACTGCCGATACAGTGTACACATAGTCCATACCGAGTTCGATCTGGTCATCCGTGTAGGCTGGATTATCAACCGTAGCAAGCAATTCTGGTTTAGTTGCTCCGGCAGATTGCCGATAAACCTTGTACTGTACATCGCCAGTTGACGCTGCCTCCCACGACAATACTGCACGGATCGGATCACTGTTCAGATCGAGTTCATCCAGTTGAAGCCCGGATGGAGCCATAAAGGTTGGTGTGATCTCTAAACCATTCAGATGGGCGGTCTGTCCACTGAACACCAGATTCATCTGACCATCCTGAACCTGGACATCGTTGATCACTTTTTCCGCGATATTCTGGGCACCGGAAGACACCGTCCCATAGTCCTTGCCCTCGATATTGATATTGGTTCGAGCGGAGCCGATCCAGTCCCCAATGTAGGCTTTAACCGAATAACTGCCATTCGGGATATCTACCTTAAACTCATAATTTCCACCAAAATAGATGACGAAGTCACGACGCAGCGCATCTGTGGCGTTACCACGATCCCGATCCGCCATATTGGCCGAAGAAGTAAGGCCGTAACCACGCTCCGGCGTGTACAGGGTATTGCGCGTCACCTCGTTATACCCTTCTGCGACCGGAGAGCCCACTGGACCGAAGTCATATCGATATGCAGCCGATTTCGTTGCGAAACTCACCTCGTCCGAAGGCTCGGATTCGCCTCGACCATTCACGGCAGTCACACGTACCGTGTAGGTCTCACCTTCATTAAGGTCGGATAAGGTCATCGTTGGAACCGTCGCTGTTCCGGCAAGCTTATATGCAGATGCTGGCTCAGAGGAAAGCTTGCGATAGATTTTGTAGATATCCGCTGCATCATCTGCTGTCCATTTCAATACAGCACCGGCATTGCTGATGCCGCCAGCTTTCAGACCACTTGGTTTCACTGGAACTTCAGCAGGCACTTCAGCATCTTTCACGGCATCCGCCAGTGGAATGTCGAGCTCATGCACCGCACCCGCAACCATTCTTGCGATCTGAATGGCACCATACTCCTGAAAATGTGTATTATCAGCAACTCCGTTAGGGAACGCTTGATAAATTCCCGGTGCAACATGCAGGAACACCGATAACGTAGCCTCAGGCCCAATCGAGTCATAATACTCAATACTGAGTCTGCTCAGATCGATCAGTAACACATTGTTTTCGGACGCTACTTCTTTGGCCGCTTGAACATATTCCGGGAAGGAAACATTGAATTTGCCAGTGCTTGCATTAAAGTCCCTGCGCCCCATCGGCGTCACCAGAATCGGTGTTGCCCCCCGTTGCCGCACACCGTCTATGTAGGTTTTCAGATAGATTTTGTAATCGGCTGGTGAAGCATAACGGTCAGGCACACTGATCGTGGCATCATTATGTCCGAACTGTACAAACAAATAGTCTCCTGGAAGGATTACTCTCAGAATTTCATCGAGCCGCCCTTGGAAAATAAACGATTTGGAGCTGCGTCCACCAATGGAATGATTTTTGATCTCCACCGTATCGTTAAAAAAGGAAGGCAACATCTGCCCCCAGCCTGCTTGCGGCTCCCAATACGGATTGTAGGTCTGCATCGTGGAATCACCTGCCAGATACAGAACCGGTTTACTTCCCGCCTCACGCCCAGCTTGCTTCGTAATAACCAATGCATTCAAATTCGCAGCAGCACCGGAGAAAACCAGATTCATCTGACCATCCACCAAAGCGATGTCAAAGTTCATCTCCAGATATTCACCTGCAGCCTTGCTGTTCAGCTGCACCTTGTTCATGCTTTCTACATCCATTGCAATCTCTGTAGCTCCGTTAGCATCACCGGCAACAAGCGAGACCGTATAATCCCCGTTCGGCAGATCTACGTTGAACTGTCCACCCGCAGCAAACGTTGCAAAATCAGACTTGATTGGATCGCTGATCTCACGGTCCTGTACCGTCACTTTGTAGACATCCGCAAAACCATATCCCCGTTCCGATGTATAAACTGCATCGCCACCCACGCCGGTATATCCATCCGCTACTGCTCCTGATCCAAAGTCATATCGATAAACGGCCGTTTCCCCCGTAGCAACAGCTGAATCCGGTTCAGCTGCACTTACCGCTGTCGTGCCAAAGAATGCACCCCATCCCAAGCTGGAAATCGTAAATACGGATATAAGCAAAATCAAGCCGAGCTGTCGTGTCTTTTTTGCAATCATCTACACCCACCCTTTCGTTTCTTCAACATGTCCTTCCACTTTCCTTATCCTCACGTCCTTGCACTTCTTGATCGTGGAATACGTACAGACTTTCCTGCTGAATTTAAATAAGTAAGCGCTTGCATTTTGTTGGTTTATAACCTTTATCCGCTATTTACGACCCTCTCCGCCCTTCCCTCGTTCCGGTTTCAGTTCCCCCTTTCCTACCACAGTTTATGCCGCCGCTCTCAGGCCACACCGAACTGCAGATTTGATTTCCCCTCGATACTAACGTTAATGTTCTGGAAATAACATGTAATTATCCGTCTTTTTTCACCACAAACCCGATATATTACCAACCCATTCAACCGACTGTCACATAAGCAACCGTTTTCCGGTGTTCCAGGTAATAAAATCCCTTTCCTTAACCGGGCCATTCGGTTACAATAGGTCGATATGTGTGTCCGGGTCCGGCGGATGCCAAATGAAGTTCGAGGATGGCCTGTACACTGTACAGGTTCATCATCCAGATTTGATATTATTGGAGGCTTATCAACACCATGCAAACCGAGTCACAGACTAAAGTCAAAATCATAAACGCCGATCCCAGCGCGATGGGATTATTTGGGCTTGCGATCGTAACCCTGGTTGCTTCTTCCCAAAAGCTTGGCATTACCGATGGACTTAGCTACGCTATTCCATGGGCGATCTTCTTGGGAGCTTTTGCCCAGCTATTCGCATGTATTCAGGATTCCAAACGCAATAACACTTTTGGCACTACTGCTTTTGGTGCATATGCCTTCTTCTGGTTCGCTATGGGCGCAAACTGGATGATTAAAATGGGTGTGTTCGGCTCTACACTTGCTGAGCAGACCGATGGCAAACAGCTCGGCTTTGCTTTTGCCGGATATCTGATCTTCACTTTGTTTATGACCATTGGTGCTATAGAAGCGAACAAAGTATTGCTTATCATTTTCATCCTGATCGATTTCCTATTCCTTGGTCTGACCTTTGACGCTTTCGGCGTAGCACCACATATCTTCCATACGATCGCTGCATACGCTGAGATGGCGATTGGTATTGTGTCCCTGTACGGTACAGGTGCTTCGGTTCTGAATGCTCACTTCGGTTATACTTTCCTGCCGATCGGCAAACCGTCCGGTATTTTCACACCTAAGGCTTAATATAGAGACGAATGTTACACCGCCTGCGCGCCGGTCCGTGCCTGGCGGTTTTTTCGTGTGATCAAGTCTTGTACCGCTTCACTTGCATAGGTTTCTGACCGACACCTATACTAGTGACAAATCTCTGTAATCCAAGAATGCCACCCGAGAGAAGCTACATTAGAAATAGAAATGGTACCCATACTGCAAGGAGGAAGAGACATGAGAGAGATACCCAAACCTACGGAGATGGATCAAGCGGAGAAAAAGTATGTACGTGAAACACGCTGTTACAAAACAGCAAGGGTGTTTCCTACAGATGTCAACAATCATAACACCTTGTTTGGCGGCAAACTGATGTCCTACATTGATGATATTGCCTCTATCACCGCATCCAAGTTGTGCCGAGTGAATACCGTTACCGCATCAACCGACTCTGTCGATTTTCTGTATCCAATTAATCCAACCGACTCTGTAACACTGGAGTCATTCGCTACGTGGACAGGCCGAAGTTCCATGGAAATCTTTGTGAAAGTCATTCGTGAGGATCTGAAGACCGGGGAGAAAAAAATTGCAGCAACAGCTTTTCTAACCTTCGTGGCCCTGGATGAGAACAATCGCAAACTGATCGTGCCTCGGATTATTCCAGAGACCGAAGAAGAGAAAAAGCTGTACGAGACTGCACCTGACCGCGCGGCAATGCGGAAACAACGGCGGGAAGAGAGCAAAAAATTCGCCGACTTCCTGACCGTAACGTATCCTTGGGAATAAAAGAAGCGCAGAACAACACGTTCGCAGCTGCGCTAGCGTTTTTCTTCACCATGCAAGGAGAGGCATAACATGCGTAAATCAGGAGAGCTAACATGTGGTTTAGCGACTTTAAAGTAGCTCGTTAGCCAGATGATGCCGGATAGATGGATACGGTTCTGCTATCCGGCAACTCTCCGCCCATAGAGACACACCACTTCTGATAGAGACGGAATGCCGCTCCATTCTCTATAAGTTCCTTGCTTGTGTATATTCCTTGCTCTATGGAAGGCACATGGCCTGCAACATATAAGCGAAAACCTGCATTTAACAGCACCTGATTCATAAATGTGAGATGACCATCACCCCGGAGCACACTCTCCGCCACTTCAACCTGCTTCGCCGCTGTCCAGACCATATCCGGCACAGGCATATCCAGATCGTAGATCGAGGGGTCAACTAGTTCAAGTTCCATCTCGCCATCCTCCACAGCATATACACGTGTAGGTCGATCAATGTACAGATCCTCCGATCCTTCCATGCCTTGAACTACATAAGCACGTTGATACCGAAAACGAGTGAGCAGTTTTGCAATTCGATCCAGAAACGTATTATGGAATACCCCAAAAACAAGATAAGACGAATGATTATAATCAATCAGTTTCTCGGCTGTATTCAGCACTGTGCGAAAACCCAGTTCCTCCCGTAAAGGACGAAGCCTACGCAGCGGCTCACACCAGTCTTCCGAAGAAACATACATCACACCTGTGTAGCGAGCAGCACTCAGAGCATCCTCCCGGTTCATCTTGCGTGTATCCATTCCCGCTTCTCTAAGCACAGCTGACAAGGTAACTCCCCACTTGGGTGGCAAAGGCTCACTGCCATGCAGTGTAACCGGCAATCCGGCTGCAGCCAGCACAAATGCCACAGGATATGTGGCCATAAATGATTTCGTCCGCCCGTCGTAAGGCCCCGCACAATCCAAACTACCCTGAAATACAGAGAAACGCTCCGCACTATTCCGGCATGCATGAACAAAGGCCTCCAATTCTTCGACATTCTCCATCTTCATCCGCTCAGCCATAAGAAATGCAGCCGTCTGGGCAGGAGAAACTTGCTGTTTCAATATATTTTCAGCTACAGCCAGTGCCTCTCCATAATCCAGATCACGTGAACCTCGCTTCCCACGCCCAACCTCTCTGAGGATCTGAGTCATATCCATAGAGCATCCTCCTTCCAATTATGACTGGAGCAGTTGATGTGCTTTCACAATCGCTGTAGCTACATCAACCATCCGTTTACGTTCATCCATCGCTTTTTTACGTAACAGATCATATGCTTCCGATTCAGAAATTTGCTTCAGATCACACAAGATGGCCTTCGCCATATCAATCCACTTCCGATCCTCCAGTCTGGATTGCAATTGCTTCCGTTCTTGCTCCCACTGCTTGCGTTCCATATAACGCCGCGCAGCAAAGTGTAGTGTCCAGTGAATTTCCGGCCCAGCCATGGACGGTGTAAGAATGCCATCAAACGAGGTATCTACCTCGCAATCCTCGGCAGAGGATGAAGCTGTATCAGGAGCACACCACCAAAGCAGTGGAGTATCCGATTTCCCCTCTCCCAAGCGGTCCACCCAATGAGCCACTTCCGCAAGAGACAGGTGCAAGATGGAGGCATCTACCTCACGAGCGAGCTTCATCACCTCATCCTCACTGTTCGAGACCTGTACATGGTAACCAACCGTCCCCAGCAGCTCCTCTGGTGTCAAAGGGATTGCTTCGGACACGTCGGCCGGAATGGGTTGTACACGGATGACCAATATGGATCGCATGATGGATCAATCCCTCCTTATTTTAGTACACATACGTTTTCTCGCTTTTAACACTTTAACACACGAAAGCGATATATATATGTCATGTTACCTAACAAAAAAATAAGATATAAACATGTTTTTTTGAAATCCTGAAGTACTCGGAGTTTTTTTTGAGGAGGGTCTTCGCAGAGATGTTATTTCTCGTTATTTATCGTCCGACGTTATATGGATGAAAATGGATTAAACAATGAATGAGGGGTTTCGCCATGGCACCTTTCCTACATTATATTATGTTTTAAGTGCATTAAATGACGCAAATCACTTATTTATATGATGGATTACAACTTTTCCTCATTGCCGATTCAACTTTTCTTTAAACTCATGTAAACATAATTAACTTCAAATTTCAAATACTTTTTTATGTTAACTATATTGACATGAACAGATCGTTCTTTTATAGTTAAGCCATAAGAACTCCATAAACGAAGGATCACTCACAGTTACAATGGCGTAGCTGGTTGAAACGGCAATGAAGCCTGTTTTGCAAATTCGGAGCAAAGGGATGCGTACTTGTATACGCAGTCCTCCGAGGCATGACAGGCTTTTTCGATTTTTTAGGATAAGGCGAAGACAGAGCAAGGAGCAGAATACAGAAATGGATCTGAGGGGGCTAACCACAATGAGTACAACGAAAAAACTGGTGCTAGTCGGCAATGGGATGGCGGGAATCCGTACAATTGAGCATATTCTGAAGCTTGCTCCACATGCGTACGACATTACTGTCTTTGGCGCAGAGCCGCATCCAAACTACAACCGAATCATGCTGTCTTCTGTTCTGGCGGGCGGAACATCGATTGAAGATATCGTGATTAACGACTGGAGCTGGTACGAAGATAACGGTATCCATGTCTATCCGGGTGATTCTGTCGTGCAGATTAACACTGTACGCAAGGAAGTTGTATCGCAGAACGGGGTTCACGCCTCCTACGATGAGCTGATTATGGCGACAGGTTCACAAGCATTCATTCTGCCGCTTCCAGGTGCGAACAAAGAAGGGGTCATCGGTTTCCGTGACATCAAA
The DNA here is from genome assembly GCF_052114825.1 of Paenibacillus sp. 2TAF8. NCBI lineage: Bacteria > Bacillati > Bacillota > Bacilli > Caryophanales > Paenibacillaceae > Paenibacillus > Paenibacillus sp. 2TAF8. The sequence continues at coordinate 117,466 of NZ_JBFRFN010000004.1, forward strand.
GACTGTGAAACGATGATGGATGCCTCGAAAAAGTATCGCAAAGCAGCTGTAATCGGCGGCGGACTACTCGGTCTTGAAGCTGCTCGCGGACTATTGAATCTGGGCATGGACGTAACCGTTATTCATATTAACGGACACCTGATGGATCGAAATCTCGATCTCCCTGCAGGATTAATGCTTCAGCGTGAGCTGGAGGAGCAAGGCATGAAGTTCCTTTTGAACAAACATACGGAAGAGATTACAGGCAAAGGCCGGGTTAAGGCGCTGCGGTTCACCGATCAAACGGTGCTTGAGACAGACCTGGTTGTCATGGCGGTCGGTATTCGTCCACAGATTGAACTGGCTCGAAACAGCGGACTGGACGTTAATCGCGGGGTCATCGTAGATGACTATATGCGTACCAGCATTCCTGGCATCTCGGCTGTAGGAGAATGTGTGGAACATCGCGGTATTGCATATGGACTCGTTGCTCCGTTATATGAACAAGGTATGGTTCTGGCCAAAAGACTCGCGGGTGCAGCAACGGATGGATACGCAGGATCGGTCACTTCAACCAAGCTAAAGGTTTCGGGAGTCGATGTATTCTCAGCAGGACAATTCAAAGACTCGCCAGATACACGTAGCATTCGCATCCAGGATGATGTAGACGGTGTGTACAAAAAAATGGTGATCAAAGACGGTCAGCTCATTGGTGCTGTACTGTTCGGCGATACGAGCGATGGCGCATCCCTGTTCTCCTTGATTAAAAGCGGTGAGAATATCAGCGGTCGAGAAAAAGAAATTCTGCTCGGCGTGCCTTCTGGCGGTTCCGGTTCCGGCCCTTCTGTAGCCGAGCGCATGGCTGCCATGCCAGATGATGATATCATCTGTGGCTGTAACGGTGTAACGAAAGCTGCCATCGGTGATGCTGTTCTCAATAAAGGATGTAACACTGTCGGTGCTATCAAATCCTGCACGAAAGCTTCCGCTTCCTGTGGTGGATGTAAACCAATCGTGGAGTCGCTGCTCACCTATTATGCAGGGGACAATGTAGGCGAGCAAACCAAAGAAGGTATCTGCGGCTGTACTACGTATGACCGGGATGAAATTGTAGCACAAATCAAGGAGATGGGCCTGAAAACCGTCAAAGAAGTCATGAACGTGCTTGGCTGGGATGAGCCAGAAGGTTGCTCCAAATGCCGCCCTTCCCTTAACTACTACCTTGGCATGATCTGGCCTACGGAATATGAGGATGAGCGGGTATCCAAATTCACGAACGAACGTTACCATGCCAATATCCAGAAGGACGGCACGTATTCCGTTATTCCGCGGATTTACGGTGGCGTAACGTCCCCGGCAGAACTGATCAAGATCGCAACGGTTGCAGAGAAATATGACGTACCGATGGTCAAATTTACTGGCGGACAACGACTCGATTTGCTTGGCGTACAGAAGGAAAATCTGCCGAAGATTTGGGAAGAGCTCGATATGCCTTCCGGCTTCGGTTACGGTAAAGCTTTACGAACAGTAAAAACATGTGTCGGTAATACGTTCTGTCGTTTCGGTACACAGGATTCGATTGAGATGGGCATTCGTCTGGAGAAAAAACTCGACAAGATGGTCGCTCCAGCGAAAGTAAAACTGGCGGTCTCCGGATGCCCGCGGAACTGTGCAGAAGCCACCATTAAGGATCTTGGTGTCGTAGCCATTGATGGAGCTTGGGAGCTTCATGTCGGCGGCAATGGCGGTGTGAAGGTTCGGGCAGCCGAGCTGTTATGTACGGTGAAAACAGATGCTGAAGTCGAAGAGTGGACTTACGCTTACCTGCAATACTATAGAGAGAACGCAAGATGGAATGAGAGAACAGCGGCCTGGATTGAACGGATAGGTCTGGATCATGTGAAGGAGGCTCTGGCAGATCCAGATGTACGTCTCGCACTGGTTGAACGTCTGGAAGTGACACTGGGTCACACGGTAGATCCTTGGAAAGAGATTATTGAAGATGAGAAATTGCGTAAAAACTTCACCCCACTGTCCGGTGCAGAACCGGTAGCTCACTAGAAGAGGAGGATCAGCGATGAGTAAATTCCGAATTGGACATCTGGCTGATATTGATGAAAAAGGGGCTCGTACCTTTCTGGTCGAAGATACCGAAATTGCAGTCTTCAAACTGAGTGACGGCAGCCTGCATGCCGTGGAAAACCGCTGCCCTCACAAGGGCGGCAAGCTATCGGAGGGCATGGTCTGCGGTACAGCCGTTCACTGCCCGCTGCATGACTGGAAGATTGACTTACGAAGCGGTAAGGTACATGAACCGGACGATGGCTGCTTGAACACGTACAAAACGGAAGTGGACGGAGATAGCGGAGATATCTATATTACGATTGCAGGTTAACAAAATGGTTGGCGTGACAAGGAAATACGTACAGAAGGAGGGGGGCACGATGGATTTTGTTAAACCTGTAGAAGTATTGCAAGCCATGGTTGACGTTGGTGAACAGAAAGCCAAAATGAACCGGGTACAGATGTTGATCCGCGGTTTCTTGGCGGGGGCCATCCTTGCCTTTGCCACTACACTGGCGTACACTGCCGTGTCTCAAACTTCGCTTGGTTTGGCAGGTGCACTTATCTTCCCGGCAGGATTCGCCATCATTATTCTGCTCGGTCTTGAACTGGTGACAGGAAACTTTGCCCTGATTCCGCTCGCAGTGATGATGCGCAGAGTTAGGCTTGTTGATATGTTTCGTAATTACTTTTGGGTGATTATCGGTCACCTGATCGGATGTGCATTTTACGCGCTATTATACGGCCTGACGATTACCAAAATGGGAACGGATATGAGTCACCCACTGGTTCAGACACTGATTCAGACCAGTGAAACGAAAACACTGGGATATCAGCATCTCGGCGGAGCAGGGATTATGCTTGTCATCATTAAAGCCATTCTGTGTAACTGGATGGTTACACTCGGAGCTGTGATGGCGATGACATCCACGTCCACACTGGGTAAAATCGTGGCGATGTGGCTGCCCATTACGATCTTTTTTGCCCAAGGCTTTGAACACGCCGTTGTGAATATGTTTGTGATCCCGGCTGGTATGATGCTCGGTGCTCATGTCACTATTACAGACTGGTTGCTGTGGAATCAGATTCCGGTGCTGGCGGGCAACCTCTTGGGTGGCGCTGTATTTACGGGTTTCGGTTTGTATTTTGCACATCACTGGGGAAGCTCTCCGAAGCTCTCATCTGCACTCGCTACCATTCAGGGTGGTGGCTCCGGATTGATGAGTTCGGATGCTGCGCCAAAACTGGGGACACGGTCATGAGCCGGGGGATGGTAAGTATCATTGGTGCCGGCCCTGGCGATCCTGAACTGATCACAGTCAAAGCCCTGAAACGTATTCAGTCCGCTGATGTCATTATGTATGATCGACTTGTCACAGATGAATTACTTGCCGAGGCGCGGGATAGCGCTCTCCGCATTTACTGTGGCAAAGCTCCGGGTCTTCACTCCATGAGCCAGGAGATGATTGGACGTATGCTCGCATCACATGCGGCAGAAGGCAAGCAAGTCGTTCGCCTCAAAGGCGGTGACCCATTCATCTTCGGCCGCGGCGGTGAGGAAGCGCTGGTGCTGGCAGAGTCAGGCATTCCGTATGAGATCATCCCGGGTATCACTTCGGCAGTAGGCACCTCTGCTTCTTCGCTCATTCCACTAACCCATCGCGGGGTCGCTTCTTCTTTTGCCTGCGTAACGGGAACTGGCAGTGATGGAGGTGTATCCTCTGTTCGCTGGGACCTGCTTGCACATAGTGTAGATACGCTGGTGATCTACATGGGAATCAGTCAGTTGCCACAGATTCAGCAGGAGTTACTTCGTCACGGCAAAGCCGAACATACACCGGCAGCCCTGATTGAGCGTGGAACAACAAGTGAAGAACGGATTGTTACAGGCACTCTTGCCGAATTGCAGACACTAGCTGTTATGCATCATATCTGTAATCCAGCTTTAATTATGATTGGAGAGTCCGTGCTAATCCGTGAACAACTGCTCCAGTTGCAGCACGCTTCATCTGCTTCAATGACCGGTTAACCTTGAATTGTACGTAGACTAAAGCGAAGGAATTCTCCTAGGACAGAATCGATTCACAGCACACGCATCCTTTAGTCCAACAGTATACGCTCATTCATGTCCGACCCTTCTGCCCAGGTTCAATTAGCAGACGGGTCGGTTTGATGTTAATAAGAGCTGTCAGCTGTTCCCCCATATAATGTGCGGAATATTTGAACCCTACTTCTGCCCAATGCATAATTACCCCCACGGTTGCTGATACGAGATAACTTAACATAATGTCATAATTGACCACTTGCTCACTATCTTCAGTGACCAAAATGAATTCCTGAGTAAGATAATTTCGGAATACATTATTGATCCTCAGCGCCATATTCCCATGCATGGTCATCAATGCCTTGAATTGATCCTGGTGATTTTCAATATATTCAAACACAGGCATAGTTGACGGTAACAGTCCGGTCATATCCACTTCTGTAAGGTTAGCATAAGGTGAGGCGTAAGCCTGTCCTAATCCTTGCAGGAAATCTTCCAGAAGGAATTGCAGTAGCTCCGGTTTGCCAGGAAAATGCAAATAAAAGGTCCCCCGATTATAATCGGCTCGTTCCGTGATATCCCGGATCGTCAGGGCGTCAGCCCCTTTTTCCAATATTAAAGACACCGCCGCAGCGATGATTGCATCCTGCGTTCTTCGTGCTCTCCGATCCTGAGGATGTTCGATAATCAACATTTCCGCCTCCTTTGTCTATTATTGTAGCCTAAATGAACAACGCTTACATCTATGTTCAATAGCTGACATTTACACTGTCAATGATTATTGTCACATGTTTATGTATATCTTAACATTAAGACAGGAACTAAAAACGACAGGTTTTCATCTTTGGAAGATTACCTGCCCATTATATATGATAAGGAGACGATTCAATCATGAGTACATCCTATACACAAACCGCTGTCATTACAGGTGCTGCCGGAGGTATTGGTAAAGAGCTTGCACGTCGCCTGGCCGAACGTAAAATCAATCTGGTATTAGTGGATTTGAACGAAGAAGCAATCACCAAAACGATTGCTGAATTAAACCTCGATCAGGAGCATGTCATTGCAGTTAAAGCCAATGTATCTGATGAAGCTGATGTTAAAAATTATGTGCAAAAAGCGCTGGATGCGTTTGGACGTATCGATTATTTTGCCAATAATGCCGGTATTGAAGGGCCTACAGGTCTGATAGAAGACCTTAGCGTCGAAGCACTCGACACCGTATACAACGTGAACATTCGCGGGGTATTCCTCGGCCTGCAAAACGTCATTCCTGTGATGAAAAAACAAAAATCCGGTGCGATTCTAAATACCTCTTCCCTTGCTGGTCTGATGGGCGCTCCGGCGGTATCCCCATATATTATGTCCAAACACGCCGTTGTTGGTCTCACACGTACCGCTGCGAATGAGCTGGCACCGTTCAACATCCGGGTAAACGCCGTATTGCCAGGTACCATCAACACCCGTATGATGCGTCAGATCGAAGCTAACTCTGGGAACGTAGAAGATTATCAATCCGCTACAGTATCTGCCATTCCAATGGGCCGTTACGGTGAACCAGAAGAAGTCGCAGCTGTGATGAACTTCCTGTTGTCTGAGGAAGCATCGTACGTTACTGCATCCCTCTACACTGTAGACGGCGGTATGATGGGACAATAATTACGTAATTTGTAATTGGTAATTGGTAACACCGACATCATTGGCATATGAATGGGCGTATAGTAGAACCTGCGAGAGTGTACTCTACGCGATGCCCTCGGGTGAGATGCCCTGTAGCGTGTAGCGAAATTTTACTGACATCCGGCCAAGCTGCAAGAGATTTTTTTACTGGCATACCGCTTGTTTGATGCTAAAAGACCTCGACACCACCATTAAGGGATTTCCCTTTGTGTGAAGTTGAGGTCTTATTCTTATATGCAATAGTTGCGCACTCGTCGGCACTCATCCACTACGCTAACGATCACCAGGAACCTTATTTCAGTAAAAACACCCTATTTTCATCAAAAATGACCCTCTACTCCGAAAATAACGTCTCTCCTGATCGTTAGGTTTAAAAAAATCCGAAAAACACCGAAATAGCGTCGCTGGTGATCGTTAGAATTTTGGTGCACGGTTAAAGACCTATTATTTCTAGTTTACTCCATCGTTCGTTCCTTAACCCAAAACGTTCGTTCCCTAACCCAAAACTTTACCTAATCCACGTAACCTGCATGACCCTTGTCCATCAAGTAATCCATTTCTGCATCCAAAATACTTTCAACGGTTAGCTCGTCGAGCTTCACATCTTTGCGGCTTAGAATGTAGTCAGACAGATCGTCTCCGTCAATATCAACGTCTTTACCTTTGGCATTCTCATGTGCCTTGTTGATGTAAGCCTGCTCATGTTTCAATACCAGCTCAATATTTGCCTTACTAGCCTTTGTTTTGTCCGCGATATATTGCATCATTTCCTGCTCATTAATTGCGTTGTTGTCTGCCACGTTTGTTCATCTCCTTGGTTATCCTTCTTGCTGTCATTGTAGCATAGGTTATCCCATTACGGGCAGAACTTATGCCCAGCCTTTTGCGGCACCTTTAGGACAGGCAAGGTGCTCATTATCGCCAGTCGCCACTTTAGCATCAGCCCTACGATAACCTCACGTAAAACGTAGCCCCCTCTCCCAAGACACTTTTGGCGTAAATCTCTCCCTTGTGCTGTTCCACAATAGATTTTGCAATGGCCAGACCTAGGCCATGTCCGCCGTGTTTACGCGCTCGGGATGCATCCGTGCGATAGAAACGGTCAAAAATTCGATCCAGATGCTCTGACGCAATCCCCTCCCCCGTATTGGATATGGTCAGCATGACATCATGGTTCTGCTTCTGGAGCGTAACGTTCACAGCTCCTTTGAGACCAGAATATTTCACGGCGTTATCGAGCAAGATCAGAACAACCTGTTTGATCTGCTCCGGGTTTCCATGAACCATCAGATCAGGATCAATGCTGTAATCCAGGGTAATATCTTTTTCAAAAATCACGGCTTCCATCGGCAAAATAATACTTTCCACCGCTTCACTCATATTAAACTTGGTATGGATGAGGGTTGAACGTGAGTCGTCCATCTGAGTCAGATACAGCAGATCATTCGTGAGTCCAGACATCCGCTCAGTTTCCGATTTGATATAGTGTAGCCATTTGGCCTGGCTTCCAATGGTCTCCTCCTGATTTGCGAGTAACACATCCGTATTCGTATTAATGGTTGCCAGAGGTGTTTTCAACTCATGGGAGGCGTCAGCGATAAACTGCTTCTGTTTCTCAAACGCTTCACGCACAGGAGCGATGGAGCGGTTAGCAAAATAACGGCTTAGGAAGTAAATGACGATCAACATCATCAGCCCAACCACCGTAAAGGTGTAAATCAAATTAGTCAGGATGCCCTGCTGCGCGGTCACATCCATGAACACAATCATATGCCCTTCGCCGCTTGGATCAACCACATAGGCCCAGTCCGTGCCATCCAGTGCAAATTGTCCAGTCCACCGATTACTGTCACCTTGGCCGGTTTTCTCGGGATCCACTTTTTGCAGAGCTTTTGTGTAAAAAGAGTCCTCCATATCAAACCGCGAATGTGTATCGGTAATATTCCATTGGTTATCGGTCTGAATCATAAAAGAAACCGACCGGGCAGGAGGTGCACTGAGATCTCCACCAGGCCCTCGATACCCACCAAAGTTACCACCGTTCATGCCGTTGTTGCCCCCGCCCCTACCCGGAGAAGAGGGTAAGTTTGCCGATCCTGAATTCGCTCCTTCGTCAGGATTGGAGCCAGAACCTGAACTAGAACTTGAATTAGAATCTGTATCCGTTTTTTCTCCCGACCCCGAGTTCATTCCCGCTCCATTCCCTGTCCCTGCTCCTGCTCCCCCAATTTGCCCTTCACCCCGTGACTGCTGAGCACCTAAGCCAAACGGGCTATGGTAGAAATCGGATACCTTGTACAGCTCCATATTCGTTTCGCGCTGCACATTCTGATACGTAATCGTGTAGATCGTTACAAAGGCCACCAGCATCATAATCGAGATTGACACCAGATTGACAATCAGGAACCGATTACGGAGTTTCTTGAACATCAGCTTGTCACCTCAAGTACATACCCCACGCCCCGAATCGTATTAATGCGAACAGCCGAATTCAGGAAGGTTAATTTTTTGCGTAAAAAAGAGATGTAAACCTCCACGTTGTTATACTCCACATCCGAATCGAATCCCCATAATTTCTCGATGATCTGCTCTTTGGAAGTGATTGCTTGTTTACGAGTAATCAGCAGTTCCAGCAGCTCGTTCTCCTTTAGATTTAATTTGATCTCCTTGCCCTGTGCACTCAGCTTCAACTGTGTGGTATTCAGTTCGATATCGCCAAACTTCACCCCATCCTCATGCATCACTTCCCCTTTGCGTCTCAAGGCTGCCCGAATCCGAGCAAGCAGTTCTTCCGTGGCAAAAGGCTTCGCAATATAATCATCTGCACCGTAATCGAGGCCGGATACTTTGTCCGACAGTTCTCCTTTTGCTGTCAGCAATATAACGGGCGTATGATTCCCCTCGCTGCGCAGCGTTTGAAGCACTTTGATGCCGTCCATTTCTGGCATCATGATGTCCAGCAGTAATAGATCGTAGATGCCGCTCTGCGCATAGTCCAGTCCTGATCTACCGTCGTGGACCATGTCCACGGAGTAGTTGTTTTTTTTCAAAATCTGCGATACGGCCTCCGCCAAATGAACCTCATCTTCCGCTATCAAAATTCTCATGATCTATTCATCCTCTGCTCAGGTTATTCTCCGTGGTGAAACTTCTCTTTCCCATATCTTGCAGCCGTTTTCCTTCTGCATTGTTACGTTCGTTCTTTGCACGTTGTAACGTTKGACTGGGATGTTCTTATTCTATCAAGTAAACCTTGAATCAACCTTAAGAATTGGAACTCTGTCGCAATTAGAGGAAGGCAAAGAAATGTTAACGCAATGTAAAACCATTTAAGATTCATTCAAGGTTGCTTCGCTAAGATACAGACATGACAGCAACACACAACAAACCAAACATAATCAAAACATACAACAACTTATCCATACCCGAAAGGACTGAACCATCATGGCGATTGAAGTATTCAACCGATATGAGAGCAAGTACCTGCTGACCGATGAGCAATATCAGCATTTTTACAACGATCTTCTCCACTATATGGAACTAGACGCCTACAACAAAAAACATGAGTTTTACTCCATTAGCAATCTGTACTTCGATACACCGCAGGATTCACTGATTCGAGCGAGCCTATCCAAACCGAAATACAAGGAAAAACTACGCTTACGAGCCTACGGTATACCTGAAGAGAATGCGAAAGTATATCTGGAGATCAAGAAGAAAGTGTTCGGTCTCGTCAACAAACGTAGAACAGCGCTGAAGCTGGATGAGGCTTATGATTTTGTCCGCTCGGGACAAGCGCCAGAGCTGGCAGACTACATGAACGCACAAGTGCTGGAAGAGATCAAATATTTTCTCCGGCTCTACGATCTCGAACCTAAAGTGTATCTGGCCTACGAACGCAAGGCGTTGTTTGACAAGAACAGCCGCGATCTTCGCATCACGTTTGATACCAACATTCGCAGCCGTAGATACGACCTGAAGCTGGAACAAGGAGATTACGGTGAACCGCTCGTGAAGGACGGGCGCTGGCTCATGGAAGTCAAAGCCGAGAAAACCGTTCCGATGTGGCTGTCCCAATTACTGTCGGAGCACGGGTTGTACCGAACCGGATTTTCCAAATACGGCAATGAATACAGACATCTGGTGAGAACCACCAATCTGAATTATCAGAACGATCGCCAGCTTATCCCGGGTACTGATTTCAATCCTAACGATGTAGTCCCGGTTGCTTCACAAGAAAAATTAATTAGAGAAAGAGAGCGTGCACTCTATGCTTGATACCCTTTTCAGCTCCGTTCTAGATGATTCAACCTTGAGTTTCAGCAGTGCTGTCATCACGATCGGACTTGCCATCCTTCTGGGACTGATCATCAGCCTTACCTATATGAAAACCAATCAAGCCACTTACTCACAAAGTTTTACGTTGACTATGGTTGTGCTGCCCGTGATCGTTGCCATCATCATTCTGCTGATCGGCAGCAATATTGCCCGGGCATTCAGCTTGGCGGGAGCCTTCTCCATCATCCGTTTCCGCAGCGCACCCGGTGATCCGAAAGACATTGCTTACGTTTTGTTCACGATGGCATCCGGTCTAGCTTGTGGTGTAGGCGCTTTTGGTTACGCCATTCTGTTCACCGTTATCCTGTGTGTGCTGATGTTTGTACTGAACCGATTTAATTTTGGCGGGAAAAAGAGCAAGCAGAAGACACTCAAGGTTACCATTCCCGAGAATTTGAGTTACGAAGAAGCGCTGAACGAAGTATTCCATCATTTTAAAGTCCCATTTGATCTAAAAAAAATCAGAACGACCGAACTCGGCAGTCTGTACGAACTGGTCTATAACGTCACGATTCACGAGAGCGTGAATCAGAAACAATTTCTGGATGCCATCCGTACTCGGAACGGCAACCTGGATATCTCGTTAACGATGAGTCCAACGACAGAATATTAACATGGAAAATCGACCTGTTCGATTGTTCGATTGAACCAATTATGATGTGGAGAGGAACGATATATATGAAGAAGAAAAATTCTCAGAAACGACAAAACATCATTACAGGCAGCAAACTGTGGTCCATCGCCATGATTACTAGCTTGCTCGCAGCATGCAGTGCTCCGGCAACGACAAGCAACACAGCAAATGCAGCCGTCTCCACAATAGGAACAACCAAAATCGTATCCGTCAGCGAGTCCGCGTCCGTAAAGTATGCCGATCTGGTCTCACTCGATGTAGAAGATACGAATGTTAGCTGGACTGAAGCCGATTCGACCATGATCAAGCTGAACGGTACGTCAGCAAACGTAACCGGGTCCGGTGCAAAGGCAGCGAGCGGTTCAGTGACCATCTCGGAAGCCGGCACTTATGTGCTGAGCGGTGAGCTAACAGACGGCCAAATCGTTGTCAATATCGCTGATAAAGGCGTGGTACATCTCGTGTTAAACGGCGCAACCATTCATGACAATGACAGTGCAGGAATTTATATTCAAAAGGCAGGCAAAGCGGTGATCACGCTAGAAAAAGGAACCCAAAACGCCGTTTCCGATGGCAAAACATACGTGTATGCTGACAGCAGCACCGATGAGCCAGATGCGGCCATCTTTAGCAAAGCCGATCTTACGTTTAACGGTGCAGGTCAGTTGACCGTCACAGGCAACTATAATGAAGGGATTACAAGCAAGGATGATCTGAAAATCATCAGCGGCTCCATTAACGTCAAGGCGGCCGATGATGGCATCAAAGGTAAAGATATGGTTGCCATTCAGTCAGGCACCATTACGGTTGATGCAACGGGGGACGGCATTAAATCGACCAACGATACGGATGCCAGCAAAGGGTTTGTCGCTATTGCAGACGGTACCTTCAACATTCAGAGCGGCAGTGACGCCATTCAGGCAGAAACCACACTGGTTACGGATGGCGGGACGTATAACATCGTGACAGCTGGCGGAAGCGCGAATGCACCAGCCAAGGTCGAAGAAGGCCCCGGCGGAGGCATGGGCTTTGGAGGAGGTCGCGGTGGCTTCGGTGGCGATGGTGCGATGAATGGCAGTACACCTCCAACCGATATGGGCACACCACCAGATGGTGAACCCCCTGCCGACATGCCAGCAATGCCAAATAACAATGGCAAATCGTCTGATTCCAACGCCGATGCAGACAATGCATCGACAACAACAGAGGGAGAGTCTACGAGCGCCAAAGCGCTTAAAGCAGGAACCGATCTCACGGTGAATGGCGGAACATACACCATTGATTCTATGGATGATTCCCTCCATAGCAACAGCAATGTGACGGTGAACGACGGAACCTTCAACATACAGTCCGGAGATGATGGCATTCATGCTGATCAGGCGCTGACCATTAACGGTGGAACGATTAAGATCACGAAGAGTTATGAAGGACTTGAAGGAGCGATTATCACCCTGAATGACGGAGATGTGGACGTAACGGCGTCAGATGATGGGGTGAACGCAGCTGGCGATGAGGCAACAACGATTAGCACAACAGCAACTACAACGGGAAAAGCTACAAATAATAGCAGTTCTGCTATCGACACAAACAAATCAGCAGATACAGACACAAACTCTGCTAACTCCACTGGAACGACGGGTACCACATCCACGTCAGATCAATCGGCACAAGATACAGATACAAGTCAGCAGAACCGTGGTCCTGGCGGTATGCCAAGTGAATCATCAGGCAATAACGAGCTTCACATCAACGGCGGAACCCTTACTGTAAATGCCGGTGGTGATGGTCTGGATTCCAATGGTTCCATTATGATGACGGGCGGAACGGTTATCGTAAATGGCCCAACGAATAACGGTAACGGTGCATTGGATTATGACGGCACATTTGTAATCAGCGGCGGATATTTGGTGGCAGCGGGAAGCTCTGGCATGGCGCAAGGTACTTCCGATGCTTCAACGCAAAATACAATCGTGATGACCTTCCCTGAGACACAAAAAGCCGGAACACTGGTTCATGTTCAGGATAACAAAGGCAACAATATCCTGACGTTTGCACCAGCAAAAAATTACCAAAATGTAGTTGTTAGCTCACCTGATCTCGCAAAAGATGGATCTTACGTCATCTTCTCTGGCGGGACATCGACAGGCAAAGCGGTGGACGGACTCTACACTGGCGGTACCTATAGCGGCGGAACCCAAATCGTTGCCTTCCAATCCACAAGCAATGTGACCTGGGTGAATGACTCAGGCGTAACGTCAGCACGCTCAGGCATGGGTGGTTTTGGAGGCAGCAATGGAGGCGGACAAGGCGGATTCAGCGGTGGGAGAAATCGTTCACAATCCGGTACATCTGCGGACACAACGGGTACAACTGGAAAAACTGGAACGACGGATTTGTAACTGAAATGAATGAGCTGAGTGTTCAAGGCATATCTTGCCATGAAACACTCAGCTTAAAAAAATTACCCGGTGACTTTATAAGTCAATTGGGGCTGGTTTGTTAGCTATGAAGGTATTGTATGCAATCTACTTCACTCTATCGAAGCATCACGTCAAATTAAGTATTAACTGAATAAGTTAAATAGATTGGACAGCGCATGCCAGGTTGTGACAACGGATTGCCACATTCCCGGAAAGAAATTAAGAACACTATGTATTGGATGAAAGAGAAGGCCAAATATACACCCAACAAACAACATAATGAAAGCCATACCTAACCCTACAACAGTATGTAAAATATCCCAAACAATGAAGACCCACGTCACGAGCTTTCCATGCAGTTGGTTTAATTTGCTTCCACTCATAAACACTTTATCTAAAGTAAAGTTTAGCTTTATATTATGTATTAATTTCGAAGGTGTATTAATCATATAAGAGTAGTTGTACAAAATATTCGTCGAGAAATCAAGTGTGGTTGGAACAAAATTACCCGATGCGAACTTCAGATGGTAACGCAGATCATTTTCTCCAAATGCTGTTGATAGTATTCTTTTTTCTTTAGCTTCTGACTTTTTTAATGAAGGCTGTACAGTTTCGACTAGTGCAACAACGTTTGCGCCACTATTTGTTATATCATTTTCTTGTAGATCTAACAGAGTGTCTGACTTGATGTTTAAACCCTCAACCTCATAGGCTGCCAGCACAACCTTCATGTTATACACATCTTTATAATCACTTGCAACTGCCTGCCATCCGAATAAAACCACGATAGCAATGATCCAAAATCCCCAAAATTTCTCACTCATTATCTTAAAATCCCCCATCTCATATGATCAACTTGTCCTACTTCATATGTAAGATCTAGTCTATGTTTCCGTGAAAGAAAAGTCCAGAATATAATCCCTATTCAATTTTCACAATTCAGAAAACGAGTTCAATATAAAGTGTATATCTTGGGAACAAAGTACAAAGCTTGAAAAATATTATCAGATCTCTATTGTTTTTAGTTAAGTAAAGGGATAATATGAAAACAACTATGTCTTTTTTACTAAAATATAGTAAATTAAAGGGATATAGACCCAAGACATATGGACTATACATTTAGATTTCAGAAAGAAACTCTTAGATTTATCCAATTAATTTATTGAAGAAGGAGTACATGTAATGAGGAAAACATTTTCAAAAAAAATGGTTGGCACAGGTCTGGTTATCGCTATGCTTTTGACAAGCGCAGTACCTGCTTTTGGTGCTACAAACAGTAATTTGCCTGGAGAAACCACAACTACATTGAAAGACATTTCAGGGCACTGGGGTCAACAGGCTATTGAAGAGTGGAACGATTATGGCATTATCCAAGGGTACAACAGTAATTTCAGACCCAACGCACCAGTGACAAGAGCCGAGTTCTCCAAGATGATCGACAGTATTATGAAATACATAGAACCAGGTAGCAATAATTTCTTGGATTTAAATGCAGAACAATGGTATTACGATGCGATGCTTAAGCTGAATAAAGCAGGCGTATTGAAAGGGATTGATGGAAAGGCATTACCTAATCAAACGATTACACGCCAAGAAGCCGCGGTACTCATAGTAGGTGCTTTCCAAACGAAAGATAGTCAAAACCCTGTCACGTTTGACGATAGTGACAAGATTGCTGATTGGGCAAAAGATGCAGTACAAAAATTAGTATCCGTATCCGTCATTAGTGGAAGACCTGACGGTTCATTCAATCCACAAGCGAGTCTTACTCGCGCGGAAGCTGTTACTTTGTTTGATCGCCTGATCCAAACCCTTATTACTGCAAAGGGAACTTATACAGAAGATGTGCAAGGTAACGTTGTGGTTAATACGCCTGATGTAACACTGAAAGATATGACGATCTCCGGCGACTTATATGTGACCCAAGGTGTCGGGGAAGGTGAAGTCACTTTGGATAATGTGAAAATTAAAGGAAACGTCCATGTCCAAGGTGGTGGCGAACATTCCATTATCTTTAATAATGTAGACGTACAAGGAGCACTTGTTGTTAATAAATACAATGGACGAGTACGTATATTGGCAACAGGCAGCACATCCGTTGCTTTAACTTTCCTGGAAAGTGGTGCATTAGTTGTTACAAAAGATCTTACAGGCGGAGGCTTTGAAACTATCGAAATCCCGGCTAGTCTTTTGGCAGGCCAAGAAATTAAACTGGATGGAAATTTTAAAAAAGTCGTAAATCATGCTCCAAATGTTCAAATTACAGCAACTGGATCAATCAAAGAATTTGCTGCTGAAGCAGACACAAAGATCACGGGTAATGTCAGCATTGATAAAGCCTCCGGTCAATCCAGTGTATTAGTTAATGGTACATCACCTACAGCACCTGTCGGTACAACGACACCCAGTACAGGTACAAGTTCAGGATCAACAGGCAGTGGAAATCCACCCTCTAGTGATAATTCAGGCAATTCGGGCAATACAGGTGGAGGAAATTCAGGGGGATCTACACCAGGTAGTGGCAACCATACTATTGCTGTGACAGGTGTCAGCGTTTCCCCGGCTGATGTTTCTTTAGTAACTGGTCAAACTCAGCAGCTTTCTGCAACAGTAACACCACAGAATGCTACCAACTCCAAAGTTATTTGGAAAATTGCAGGGGATCGTTCTGATGTTGTCAGTGTATCTGATACTGGTTTAGTTACCGCTCTGCGAGCGGGGGAAGCAACCATTATCGCCACTACAGTTGACGGAGGATTCACTTCCGCTTCTACCGTCACCGTTACAAAACCAACTCTAGGCATCCAACTGTCTAAATACGATCAACTAACGGCTGATGATGACACCGAAATGGATGATGAAACAAAGGAAAATAGCGAAAACATCTCCATTGTAAATGCAGGCAGATCGATGATTAAAACTCATCACTATGACTTTGCCATAACTGCTTCGCAAGCTTTGCAAGGAACTTCGACCTCTCCTGTGTATACTGTAGTTTCATTAGTTGATGAAAGTGGCCACCCACTAACTAATGTTTCCGATGTACAAGTAAAACTGGATGGTCAGATGTACATTCCTGAGTTTGGAGTCGGGCTTAAGCAAGCGAACGAAAACAGCTTTCTGTTGAAGCTGAACGTGAGTCAACCTGAACGTATTGAAAAACATAATTTAATTATCTCGCAAGAGGGCTATTCGGATACGTCAATGACAGTGACATATCGACCTAACGGGACAGTTACCGTGAACTCTATTGGAAACATAACAGGAGATATTACCATTGGATCTGAGCTGACTACAGGAACAGTTGAATATGCAGGCTCACCTGATAATGAAGAAATTTCTTATCAATGGTATCAGTCTGATCATGAAAACGGACCGTATAATGCAATTAACGAGGCGACATCGGCTACTTATACTCTAACGGAAGCCAACAGCGGTAAATATATTCGGGTGTACGTTTCCGCGGATGAAATTCAAGTGAGCGGTTCTGCACTCAGTGCAGCTTTCGGACCTGTTCAGAAACTGGTAAGCGCAGAAGAAGTCTTTGCCGAACTGGAAAAGATCTTGCTAGGATCGAATTTGAACAAGAACAATATTGTAGGGAACTTGTCATTACCCTCTGCTCTTGATGCCTATCCCGGGGTTTCCATTAACTGGTCAACAAATGATGAAACCATAATTACAAACAGTGGCGAAGTTAAAAGAAACGAAAATGAAGATAAATTTGTGAAATTGAAGGCAGTACTTAGCGGTAATGCTGTAGGCACACATGAATACGATTTAACAGTCAGAGCAATCGGAACAGATCAGGTGAGCATTGACGGATTCATTGATCCATATTTCGTAGATGGATATCCACAAGCTTACATTAAAGATGGAAAAATTCATATTAAATACGCTCTTAAATCACCTGCCGAAGTTTATATGGTTGTCAATGTGGTCAACGGATCATGGAAATCTGATGTAAAATCGGTTATCGAGGGACATTCTGGCGAAAATAATATTGTTTATGTGAATTCATGGCCATACTTCCAATTGGATGCGGATCAAGTCAATGAAGTACAGGATTTTGATACCGGGGTCAACATTGCTAATACCAACAAATCAGAGGCAAAGGTAGAATTCGCAATTGTGGATTCAACTAAAAATTATACCTCTAAGGCTGTAACCAGAATTCAATTTGATAAAGCTGTTCTGGACAGTTTGGATACTCAACCACCTGTAGTTTCTAGCAAGTACATTAATGATGCACTGGATTCCATCTATATCTATTACAATGAGAAACTCGACCCTAACAGTGTTCCTGCTGCACAAGATTTTTCATTAAGTAAAGGTCAGGTACAGTCCGTAAGCATAGTTAACTCTACTAAAGCATCGGGAATGCAGCCATCTTACGTGAAACTTAGTGTCAGTGGTATTACCGAAGGTGACTTGGCTAGCCTAAAGGTAAGTTATAACGGCTCAGCCATACAGGATATGAGCGATGCCAGAAATAAAGCTTCAGAGTACAATAGTAACTCTATTGTATCACGTAGTCCAAAATTCACTTCGGTCACATTAAGTTCAGATCGCCGCACACTATTGGCGAAACTTGAACCGGGCTGGGATCCCCACGAGAATCCTAGTATTAACTTCGATACGTTAAAGTCTCGTTTTACGGTTCAAATTGCAAATGAGAATCACAACCCGGACATGGTTAGATACAGCTACGGTTCAACTGAGATGACGTATACCCTTAAATTTAACACTCCACTCGCCGAGGGGGACAGTGAACTTAAGTTTGATACGAATGGAATAACAGATTGGGCAAAGGACGCCTATCCAGCAGAGTTGTTATACGGATCAATCGCTCAGCTTCCTGATTCAGGAACTCCAACAGCAAGTTATTCTCAATCGAGCGGTAAACTTCTTTTATCCTTTGCAAATGGTTTCCAATTGGACTATTCAGCCTCTGCAGCTGCTGGTTTGACACTGAATGTGGACGGCGAAGAATTTAAACTTCGTGGTTATATCCTAACGAATTCAGAGAATCAAGTCACTATTAATCTCACGGATAAATACTCTTGGAAATTCAAACAAGCTGTAGACAAAGGGAATAATATCCAGATAAAATATGTGAAATTGTATCAAGATAATCACGCGCAAATAACGGATAAAGCTGGTGCGTTGATACCAGACTTTGATTATATTCAAGTAACGAAGCAACCCTAAGAACTAAAAGAAAGAAGCGACGAGTTAGTATTATCCCCTCATGGTAGACAGTGAAAAAAGAGGACATGTTACAATGAACTCAAACACTAGATCCCGGAGGGGATTTTTGTTATGTCAGCGAAGAGAGGCCACACCTTTAATCGGCATAGCGGAGAAACGAAGAAAGAAGTTGTTCGCCTGCGAGTGGAAAAAGGCGGGCGTACAGTCGGATCAAGAAGAAATTTGGGATTAAAAGCGAGAGCTAGATTATCACATGGGTTCGTAAAAGCCAGAATGGAGAGGGTTTTGAGGATTACCATGGACGTTGGACGAAGAAGCATTTCAGTAGTGCAGAAGAAGAAAATGCTTATTTGAAAGCACAGGTAGAATATCTAAAAAAGCTCATTCCAAATTCGCACGGATAGGAAAGTTGGATTTCGAAGCCCGGTGCTAATCCGTTCGAGAAATAAGCAAGTGGGCAACTGTGGTTTGGCTGTGTAAAATTGCCGAACTTTCGCAGGCAGGTTACTACAACGGGAAGAAAAATACTGCCCCAGAGAGAAACGGGCAGATCGGGATGCAGCTCTACGACTCAAGGATGAAATCAGGATATCAATAGCAGCGAAAGCTCAGGTTGACGTCTGATTTAATTTGTAACGATCACTATGGAGCTTATTTGGCAGTAAAACTCCTTTTTCAAATTCTAACGATCACTACGAAGCTTATTTCCAAGAAACATACCACAAAATGGCCAAAAGACAGCTTTTCTATTGAAATAGCGTTACTGGTGATCGTTAGAATTTTAGTATGGTTAAATCCAGCCAAATAACGTCTCTGGTGATCGTTAGAAGTTAGTTAACATGAAATCAAGATACAGGGGGAACATATCTATGTCATATCCATTCGACTGTATTACAGCGTTTATGTTTTTTGAAACAAAAATAGAAACCGCTGATGTGATCTTGATTCCAGGAGGAAGCCATCCGCAATTAATGGAAAGTGCCGCTGAGCTATATCATCTAGGACTTGCACCGTATATCCTTCCCTCAGGCGGATCAACACCGAATGTAGAAACGACAGAATGGGAATTCCTTCATAACATTGGAATAGAACTAGGTGTACCCGAAACAGCCATTTTGCGTGAGGATCAGGCCACAAACACCTTTGAAAACTCAAAATTTTCGAAGCATGTCCTTCACCAAAAGGGGATCGATCCGGCTAAGGCAATATTAGTTTGTAAATCGGTTCATGCTCGCCGTGCCTTACTGACGTATCAGACTGTTTTTAATGAGACGACTTTCTATGTGAAACCTGTAACCGATAAAAGTGGGATTACCAAAGATAACTGGTATCTTGATGATATGAAAATTGCTCCCGTGATGAAAGAGCTAACCAAGGTAGGACAATACTTTGCCCATCATATCCCGAATTGGGTCAATCGTCCAAACTAGCTGTACATACTCATTAAGCTGTTGCGATAGCACAACGTCCCGTGGTCGATTTTTGAAAATTCCAACCTGTCCGTTCTCTCAAAAAGCATACACATACACCTTGGTTCGCAACGCATCGCGACAGGTGATGGTACGTAACGGTTCTTTGCCTGGCAATGCAAAGCAGACGCTAATGACCTTCGCCCCCGGCGGCAGTTCCCGTTGGAACTTGTCCACGAGCCGAGTCATTGCACCTGGAAACAGGTAACAAATTACACAGTCAGCATGCGCATAGGAACAAGTGTAAATGTTACCGCGAATGAAGCGCAGACGCCCCCTCAACGAATGCTGCTGCCCTCCCGCTCGGCGGAGCCATATACTGAGCCATGTCAGCCATTGAGAAGTCCATAGTGGGATGGGTGAATTTTCAATGCCCGTCAATCTTTTGCCAGGACAATGCTTTACTACATCCATACCAAGTGTTCCCCAACCGGAGCCAGCTTCCATGATGTCACCATAACCCGATATACGATTGACCTCCTGAATCACCATCTGCCTGACCCGGCGGGACGTGGGCATGGGTGAGATTCCATTTTTCCAGCTTACGATCACGATCCATACAACAGCGATCAGCGTTAACACAGCGATGAGCCATGGCATCAATTGAATAATCATCATGACCTCATCATAACAAAGGGAAGCTTCGGCGGTCTATGATCGCGCAGAAGCTTCCCCTTGTTATGTCTATATTCTTTTAGAAGGCCTTATCATTATTACTTGGCAGTACTGTTTAGAGGTTGTAATGCAACTATTCACCAGTTTCCCCGACATGAGACTTCATGTATACCCCTTTTTTGTACACGGATTTAATCGTAAAATGAATGCCCAGCTTGCGATTCGTGCGGTAAATCAACGAGTTAATCTCGTCGATACCCACCGGATCACTCTCCAGCATACTTCGTTCTGGCCATACCTGAGCTATGATCTGCTCTCTGGTTACAAAATGATCCAGTTCACTGTACAGCAGCTTGAACAGTTGATACTCCTTTTTGGATAATGGAATCTCATCCTCGTTCACCTGCACCGTCTGCAAATGATCTTGTAAACGCACACCCTCACCGAGTAGATCAGATAGACGATACTCTCTCGTTTCTCCGAGGTCACCTTCCACGCGGAGGTGGATCAAGCCGTTGACCAGTGTCAGGCTGTCCCCTTCGCCAAACGGATATTTCTCATATGGAACGAGGCGTTGCCCGTTGAGTTCGGTTCCATTTTTGCTATCCAAATCCTCGATCCAGAGCTGTTCTTTCGTGTCATAATGAATGCGGCAATGCCGCTTCGAAATCATCTGATTATAGATGGACAAGTCCAGTTCACTGACACCTGTGTAACGCCCCACCGTAATTGAGCGGCCCTGGCTCACATAGGCGAATGAACCGTCACTCTCCTGCCCCGGCGTACGAATGACGATTTTTGCCGTCTCCCGCATGTTATTCCCCACCTTTAATGTCACTCAATCTCTATCTTTGTATTCGAGTACTGATAAATTCATCAGATTTGCTCCATTGTTTGCATGTCTGCCATTTCATATAGTGATATACAGGAACACCATAGACTTCAACAGACTTAAATACACATTACTCATTCTATTACTATACCAGACGTTGTGCTTTTTTTCTCATAACGGCCTGACGGACGGCTTTAGCTTATTTAACAAGAGAGGTATTTCTTATGAAGAAAAAAACCATTTTGATATACGTACTGCTTGCCTTCGCTTTATCCATCACTCTAACCGTACTATCTCGTGTGAGTGACGATAGCGGTGTATCACCAGAGGGGACATCGGCCTCCGAGATCTCTTGGTTACGAATGAAAAATCAGCCCTAAAGCGGCCGCTACTCTATTATAAACGTGACTCACGTGCAAAACGTTTCACGAATGTCATCTATACGAAACATTTCCAAGTACGTCCTTCATTTCAGATTAAGGGGAGGAATTACGGTGAAAAGAAATATCATTCATGCTATCACATGCGCTCTTTTTACCGCTTTGATTCTCAGCAGCTGTCAAAACTCTGATCAGACCAATCAAGCGGAAATCAATAAAACACCAAGAGAACTCGAGTCCTTCTTTCCAGGCAACATCAATGAAGCGGATTCAATCGAAATCATGAGTGGTAGTGATGGTTCTAGAAAAATGACTACCGATCCCCAACTAATTCAGGACTGGATTGAAAAGGTACGGCATTTAAAAATCGTCCTGAATCCACTTCAGGAAGATACAACAGGGGTTCTGTTTCATGTGACGTTGTTTAAACAAGAGGAGGTTCTATTTTATATGGTACCTACTAATATAAATCATCATCCAATCGAGCCACATAGCGAACTGGCGAACCTGATGACTGAGCTGTACAAAACACTGAAATAACTTTTAGCATATGTAAAACGACTTCCATAAGAAAGACTCTGAAATTGCCTCAATTCCAGAGTCTCCTACAACATTTAACGAAGTATATAGTTTACTAAGCACAGCCTTCTTCTAACATAAGTTATTACGACAGTCGCTATAGGCTTACATCAGTGCTTCTCCTCGTCCGACTCACCCTCGGCCTTCACTGCACTTTCCCTCGCCTGAATCTCCTCCATCCGGCTAGATACCTTCTGATATAGGTAAGAGATGCCCAACAGCAGCAGACCAAAGCTGAAATACGCAAAGATTTTGCTGCCTGCGGTCAGCAAACTCACATCGTAGAACACCATCTTGCCTGTGGCGAACAACGTCAGACCCAGACCGAGGCGCCGAATCATGACGTATTTTCGACGGAATCCATACGCGATATAGAGAATCGCCAGCACCAGATAGATCAAGCTGAACATCAGCCCCACGTCGCCCCACTGGAACTGAATGGTCAGGAACACGGTGATAACGCCGAGCAAGTAGATCGCCGCAATAACGGGATACCACTCGACACTTTTGAACTGACCACGTATTCCCGCGATTAGCAGGTCTCGCCCCGCGAAGAATACACCCACGTTGAAAATAATCAGGACAACCAGTCCGACAATCTCGGCCGCCGTATGCTGCTCCACACCTGGCTGCAATGCAGGCATCGTCAAGGTTACCGCCAGTGCAATACAGCACCCAACGCCATGCAGGAAGAGTGTATATCCCCGCAGGAACGGATCACGAAGCAACTTCACTTTGCCCAGTCCATACGCCAGAGCAATCGTTAGCGCCGCAAACATAAGCAGCTTGTAGAACATATATAACAGGAACGTTTCATCAAAAGCCCTGACATACAGTTCGTTCGATTCATAGAGCACATATAACCATACATTCACAAGGGTCACATACCTGAAACCTTCCAGGAAACTGCGCTCCCACGGGGCGTAGCTAAGTCTTCTTCCCATTCCTTCGGAGGCGTTTCCGCGCAGCGCCCAAGCATAATAAAGCGTAATGAGTAGGGTTCCCAGCGTAAGGCTGGAGTATTTTAACATGAAGTACGAGTGTTCCCCCACAAAGAACAACGACAACAGATCATACTGCACAAAGATTGTAATACATAGAAGCACGATGCCCCAGCCCGCACGCTCGACTGCCTTGAATTTTCTGAAATGTCCAAACGTCACGAGCAACACGCCTTCAATCAACCAGCCCATTGACAGCCATCTCGAACCAAACTGGAACGGGATGAGCAAAATCGTGAAGGTGAGCGACGTAAGATAGAACAGCAGAATCGTCTGTTTCTCCTGTGCCATATAACGCTGAACAAACCGCGCAAGTCCAAGATATACGAGTGCAAAAATAACAGCAAGCAATCCCTGCGCATCATTCCAGCCGGCTGCATCGAGCAGTACATACAAGACGAGACAGCTTAAGCTCGTATTCATGGCAAGTAAAGCAAAATCCCACCAGGTCAGCTTCACCCGATGTTTAAATGGATAGGCGAGTGTAATACCCAGGTACAAGGCAAATGTCACGACAGAATACAACATGCCCACCTGCTCACTTGGCGATAACCAAAGTAGAATCAGCATCGACGGCGCATGGAAAAGGAAGCTAATATAGTGCACTATCGGCCAGCGCTGCCCAAAGGAAATGAATACAATGATGCCATTTAGCAACAACAGGTAAATCATCGCGGTATAGACCGCTGTGCCCTCGAACCCAAACGTGAATAGGTATGAGAAGAATGGTAAATATCCACCCACTAGACCAAAGGAACAGATTGTCTTGGACTGATAACGCAACGACAACAACACGGATACAGCCGACACCAGAACGGATAGACCCAGGCCTGTATATAACCCGATAATATGCAACAGGAAGTAACTATAGAAAATCGAACCAAACAGTACGGAGATTCCTCCCCCCAGCAGTCCCATTGCAAATGTTTTTTGTTTCCGGCGGAACAGCCACTCCCCACCAGCTAACATCAGCGCACCGAGTAGAAAGAAACCCGCACCTTTCATCTCGTCGCTAAACCATGTTGAATAGGAGTATCTGAAGGCTGCACCCACCCCCAGGATGAGAAGCAGGATGGCTACTTTGTTAATCCAACTGAGACCAATGCGCATCTCCATCCGATTCTGCTTGATCCGGCGCTGAATGGTTTCCTCACTCAGTTCCTCCTCTGCCATATGGTCATAGCCATGTTGCATCTGTCCGCGCACAGCCTCGGCTCTCTCCCACACAGCCTGCTTGTGCGATTCAATCCGAGATTTCACCTCCGTTGCCAGGTAGGCAATACGTTCCTTCATTTCAGTCGCATCCTCCTGCAGATGCTGGGAAGCCTCATTGAAGAGAGTATTCAGATTAGATTTGGTGCGATACTCTAAATCACTGATATGGTCATTATGTACTGCTGTTTTTCCTTGAAAATACGTCTCCATTTTCTCCCGGGATACCCTTATCAGATTCAGCTTCTCGTCCAGCATCTGTTCGGACAAGGCCGTGCGAAGGCGTGCATTTTCCTCTTCCATCTGGCGTGCACGATGCTCCAGTTGTTGTAGCCTAAGCTGCTGAGCTTGCGTCTGTTCCAGCAACTGTTCATTACGAACCGTGAGGTCATCGGATTGATACTCCTGAAGCAGGGCCTGATAGTCCTTGGCGAGCTGCCTTTGCTGCTCCTGAACCTGCCTAAGCCGATCCTTAAATTCCTTCATGGACTTCCTCCATTGGTTGTCATAAGATGTTTTCCTATATTTTACTATACTTATGTCATAAATTGACGTTTTCATGATAACTTTCCACCTGATACAGTTCTAAACCGCTACAAAAAAAAACACCAGCACTCCAGGTCTGCGATATCACAGATGTCAGAAGATGCTGATGCTTAATTTATAAAAGTAAGGTGGAGATATCAAAAAAACGATCGAACTATACTATAGAAGGTAATTATAGAACGCCATTATGATTAAACGACTCAATGGGTCGGTTTAGGGATGGGGTTTTTCAAAAATACACCGTAGGACAATGCACCCAGAAGCAGCAAACCTGCGCCCAGCAAAAATACATTATTAAAGCTGCCTGTCGTGTCCAAGATGTATCCGGTTACAACAGGAGCAAGCGCAGCACCAAGGAATCCTCCAAAGTTCTGTATTGCACCCAAGGAGGCTACTTGTTCACCTGGAGCAATGTCTGCAGCCAGTGTCCATATGACACCTGATGGCAGTTGCGAAGCAAAGTAACCAACAGACAATAAAACGATGCTCACAACCGTACTGTCGATGAATGGGATAGGTGCTACCGACGCTGCGGCCAGAATAGCTCCACCAACGATAGGAACCTTACGTGAGGTCACTACATTTACTCCTTTTCGAATGAAAAAGTCCGAGATTAATCCGCCCAGTAACACGCCGATAATTCCGGCTACAAACGGAATCGAGGCAATCCAGCCCGTCTCCTTCAGCGTAAAGCCCTGCTCCTTCTCCAGATAGCTTGGAAGCCATGTCAGGTATACCCAGATCGTAAACATAATACCGAAGTTTCCGATGATCATAAACCAGGTGCTTTTATGTTTGAACAAAGAACCCCAGTTTGCTTTGGGAGCATCAGCAGTTTTTGCTTTTTCCGTACTTGTGCTCTGTTCAGCCGAAGCCTCCGGCCCTTTGATCAGCTGTTTTTCGGCAAATGTCGGATCACGATACACTTTGAGCCAGATCAGCATAATAATCAGACCAATGACACCGACAAAAATAAACATCCCTCTCCACGTCATCGTTAACATGAGAACCGTCAAAAGCGGCGGTGCGATCGCATTCGCAATCTGTGAACCCGTGTTAATAATCGAGGTAGGCAGTCCCCGCTCACTCTTGGCAAACCAGCGCTCGGTTACCTTCAGACCGGAGGTGAAGAAAGGAGATTCAGATACACCAAGCAGCATACGCATCGCGTATAACAGGGAGTACGTATTGGTAAAAGCACTCAATATGGTGGCCGTAGACCACAGTCCAGACGCCCAGGTAAACATCTTTTTAGGTCCAAATTTGTCCACGAGCCAGCCGGCTGGCAGATTCGCCAATGCATAAGGCCATAAAAAGGCGGATAACAGCAAACCCATCTGTGTGGAAGACAGCCCGAATTCCGCTGCTATCGTTGTATTTGCAATACTTAGATTGGATCTGTCCAAATAGTTTACAACCGCACCTAGGAGCAATAATAAAATGATGCCCCATCTCAAACCTACTTTCGGCGCTTGAGTTACCGAAGCAGGGGATGGTGATGGTTTTAATGTTGCCATGGAAGTCACTCTCCTCAACATACATAAATATTAAATTACTCAAATTATATATAATGAATAAATATGGAAATTAAAGGTTTGAACAAGCCCTACTCTTCCCCTATTAAGGAGAAGATTTTACTGAAGTATACGTTTTCATAACTGGGTAAAAACGCTCTATATCTCTACGGTTGTCCCAACATACTCCAGACCTTTGTCCCCCTGCATACTCACAACGACCAGCGTAGTGCAAAGCCCTGGTCGCTGTGAACTCCATTTACATATGCATGGGTTACCCGATCTGCTTGGGTTAATTAACGCGCAGCAGCTACCGCCTGCAGAAACTCTTCAGCAGCCTTCGTTACTCGTCCATAATCACCTGAATCCTTGGCTGCTTTGGTGATATAACTGCCGACACCAACGCCAACACAACCAGCCGCAAGCCACTCATTCACATTTTGCGGCGTAACTCCACCCGTAGGCGCAATTGCAGCTTGAGGCAGAGGCGCAGACATCGCTTTTACATACTGCGGTCCTACAGCTTCTGCCGGGAACAGCTTCACGATATCCGCTCCCGCTTCAAGCGTCTCTACAATCTCCTTGGCAGTGAACGCCCCGCTAACGGTTACTGCCTGGTAACGGTTAGCCACCTTGATCATATCAGGGTTGAGTTGAGGACTCACCAGCATCTCTGCTCCAGCCAGTATAGCAGCTCGTGCCGTTTCCCCATCGAGAATTGTACCTGCACCGATCAAAATACCTTGGGAAGCATATTTACGTGATAAAACCTTAATAACATCGAGTGCTCCCGGTACGCTCATCGTAATTTCAAGTGCCCGGATCCCTCCTGCAATTGCAGCTTCTGCAACGGATAGTGCCTCTTCTTCACTTTCTGATCGAATAATCAGTACAATGCCGGTTTCGGCAATGGTGTTCAAGTTCTCCAGCTTACGCCACATATCTGTATCCCCCTTAACTCATATGTCTATATAAGTTGACTAAAGACTTTACACAATCCACTCCGATGACAGAATAACCTGGAGAGTAGCGGTTATCCCCAGATTTTTTGATTCCCTTTCCAAAGGGGAAAATCCGGTGAACAGCGTATGCTTCCGATGCAGCTTTCTTGCAGAAAGCTTTCAGGCGACCGCTACGCTTTTTCAGGTTTTTTCTATCCTCTCCGTTAACCTGTAAATGAATAGTTCAACTTATATAGTTTCTTTGTCCTTCGCTTCACATCGGCTTACTCCTGTCTATGCGGATACAAGCGATCACCGCTGTAGCCCAGTTGACCTGAGAGCTTCCATGCTGCTTCTTTAACCAGCTTTACAATGCTAGCCTCACGTTCCGGGGTCATGCCAGAATACATACTAGCCACGCTGATCGCAGCCACTGGCTCGTCCCACTGATCATAGACAGCAGACCCGATGCAGTACATCTCCAGATGATCCTCACGGTCATCGATAGAGTAACCGCGCTCACGAATCTCCTGCATGTCCTGCAAAATATCGGAAACCTTCACTTTGGAGTAAGATGTGCGCGAAGGGATCTCGCCTTCCCCCAAAATCTCCATCACCTTGCTAGTCGGAAGAGCTGCAAGCAACGCCTTGCCCAGTCCGGTAGTATGCATATATCGGCGAGAGCCTAGCTTGGCCGTTGGACGCATCACTGAATAACTCTCCGCTTTGTCCAGATATACAATTCTTCCCTTGTCTTCAATGCCAAGAAAAGCCGTACTGCCTGTCTGACGATTCAATTCCTGAAGCAAAGGCCGGGCCATATGGGGAACTCCCATATTGGACAAATAAGCCATACCTGTCTCAAACACCGCAATACCCAGGCGATATGTCTTGAGACGTGCATCGTCCATTTCGATAAACCCTTTGTGCAGCAGCGTCTGCACGAGTTCAAACCCGCTGCTCTTGGGCATGTTCATCTGTTTGCATATTTCATTCAGTGTTAACGGAGCGCCACTCTTGGCAAATAATACGAGTAAATCTGCTACACGCTCCGCAGATTTATTCATGCGAATATTGTCCATGTTATCTCCTTCAAATTCTTCGACGTCGAAGTTCGCATATGTGAACTTATTTCACATCACCGAACGATGCCCTCATTATAGATCAGCCACTCAAAAAATATCAACCGCTTTCCCGAAAATTTTTTCTGAAATCTTTTTCCCCAAAAGGGATTGTTTTTCCGCAAGAAACAGTTTACTCTAGAAGCAAATGTTCACCAACACGAATTAAGTTCGCATATATGAACTATAAGAAAAATGAAATCTATTCATGATCTATATGATCCTGATAATCTGTAGGGGGAAGCACATGAAACCTGTACTGATTTTTCTAATTGGCTCCGCTGGCTCAGGTAAATCAACCATTGGCAAAAGACTAGCCACCGAGCATCAGTTTTGTTACTTGGATAAAGATGTTTTGTGTAACACGTTTACAGGAAAACTTCTGGAAACGCAAGGGTATTCTCCTCATGATCGTGACGGCAACAGCTATTACCGCGATATCGTGATGGATCTAGAGTACGAAACGCTACTGAACGTAGCCAACGATAATCTGCAACTGGGCAGATCGGTTATTCTCGATGCGCCTTTTGTTGGTTATTTTCATAAAAGCGGTTACATTGATGAGTTGGTTCACAAATACGGGTGGGATCAAGTCTTTCCTGTTGTGCTCCGGGTCGATGTAAATATGGATGTGCTTGAACAGCGCTTGCGAATTCGAGGGTTGGAGAGGGACAGATGGAAGCTCGAGCATTGGGATACTTTTGTGCAAGGATTGAAATCCAACGTCTGTACGTGGAAAAATATACAGCTGATCTCTGTTGATAACACTTCAGAAAATTTGGATCTGGATCAGCTGACTTCACAGCTGCCCTTAGCTGTAACCTCACTTGGTTCTTGAGGGATTAATCTAGGCGAAACAAATGGTTTGACACCGGTATAAACGCCTATATCCATACCTATACGACAAGCAAAAAAAGTACACAGAGAGCAACTGCCCTGCTGTGTACTTTGGTGTTTTTTATTTTATCATCAGCAAAGTGCGGAGCCCCACTGCTCCACATCGCTGCAAACCTAGTTTTTATCTGCTTTATTGCTTTTTTCTACTGTGCCACTTTCATCCGTCGATTCCGGTTCAATCAATTGCGTTGTGTTAGGATCTAACCAGCTGGCAATCATACCTCGCACATAGGTCAGGTCTTCATCAGACAGATCGTAGTACCACGTACCGCTGCGCATCGCTCCGTCGCCTTTCAGCATATAGTTGCTGATGGTTGGAATGCTGTCTTTCATATATAAAGCTTCGGCAAAATTTACGATAAAATCTGATTTCATATTCGTTGTAAAATTGGACCCGGCAATAGTAATGACGTCCGGAATTTTGGTCAGATTTTTGACCTCCAGCGCACGATTCATGAACGCACTCAGAAATATCCGATGACGCATCGTGCGGTTAAAATCAGAATCCTCGCGATAACGCACATATGCAAGTGCCTCTTCGCCGTTATAGATCGGTTTGTTAGCCTCTACGAATAACTTCTCATGGATCTTAAGTTTGTTCTCTATGTTTTTCTTGATCGGCAACTCAACGCCGCCAACCGCGTCTACGATGTCCTTCAACCCGTGAAAGTTAATCGCCGCATAGAAATCTACTTTGTTCTCCAGCAGCTTCTCCACCGTATCAATGGCCATCTTGGCTTCGCCGTGAGCATAGGCCGAGTTAATTTTAGATTTCACATCACGACCCACAATTTCGGTGTAGGAGTCACGTGGGATAGAAAGCAGCAGCACCTTATTATCCTTTGGACGCACGACAGAATAGATAATGGTGTCTGAACGGCTTGGTTCATTATCGCGCTGATCGATACCCAGTAGCAGTATTGAGAACGGGTCGGTATGCTCCACGATTTGAGCCTCTTCGTTACCAACAGCTTTATACGATTTGTCCAATGCTTCCTTTACCGTACCCGAGGCGAACATATTAAAGGCCAACCTCACAACTTCCTTTTGAAAAATAAACCCGAGTCCTCCCAGCACAATTAGTATGCTAAGAGTTATGATGAGTGGCTTTTTCCAACTTTTCTTCGGTTTCTTCGGCTTCCGTCTGGTTAAATGTGCAGCACTGTTTTCCATCATATCTCCTTTAATTGCGGTTTCTTCATTCATTTAACTATATTAATAACACGTTTTCAATAGATTACGTTATAATCGGCTATACAAATACTGGACATAGAAGGAGCGATGAGAGATGGAATATCGACGTTTAGGCAACAGCGGTCTGCGTGTATCGGCACTGGGACTGGGCACAAATGCTTTTGGCAAAAGAGCAGATCAGGCTACTTCGACCCGCATTCTTCATGCAGCACTGGACCATGGCATCAACTTTATTGACACCGCCAACATCTATGCTGGCACCGAATCAGAACGAATTATCGGACAGGCACTGACCGGTCGGCGGGAAAACGCGGTGCTTGCTACCAAAGCCGGCTTGCCCCGGCATGATGGTCCGCATGGGCGCGGTTCCTCGCGCTACCATCTGCAGCAAGAGCTGGAACATAGCCTGCGGCGTCTGCAAACGGACTATGTTGATCTGTACCAGATCCATACCTTTGACCCGCATACCCCGCTGGATGAAACGCTGCGCACGCTGGACGATATGATCACGTCCGGCAAAGTGCGCTACATCGGCGCCTCCAACTACGCCGCCTGGGAGCTGATGAAAGCCCTCGGCATCAGCGAGATGCGCGGATATGCGCAGTATATATCCACGCAAACCAGCTACTCGCTCGCCGACCGCACACCTGAGAACGAACTCGTTCCGATGTGTCTCGATCAAGGTGTCGGCATTATCCCGTATTTCCCACTGGCTGGCGGTATCCTGACGGGTAAATACAATGGACAAGCCAGTATACCTTCTGGCTCCAGAGCAGATACAGACCCGTCGTTCAACCGCTTCTTGCTGGAGCACAATATCCAGCTGAGCGAGCAGGTAAGTGCCACGGCTGAGGTTGCCGGTTGCTCTCCAAGTACACTGTCACTCGCCTGGCTGCTAACTCGTCCGGCAGTATCAACTGTAATCGTGGGAGCAACGCAGACAGAGCAACTGGAGCACAATCTGGCTAGCCTTGATCTAAAGCTTTCAGAAGAATTGCTGACTGAACTGGATCAGCTCAGCGAGAATTTCCGTCATGGCCAGCCATTCGCATCCTACAGACTGGATTAGATTCCAATGACAAATAAACCTTCCAACCTTACACGGTTAGGGAGGTTTATCCATTTTTCGTCATTTTTCGCGCAAGATATATGATGAATTCACTTCATGCAAACGGAAGCCGCTGATGAATCACAGTAGTATTTCGTATTAATGATCCATTCTTTTCCGAATAAATTCCTGCATGATTTCCATATAACCATCTTTACGATCCGCGAGAAGCTCGAAAAAGTTTTTATCTGATTCCTCCACGAGATTCATTCCCTCAATCGCCAGCTTTGTTCCTTCCGGCGTTGTCGTAATGATGTTCGCCCGTGTATCCGTCTGATGACGCTCACGCTTAACGTAACCTCTTTTTTCAAGGGCTCGCAGCACTTGGGAAGTAACATTAACATCTACATTGGCAAAATGAGCAATCTGTACCTGGGTGACTCCCTTGCCTTCCGAGTCACGTTCATTAAGCCATAGACATGTATGCAATAAAATAAATTGCGGCTGTGTCAGATCAAGCGGTTCTAACACCCTGCGTACTTCCTTCTGCCACATCGTTGTTACTTGCCATAACAGGTACCCTGGACTATCTTGCGGATTCGAGTATCGTGAGCTTTTCATTGTTCTACCTCCGTGATGTACGATCTAGTGCAGCAGAGATGTATGTATCATCTGGCGTATAATGAAACTGTTATAATAACGCTTCGAAACACACATCCGTTGCATCTTTAATTTCATATATGAAAAATTAATTTTATTTATCGTGTGGGAATAAACTGTTTCACCCAATGTCCAAATCCCTGTGGATTTCGACTCTGGATCAAGATCGTGCCCTCTCCGCGGAAACGACAGACCAACCCTTCGCCACTTGTCACACTGGACAACCAGCCTTGGGATGCTTTTTCGATGCGATAATCGACGTAATGAGGCCAAGCTACCAGATGAGCATTGTCCACAATGATCTCTTCGCCAGCGGCCAGCTGTATCGGATGTATCGCACCATATGAGGATAGAAACACCGTGCCTCGTCCACTGATCTCAATAATAAAGAAGCCTTCTCCGGAAAAGAGGCCCTTTTTCAGATTCTGCATTTTGGTATTCACCTGAATACCTTCTGTTCCTGCCAGGAATCCGTCTTTCTGCACATAGAGAGAGTACGATCCATCTAGTTCTACAGCCTCTACACTGCCCAAGGTCGTTGGAGATAATAGAATCTCAGCGCTTCCCCCAGCTGCCGTTAATTCCTGAAAGAAAAATTTCTCTCCACTCAGCATACGGCCAAATCCAGCAAACATACCGCCTTCTGCTGACCCTTTGAGTTCGACAGTAGGTGACATGGACACCATGGCTCCACTTTCAGCCTTGAAACGTTCCCCACGCTGTAACTCTACCTTGAGCATAGCAAATGCACCATCGTATAGAATTTCGTATTTCACGGTTTCATCAGCTCCCTGTCATTGTCAGTAGTAAAGTCGTTAAGTCCGTTATCTTCCAGCATGGCTGCTTTGTCGCCGTATTCCTTGATGATGTGCTGGTCACCCCAATTACATAGTGCGGTCAGAATCGGTTCCAGACTCCGCCCGTATTCACTTAATTCATACTCTACCTTGGGTGGCACCTGATTGTATACAATTCGTTTTACAATACCGTCATTCTCCAGCTCCCGTAACTGCTGAGTCAACATTTTCTGGGTGATTGCGGGCATAATACGCTTGAGATCACTAGTTCGTTTCTTTCCATGTGTCAGGTGACAAAGAATAACACATTTCCATTTGCCGCCAATAACCTCCAGCGTTGCTTCGACCGAGATATTATATTTTTTGCGCTCCATGATTGTCTTCCTCCCTGACGCATCTATGATTTGCTTCCGTTCATGCTAAAGTATAGGCACCAAAAAGTACGTAGGGTACTAAAAAGTACGTACTGTTCATGTTATACCGAATAATTCATAATAGCATTTGCCGGTAAGCAAATCTACATTCTAGGAGTTGAACAGGACATGCATCATGAGACAAAACACAGCACTTGGGCGCTACTGGCATTAGCCATCAGCGCTTTTGCCATCGGTACAACAGAGTTTATCAGTGTAGGACTCTTGCCCTTGATCGCAAATGATCTTCATATCAGTGTATCTTCAGCGGGGCTGACCGTTACCATATATGCTCTGGGTGTCATGTTCGGCGCACCGATCCTGACATCACTGACGTCTGCTATATCACGCAAAACATTGCTGCTCRCCATCATGATGGTTTTTATAGCCGGCAATACCCTGGCATCCTTATCCACCGGGATTACTGTGCTTCTTATCGCACGGGTGATATCCGCTCTCGCACATGGCTTGTTCATGTCGATTGGCTCTACCATAGCAGCTGACTTGGTACCCGCTGACCGCAGAGCAAGTGCTATTGCCACGATGTTCTCGGGTCTGACCATTGCAACGGTAACGGGTGTGCCTATTGGTACATTCGTAGGCCAACATGTTGGCTGGCGTGCTGCCTTTATCCTGATTGCAGCTGTTGGCATTCTTGCCTTGATCGCTAACCTCTTGCTTGTGCCCTCAACGTTACAACGTGGCATACGTACAGCCTTTCGAGATCAGGTGAAACTCGTAACGGGCGGCCGTTTGATGCTTGCTTTTATCATCACAGCTGTAGGATACGGAGGCACATTTGTTGTGTTCACATACTTGTCTCCGCTATTGCACGACATTAGCGGTTATTCGGATCAAACGATTGCTTTCATTCTGCTGTTGTACGGTGTGGCCATTGCCATTGGTAACATGATCGGCGGTAAAGCAGCCAACCGCAATCCATTGAAGTCGCTTCTTGTCATGTTCGTTGTGCAAACGATCATTCTTGGTATCCTGTATTTTACCGTTCCATTCAAATGGGCCGCACTCGTGACCATTATGGGCATGGGGTTGCTCGCTTTCATGAATGTACCTGGCCTTCAAGTGGTTGTGGTTACACTTGCAGAAAGGTTTGCACCACAAGCCAAAGATGTCGCGTCTGCCTTCAACATCGCCGCGTTTAACGGAGGTATTGCTATAGGTGCCTATCTGGGCGGCGTCGTGAATGACTCCATCGGTTTGATTCACACCACCTGGGTCGGTGCATTAATGGTGCTCATTGCGGCAATCCTGACGATATGGGCGCAACATCTTGAACAGCAAGTTGCCACAAACTCAGACAGGTTGGATACAAACGTTGTTAAGGTGTAATCTAGAAGAAAAGTCCTTCCTCGTTATAGATCGTAGACCGTTAAGATCCATCTCTGGTCTCATATTATATATCGTCAGACTATATACGTAACTATATAGGTTGGACGTTATTTGAACTAGTGTGATTTAATTTTGCATCATGAATTGTTGGCAATTTCACTTTTAATGTAAATATATACAACTCTCAAGGGGGATTTCACATGAAAATAGCAAAAAACTTACAATCGACAACTACATTGCATAACGGTGTTCACATGCCTTGGTTTGGCCTAGGCGTATTCAAAGTCGAAGAAGGATCCGAACTGATCCAAGCGGTAAAAAGTGCGATCAAGCACGGTTACCGCAGTATCGACACAGCAGCAATCTATGGTAATGAAGCAGGAGTAGGACAAGCCATTGCGGAAGCGCTACAGGAAAACGAATTAAAGCGCGAAGACCTGTTTATCACCTCCAAAGTTTGGAATGCAGACCTCGGATATACTGAGACATTGGCCGCATTTGATACAACGATGAACAAACTTGGACTGGATGTCCTAGATCTGTACCTGATTCACTGGCCCAAAGCCGGCAAGTACAAAGGTGCATGGAAGGCCATGGAAGAATTGTACGCAGCAGGCCGGGTTCGTGCAATTGGCGTGAGCAACTTTCAGATTCATCACCTGCAAGATTTGATGCAGGATGCACAAGTGAAACCGATGGTCAACCAGGTTGAGTACCACCCGCGTCTAACGCAAGAAGATCTAAAAGCATTTTGTAAGCAGCATGGCATTCAGCTTGAAGCCTGGTCACCGCTAATGCAGGGTGAACTGCTGGACAATCCCGTATTGGCAGAGATCGCTGCATCCAAAAGCAAATCGGTCGCTCAGGTTATCCTGCGCTGGGATCTGCAAAATGGTGTTGTGACCATCCCGAAATCGACCAAGGAACCGCGAATTATCGAAAATGCAGATATCTTTAACTTTGAGTTGTCTACGGAAGAGATGCAACGTATTAACTCTTTGAACGAAAATGTACGTGTTGGCCCTGACCCGGACAACTTTGATTTTTGATTCGATAGTATCAAATAACATCACTAACCGACCAAACAAAGCCGATTTCTCAACGATCGGCTTTGTTTCTGGTCTCTTGTTTATTGTTAAACTGGTTAATTAGTTTATCCAGAATTACCGACTGTTCGATGACTTCAGGATGTAGAAACCCGTTACTCCTTCGCAAGTTCGTACAAGCGACTTCTGGCTTGCTCCAATTTCAACTGTATAAGCAGGCTTCTCCTCATCAAAATCAGCCCCCTATAATATTTTAGAGTTTGATGTCAGATTATAGAATAATAATTTAAAGGCACAAAATGAGGTGTATTCAGATTTAAAATAAGCGCTTCTCTAATTAGGAAACGCTTTGATTGGACTGTAATCTTTAAATAACTTTATTTTCTATACTATTCGTAGCTTTATGGATCTCTGAATGCTCTCTGATTTTTTCAAAAATAGCCAAACAGGAATTAATAATTCGACTACTCCCCATTGCTATTGATAGATTCAAACCTTCTAACATAAGCTCTGTAGCAGAATGGAAATCCTTACCCTCATTGAAACGATAAACGGCCAAATCACCTAAAAACTGAATGTATTTTTCTTTTATTATATTCGGTTTATACTCGCCAAACTCAGCTTCTCCCGATTGATAGGGTATATATCCTGCAAAGCGTTCCAAGACGTTGTCAATATTGATATGATATATATTCGCAGCTCGGATCATATGCCACAGAGCGATGAATATTTCACCTTCACGGGTTGCTATATAATCAGCATATTCATCTAACACGTGCACTTCTCCTGACATCAGACGATACAGATAAGTATTGGCAGCAGCCCACTCCGAAAATTGTCCGATAATCTGCTCAGCTTCCTCGTCTTTCTCTCGAATCCAGCGTTCACCATGGTCATACAAACCTACAATTTCCAGTGCTCGTTTGAAATCACCGCACTTTTCACTTGCTGTAGCTTGAGCCAAATATGCATATAAAATATAGTAATAAATCGGTCGTTCCGTTCCCTTCTTTACTTCTGATGGACGAGCAGAACGGTAGCACAATTCATATTGTATCGTTGCAATTCGATGCAGCTCTTTGGCTAAAGTATCAACCTTGTCCCACTTATGAGCCATTCCGAAAACATGCATCAAATGCTTTAATGCTGCTAGTTGATCCGTTTCATCCAGACGATTCACGTATGTCTCAAACTGAGTTGCAGCTCGTACATTTTTATCAATGTCATCCCCTAAATCAATCAAAAACAAACGATAGTGGCAATGTGCAAGACGTTCAGAATGCTGATACTTTTCCGCTTCACACACTCCTCTGTATAAAATCTCTGCAGCTGCATGCTTGTCCGTGTTGAACAATTCTTCAGCTATATCAAATAATACTGGAACATAAGAAAGATCTTCTAATATACGATTCGTGACTTGTTGAATACAACCAAGCCGATTGAAATCAGCACAACGAAATATAAACGGCCGTATGCGCCTGATGGAAATTGAAAATGAAAAACACTCGTTTATATAATCATCAAAAAAGTAATCTTCAGGCAATCCCATCCCAGCGGTAATTGCTATAAGTTGCTTCATAGATATAGGTTTATTCCCTTGTAATATTCGGCTGAGCGTTCCTGAATTTATACCTGATGCCACAGCAAAGTGGGAATGTTTGATCCGATTATCCTTTAAATGCTGCATCAACTTTTCTCGAATTGAATTAGTCCAATCCATCATGCTCACCCCACAAACATACAAATAATAGGATAAATCCTATATAACGATACTAGTTAACACTCAACTTTTGGTCAACAGCAAGATGTGTTCTACTAAGAAATCTTCAAAAATGAGGTGCCACATAAATGGATAGGTCTACCTGTTGAGTTATACTGCATCTTGGGGAAAAAACCACTCAATATTTTCGCTAGCAAGCACCAAAGAGGCTGTGTTTAAATTCCTGATCGAATTTAGACACAGCCTCTGCTCAATTTGCCAAAATAGCTTCGTTGCCCCCACTTATTCACATGGATTCCAGCCATCCTCCCCCGACAGAACGAGGGACAACGTATACTCGGTTGCTTCTTCTTCCGTCAGTATGTGAGACCAGGGCACGCGCACATCTGCACGTCCGGCCCCAGGCCCGGCACTTTTATATTCTGCATAATTAACCGTGGTTTCCGCTTCAACCTTGTTCCAGTTATGCCAGCCTTCCTGTTTCACATGCGCACCGAGCCAGCAGTTCAGGAAACAGACTTTGGAATGATTTCGCCACGGCCTGCCCAGATACACCGATTGCGGAGGGGCATTGCTGGTCAGATCACATTCGATAAACACATAACCGTAACGAACATCTTCTGGTGTAGAGGCCGCCGTAATCCAGCCATTCACATGTCCTTCCGCAACCTCAGCTTCTGTCAGGCGACTCTTCGTGAAGATCTCACAACCCTTGAACACAACCGTAGCCGAGCCAAAAATAAAGTCGATATCCCCTTCGATATAACAATCCTCGAAGTACTGTCTTAACTTCCTGCGCTCAGCACCGTCACGCGGCCCGCCGAAATAACTGCGATCCAGCGGTTGCTCCGGCAGCGGTCCAGTAAAGATCGTATCCTGATGACCGATAAAACGGCATCCGCGGAACACAGCACGATCCCCATCAACATATATCGCTAGCGCCTGTCCTACCTCGTTGCCTGGCCCAGCCGAATTCACGAAAGAGATACCTTCTGCCTTGAAATCATCAGCCCCGACAAACGCCGTGTACGAATGGAATGTATGATACTGTGAACCGTCGGGAAATCGTTTGAGTGCATGGTCATCATAGGTGATGATCGTCTGCTCGGCGCCCTCACCAATCAGATGGATGCCCGGCTTATCCATGTGCAGCTTCTCATAATACACGCCTGCCTTCACTCGAATCGGAAGGCCGCGAGTACCATGATCTGGATGATTATCCACTGCCGCCTGAATAGTTGTATAATCTCCTGACCCGTCAGAAGCAACCGTAATACAGGGAGCAGATGACTCCAACACGAGATCCGCCGCCGAGCGCTGCTCCGTCATGGCAAACGCTCCATTTCCAGTGCGGCCAGCAACAACGGAGCAACACCCATAAAGGAATCGCTTACAATTGCCTCGCTGACA
Organism: Paenibacillus sp. 2TAF8; assembly: GCF_052114825.1. Taxonomy (NCBI): domain Bacteria; kingdom Bacillati; phylum Bacillota; class Bacilli; order Caryophanales; family Paenibacillaceae; genus Paenibacillus; species Paenibacillus sp. 2TAF8. The sequence continues at coordinate 156,581 of NZ_JBFRFN010000004.1, forward strand.
TAGTAGCCGTACGAGCCATCACGATCCAGACTCAATCCTGCTCCGTGACAGATGCCGTTCAATCTCACACCTTCCGTAGTCTCCTCCATCAACTTGGACGTAAGTCCTTGCCACCCTTTTTCGGCCGCAGTTCTGAAGTGAGGTTCCAGATAACGCAATCGCACGCCCTTGGCAATTGCGTAGACAAACATACTTGAGCCCGAAGCTTCCAAGTAGTTTCCTTTGCGGAATCCTTGATCCAGCACCTGGAACCATAGTCCGCTCTCCTGCTCCTGTACACGTACCAAGGCGTTACACATCCGCTCAAATATACCAATGATCGTGCCCCGTTTAGGGTGATTTAGCGGGAAATGCTCCACACTATCCACGATTGCCATGGCGTACCAGCCCATCGCCCGGCTCCAGAAATGTGGTGAGCATCCGGTCAGGGAATCTGCCCAGATCTGCTCCTTTGATTCGTCCCATCCATGGTACAGCAATCCGGTACGCGGATCACGTGTCTGGCGCTCGACCAACAAAATTTGATGAGCTACCTCATCAAATAACTCTGGACGCTGGAACGCCTTCGCATATTGGGAGAGAAATGGTGAAGACATGTACAGTCCATCCAGCCACATCTGAAACGGATAGATTTTTTTGTGCCAGAATCCGCCCTCGGATGTACGAGGCTGCCCTGCAAGCTGCGCTGCGAGCAGATGAGCAGCTTCTGCGTAGCGCCCATCCTTGGCATCATCCAGTAATGCAAACAGGTTCTTCCCTTGGTTAATCTGATCCAGATTATATTCTTCCAGAGAATACGTACCGATGGAGCCGTCTGGCTGCACATACAGATCCATATGTCTTTTCATAAAATCGATATATTCCTGCTTGCCGTATTCTTCTCCTGTTCGTGCCATAGCCATTAACGTCATGCCCTCTACATATGCCCATCGTCCCGAAGGGAACGCATGAAAGCCATCCTCGTTACATTGCTGCATAATCGTAGCTGCAATTCGCTCAGACCAGGATAACTGCGTCTGTACCTGCATCGCGGTACCTCCTAGAAGTTTGTATTGGTTTATTTTCTATCTGCGCTTCTATTGTTACTCGCTACACTCGCTTTTCTATTAAAGCCGGCATTACTGCCGGCACGTTGCTGTTGAATTACGCAGATTCAGCTTCGGCTGGATAATTACCGGCACATCCACTTGCTCGTCACGAATCAGGGATACGATGAGCTCTGCCGCCTGAGCGGCCAGTTCATCCAGCGGTGGACCAATGGTGGTCAATGCCACTTCGGCATATTGCATATCCGGCAGATCGTCATAACCGATAATCGAGATATCACGCGGTACGCTGTAGCCCGCTTCGAGCAACGCCCGAAGTGCTCCCCGTGTTACGAGGTTGTTCAGGCCGATAAATGCCGTGGGAGACTCCGCGCCAAACGTATAGTTCCGAATCGCGAAATATCCGTCTTCCCACGAAGAATGCGCGGGTAACACATCGTCCTCATTAAAGGTCAGTCCTGTGCGCTGCAATGCTTCCCGATAACCTTCCAGCTTCACATGCTGTGAGTTACCGATGAATCCAATTCGGCTGTGACCGAGGGATTTCAGATGTTCCACAGCCTTGTACAGCCCCTCCTTACGATCAATCTTGATGTAAGGAGAGTTCGGCGCTTCATCTGTACCGAGTACAAAACATGGCATGTTCAGGGTCGCAAATTTTTTCCAAAATGCATCCCGATTGTCCAGCGCATAGTCCCACAGGATACAACCATCGACACGCAGCTGGCTGAACACGTCCACCCCGTCATCGGCCACAACCAGAATCATCTGATATCCTCGCTTCTTCAGCTCGGTATGCAGGCTGCCCGATATATTGGAGAACAATGGATTGCTCAGTTCGTCCAGCACAAAACCGATGATATTGCTTCTGCCGGTGGAGAGCTGCCGGGCCAGCATATTTTTCCGGTATTGGTGTTTTTCCGCTACCGCGAGCACCTTCTGCTTGGTCGCCGGTTTGATCCGGGGATCATCATTCAGTGCTTTCGATACCGTGCTATAGCTCACCCCAGCCAGCTTGGCAATATCTTTAATGGTAATCAAATTGAATCAACACCTCTCATATGCCTGAAACCTGTCTCTTATTTCTGTGCAGCTTTATAGCGATCGTATTGTGCTTGTCTGCCTGCGATCACCTGTTCAACATTCATGCTTTTTAGTGTCTCGATGTACTTGTCGAACTGATCGAGACTTGCATCACCACTAATAAACTTGAAGTTCATCTCTTCCACATACGTGGTGATGTCAGGCATGGACATGCTCTCTACGCTCGCTTCATCCGGCAAAGCATACACAAACGGGAACGGCTCACGCACATATTTCTCTAATTCTTTGTCCAGCTTCGCATGCCATGGTGCAACGATCGAATCCGCTGAATCCGTAGACTGGATGTTTGGCAAGTTAACTGGGCCAATTCCGAGCTTTTGGATATATTCATTGTCTTTACCTTTATCCGTGAATTTCTTCACGCCATTCTCTTCTGTATACGTATCATCCTTGATGCCCCAAGTGTAATATGTCTGTGCTTCGTCACTCACTGCATAATCCAGGAAACGGAAAGCCAGTTCCGGATTTTTGCTATCCTTACTGATACCGAAGATACCACTAACCGGTGTACGTCCGATGTAGAATTGATCTCCGTGCGGCCCTTTTAATGGCAGAATGCCTTTGATGATGGGCTCTTCCGGCTTGTAATCCTTGAAGAGTGGGCTGTACACCATCGACATATACCAACTGAAATTAAACGTCGCTCCGGTTACGTCTTGCGAGATCCGTGAAGTAACCTGATCACTTGTGGTACTAGCATAGTCCACTCCAAGCAGACCTTCCTTGTACAGACCATTCAAGTAAGTCAGGTATTCCTTGTAAGCAGGCTCATAATAGCTGAAGTGCACTTTGCCTTGATCATCTGCATAGAAATTGTTCGATAGATCAAGTCCAAAGGCTGGACCGAAGGCCATAGGGATAAACTTTGATTCCATGGACAATGGAATCTCATCGGCTTTGCCGTTGCCGTTCGGGTCATCTGTCTTAAATTTGCGCAGCATGGCTGTGAACTCATCCAGCGTGGTTGGCTCAGATAATCCCAGCTTTTTGAGCCAACGTTCATTCACCATGAATACAGGCATGTAGTTACGCGTCAGCGTCTGCTGGGGAACATAATACATTTTACCATCTGGCGTAGTTAAACTGGCTTTCACTGATGGCGACTTTTCATATATTTTTTTGAGATTAACGCCATATTTCTCTACCAGATCATTGATTGGAATGAACAGACCGCTGTTAATGTACTTCATTAATTGATCCTGATCCGGCAGGTACACAATATCCGGTAGTCCTGTACCCGCAGCCAGTCTTGGATTCACAGCATCCGCATAGTTCTGAGGAGGGATCAGATCCCAATCCACTTTTACACCTGCATTACTCTCAATTTTCTTAACGATGGCTGCCGTTGATAAGTCCACGTTCGTGGTCCATGCATTGGTTGCCAAGACAGACAGTTTGGCATCCGGTTGATCCGTTACCGGCCCAGCGCCGGTATAATTGAAGGCTTTTTCTGTGCTCTCAGGTGTTTTCCCTGCATCGGTTCCTGCACCTGTTCCCCCGCTGCAACCCGCCAAACTGATCGCAAGTATCGCTGCAATTACACTTTTTCTTCCTGCCCCTTTGACTTTCATCCATCATTCCTCCTTGGTATGAACCCTTTTGAACTCCCTTGAATGACTTGCTTGAATGACCGTGGTGCTTGGTAATGCAATCTATCCTTTCACGGCTCCGAGAGTAATACCCTTAACGAAGTACCGTTGGATAAACGGGTAGATCATTACGATCGGCAAAATGCTGACCACAATAGATACATAACGAACTTGCAGCGATGAAACCGCCAGTGCGCCGGATGTCATCGTACCACCCATCTTCTGCATAACCTCTGGCGAAGCCATGATCAGCACCCTTCGCAGGAACATCTGTAGCGGCTGCATATCCTGTTTCCCCAGATATAACAGGGCCGAGAAAAAATTGTTCCAATGGAATACGGCGTAGTACAGTGTCAGTACGGCTAGTGTAGGCTTGATAATCGGCACAGCCAGGCGGTACAGCATCGTCATCTCATTGGCTCCATCGATGCTTGCGCTTTCAAAGATTTCATTCGGAATGCCTTCAAAGGCCGAGCGGCAGATCATCACGTTAAATGTGATTACCAGTACAGGCAGCACCATCACCCAGCGGGTATTGTACAGACCGAGCGATGTAATCAGCATGTAGACCGGAATGAGTCCACCTGAAAAATACATGGTGAAAGCGATAAAAAAGTTCAGCTTGCGCCGTAGAAAAAACTGCTGTCTCGACAAGGGAAATGCGGCCAGGCATGTTGCTACAATGTTCAGTAGCGTACCCACAACGGTATACCAGACCGTGTTATAGAAGGAAACCCACAGTTCCTTATACTGAAGCACCATCTTATATCCTGAGAGTGTAAACCCTACAGGCCAGAGCACCACTTTTTGTTTATCGATGGCATCCACCGAACTGAAAGATATGCTTACCACGTAAAGGAATGGATATAAGGTGACTACAACCGCCAGAATGGTCAGCAGGTAGACGAAGACATAGAATAATCGGTCACTTCTCGATTTTTGCATACAGGCTCTCCTTTGGATCAGTGTGTGTCTTACCAGAGTGACATTTTGGTCAGGCGTCGAGTCAAGGTATTAGCTGCAAAAACAAGGACAAAGGTGATGATCGAGTTAAATAGTCCAATAGCTGTAGCGAAGCCATAGTTCTGACCCTCAATCCCCATACGGTATACATAAGTGGACAGTACATCTGCCGTTTCATAGGTGGCTCCGTTATAGAGCAGGTATACTTTCTCGAAGCCTACGCTCATAATTCCGCCGAGCGACAGTAGCAACAGAATAACAATGGTTGGTTTGATGCTTGGCAGAGTTAGATGCCACAATTCCTGGAATTTGTTCACGCCATCGATTTTGCCGGAGTCATACATCTCGGGATCAATGCCCATAATGGCTGCGATGTAGATGATGGAGCTAAAACCAAAGCTCTGCCAGATGTCTGAACTTGTGAAGATGGTGCGGAACCAGCTGGCATCCATCATGAAGTTTATTTTTTCCATACCGAGTTTTGCGATCAGGGTGTTGATAATACCATCTGTTGGTGATAGGAAGTTGATAATAATGCCGGCCACCACAACGGTGGAGATAAAGTGAGGAAGATAGGTTACGGTTTGCGCGAAGCGTTTAAAGGTTCGGTTCTTAATCTCTACGATGCATACTGCAAATAGAATGGGGATGGAGAAACCGAATAAGAGCGGCAGAAAGGCCAGTAAAAAAGTATTACGCAACAGCCGCCAGAAGTAAATCGAGTTGACGAACTGCTCAAACCAGCGTAGACCCACCCACTCGCCGCTGAACATGCCTTGACCGGGTATAAAATTACGGAATGCAAGCAGTATACCTGGCATCGGCAGATACATGAAGATGAGATAATACAGAAAGATTGGTGAGAACATTAGCAGCAAATACTTATCCCGCCGGATCAGACTGAACAGCGTGGACATGCGTTTTTTCAACATAAACACTCCCCTTCATTTCATAATTACAACGTTTGAATTTTTTAATAAAAAAAATATTCACTTTACCGATTCATCTGTTGTTGATCCAATTTCCAATTTGGTAATAACCTATACTATATCTCTTATTTACAAGGAATAGTGGGTTGATACACTCTTTCTCGAACCTCAGTTAAGTCTGTTCAGCACTTGCCGCCCCCATAATTACAACGTTGTAATTTTAGTTTAAATGTATACGCTTTCATAAACTTTTTCTCATCTTAGCAGAGTCTTTCATGTTTAGCAACAATAAAATATTTAAGGTTGTCCACTCCGTCCGGAATTCAACATTGAATCTGACCGAATTCTGTGCCTACAATGGAGATATCCAATCAAAATGAGATTTAACTCCATTGGGTCACGGAAGAGAGGAAGCTGAGAATGATCATTGATGTACGGCATGTCACTTGGAAAAGAGAACATCTCACCCTGCTGCATGATGTCAGCTGGCGTGTAAACAAAGGCGAACACTGGGCGTTGCTTGGCCTGAACGGCTCCGGCAAAACAACGCTCCTCAATATGATCACCGGCTACCTGTGGCCTACGGAAGGTAGCATTTCGGTACTCGGCCATGAATATGGCCATGTAGACCTGAGAGAGCTTCGGAAGTCCATTGGCTGGGTAAGTTCCTCCTTGCAGGAGAAACTGCACGCTTCCGACCGCACACAATATGTCGTGATTAGCGGGAAACATGCCACGATCGGCTTGTATGACAAACTTGCGGACGAAGATCTGAAACAGGCCAGACACTGGATGGAGACGCTAGGCTGCCAGCATCTGTGGGACCGCGAATACCGTACCTGCTCCCAGGGGGAGAAGCAGAAACTTCTCATTGCCCGCGCCCTGATGGCGAATCCGCAGCTGCTTATTCTGGACGAGCCCTGTAATGGTCTCGATCTATTCTCCAGAGAACGTCTGCTGGACAGTATCCGTGAACTGACGGAGCGTGCCGACACCCCTTCGCTGATCTACGTTACGCACCATACCGAGGAAATCCTGCCTGTTTTCCAACATAGCCTTCTGCTGCGCCGGGGTGAAGTTTTCGGGAGTGGATTAACCACTGATCTCATGACACGGGGTGTATTAAGTGAATTCTTTGAAGCCCCAGTAGAAGTAGATCAGCATGGTGAACGAGTTTATGTACGAGCAGCGACAACTAAGGGTTAGAAACAACATTATTGAAGATACAAAACACAGAACAAAGGAGAGCAAAAATACAGACAAAGCCCAAAGACTTATCCACATGTGGATAGTTTTTGGGCTTTTCACTCCTATATCTTGTGTTATCCACGGTTTTCTGTGTAGAACTTTCGCCAATCTGAGTATAACTTCACTTCTACGCACTAACCAAATCGCTCCGTTTTGTACCATTTGCTCTCCCGTTTGCGGATCTTGTCCATCAACAGATTGTAAAAGGCGCGGATTGAGATCAGAATGAAGAGCTGTGCATACGTGAAATACGATACGCAAGCATAGATAAAGTTGCGGGTGTTGCTCTGCCCGATATCGGCTGCCAGTGCCAGATTGATCTGCAGCACATAGATAAAGTACATCAGCGCCCAGCCAATAACCAGGTAGACGTATGCGTCCCCGGCAAACTGGAAGGGAGAACTGACCTCCGGTTTAAATATCGCGATAACCTGGTAAACGAGGTTGACCACAAAGATGATATCCGACACAATAATGGCCAGCATGAACCATAAGTAACTGACTGCGTAGTAGAGAACAAGCAACTTGTTGCGCCAGCTGGAACGGTTAAACAGATTATGAATGTTGTCCAGCACGACCTGGTAGTTCCCCTTGGCCCAGCGCTCCCGCTGTTTCATGTATACACCAAGCTTTTCCGGCTCCTGCTGATACGCCTCCGCTTGCGGGGCAAGAGCAACCAACTGGCCACGGTTCATAATCTCAAACGACAACGCCGTATCTTCCGTAATAGCGGTCACATCCCAGCCTCCGATTTCACGGATAAGCTTGCTTTTGATAATATAATTCGTACCCGGTATGGTCCCCAGCTTGAACAGCTCCCACAGCCCGGTGTGGTAGACACGCTGAGACGTAATTATTTCGAGATTAATGCATTTGGAGAGGAAGTTTTGCCCCCGGTTACGCGCTTTGTTCCGCCCAAACACGACACCATACTGCTCCGGGTTTTCCAACGATTTTTGCGCGAGAAACATGAGTGAATTCCTCTCCGGCGCAGCGTCTGCATCGAATATGCAGATCCAATCCCCTGTAGCCATCTCCAGCCCATCGTTCAATGCACCGGATTTGCCACCCGTCCCTTTACGTTCTAGCACGGTGACGTTACGGTGCACATAACTGGTCTGTGCGAGAAATGATTTTAGCCGATCCGCAGTATCATCCGTACAATTATCCGCAATGACAATCACCTGCACCTTATCCTTCGGATAGTTCAGACGCAATATATGCTCTACTGTTGCCACAATAACCAGACCTTCGTTATGAGCAGGTACCATAACCGTGACGGTCGGGTAATGATCCATATTTTCTGGAATCTGGATGCCCTTCTTCTCCTGCTTGTGTATAAAACGAATGGCCCCGGCCATAATGACGATGGATTCGAATACAGCAATCCAGATACTGAATATCGACAAGATCAGAATGAAATCAGCCATCCGTTTTCCTCCGATCATACCTTCGAATCACCCTGGAGCGAAATCGCAGCGTTGCAATTGTTAATCCAATCGTAAACACCACAAAAATACAACTGACAGCAATACAGATCGGGATGAACCAGGACATATAATCCATCAGCCTCGCTCCTTCCTGTTAGATATATTCCCCGATTAAATCCGTTTCCGTATTTCGTTCTAATGCAGCAAGTACAGCTTCAAGATTATCATACTTACTGAATTGTTCCTTCTGAAACACCAGTGCGCCTGATTTGATAATGGTCTGGAGTTGGTTCCCCTTTCTATCCAGCACATCCAAATCCATAATGCCTTTTTTGATCCTCCGGGTTAGCATCGGCAGATAATCCACATTGACCATTGGGCACAAAATGACAAATCGGCCGCGGTCTACAAAAAATTTGTGATCCTCAAATCGAATTTGTTTCTGAATAGACTGTGAGATTTCAAGCAAAAATTGTGAATACCTCACTGAACCGAGTGATTCCAGCACAAGCGGCAGAAACTCAATCTTAAACATCACGATGCTGAACCCATAACAATCCGAATAACGGCGAGCAAGGTTGCTCTGTTTGATTAATGTATCTTCAAATGCTTCCTTATTGCCCAGTGTCGTATCCAGATCAATCTCCGGATTACGATCCTTCATCTGTTCCAGACGTTCAATCACCCGTGCACTTCTCACAAGTCTTCTCTTAATCAGTGCTGCAATTGCCGTATTCGCCGGAATCAGCAGCCACCAGGAAAACGCGAGCGCATTCGGTTCTGCGAAAGTCACGAGCCACACAAAATAAGTGACCGCATAAACAAATATCAACACAACGGTTACACCAACAGGAAGCAACAGGCCCGCGGCTAGCGCCCCTAGTGATACTGTGCTAAATACAACATCCAGCTTGGTATAGCTTTGATCCATATACAAGTGGAGATATACAAAGAACTGCTGTACGATGGCGAGACTAATCAAGATTGCATAACCCCAGGCTAGACGCCTGGTAGGTGCGATATTTCTCATAGTCCTCCTTCTTTATGCTGAGAAAATTACTTTTTAAGAAAATGATACAAATATGTTTCACCCAACAACGGGAACAAATTATCAAACAGATGCGTGTTTCCTTCAAATACATAACCACCCGGATAACGTGTGTCCCGCCCTCTGAAGGTAATCATATGTTTATACAATTGCTTCGCCCAAGCTGAATCTTCTGAACGAACCGCAAGCAAGATGGCCAAGCCATAGACGGATGCGGATTCGTATTCTACAGCGGGAGTTCGTGTTATACGGTCATACTGACCGGGGAGCTTGCCCCGGGCGTGGAACTCTTTTTTCAGAAAAGCAATCAGCTTGTCCGGTCTGCGCTCTGTCTCCATGACGTGATTCGCCACGATGAGCTGATCAATCAGGTTGATCTTATCATCATAGGTATAAGCTTTGGTGTTTACATCGATCCTCTTCGGATAGAATAATCCATCGTCTGGCATTTTATGCAATACATCTTCGTACCTGGCATAGGCCTTCTTCTCCAGCATCTTGTGATCCCTCATCGCTTGCAAGGCGAGCAAATCCACATAGACCAGACTCAACGTATCCGTGGAATGTCCGCTTTTGAAATCATAAAAATCAACCATGTACCCCTGCTTCTCTGTTCGCTGAGTTAATGTTCGAGAGAGAGCCGATGCTGTCGCCAGCTTATCTGCCCTACCCTGTTCCCATCGATCTGCTGCTTGCAGCAGTGCTCCCATAATTCGCAGATCGTCACCCAGCGCGTTGGTTCCCACATGGGCTTTCCCCTGCGGATCGAGCTTCCAAGCAATATAGATGTCGGGTCTAATCACATAATACGTCTGGAGCTGCTTGTAAGCCTGCTCGAACAACATCTCGTTATCACTCGCCAAAGCATATTGCATCCACAGCCCCACTGATTCCGACAATGCCTCTCGCCCTGCAACGATGTCCGCTCTCTCGGAAGGTGCATCCTGCAGATAAGTTGCAAGCGTGCCATTCGCATTGGTCATATGTTCTTCAACAAAGGCGGCCGTAGGCGATACCTTTTCCATCATAAACCGCTCCCTCCATAGCAACAGGATCGCTACAGATGCAACAATCAGAAGTAGTATGTACCATGACCGCTGGTTCCGAAAAATAAACTTCACACCATTCCTCCTGACGGGAATATATGACGGGGTAACCAAGCCATTTCTGATACTTCTGGTGAATGAAGATGGCCTTATCCAAAGTGTGCGCTTATTCATGGTTATCCATGTATGGGCGACGGCCGCCCTTTTTAACAAATTTCCAATCCACCTCAATATTGTGTCTCATTTTTCTCAGCAGTTGTATTGCAGTTTGGATCTCTTCCTCTGACAGGCCGTTCAGCGTTACCTGATCCGAATGTACACCTTCTTTGCGAATAAACTCCCATGCTTCAAGCCCTGCGTCTGTTGGATAGAGTACCTTATTCTTCTTATTACCCAATGCTGGCTGTTTGACAATAAAACCGTCTGATTCCAGCTTGCTAATTGCTCGGGCTGCTGTTGTACGATCCACCTTGATCAGTTCAGCCAGTTGATTCGGAATGATGCCAGGGTTCTCACAGATGCGATACAAATACAAATATTGTCCACGAGACAGGTTCAGATGCTGGAACTCCACATTGCTGATGGAATCCAGACAGCGAGCAATCATGCCAATTTCACGTAGCACCTCTCTTGCTTCGTTTTGTTCATACGTCTCACACGCTCCGTGTGGTTCATGTGTCTTATGCACTCCGCTCAGCTCGTTGGGTTCTTTAGGTTCATTCACAGAGTTCACATCCCTATAAAATTGTTGCATTCGCAACATAATTAATGATATAACTACACTAGTTTAGTGTATCACTTTCTATTCCATTCCGATATTTAATTCCAAGCATACAAAGGAGAACGAATTCATGAATATAACTATTGTTGAAGCGAACACCCAAGAACTGCTCGATGCATGCTTTGCCATTCGTATGGCCATTTTTGTAGAGGAGCAAGGCGTACCTGCATCTGATGAGTTTGATGCATTTGATACGCTAGGCACGGAAGCACGCCATATCTTGCTCTATGTGGAGGGTGTACCTGCCGCCTCTTCCAGACTGCGCATCGTGGAGCAAGTTGCCAAACTGGAGCGTATCTGTGTGATGCTGGATTACCGTAAGCACGGCCTTGGCCGTGTATTAATCAGCAAACTGGAGGAAATGGCTATAAAGGACGGACTGCAGAAGGCCAAGCTGCACGCTCAGGTCCAAGCCTCCGGCTTCTATGAACGTCTTGGTTATGCTCCTGCGTCAGATGTATTCATGGAGGATGGCATCCCCCATCTGCTGATGACGAAAAACCTAATATAGCTTACTACTTAGGCCGAATTGGCTCCCAACTTAAAATTAGCCTGTAACGCAAATAACGCCTCTATCTTCACTTTTTCCGTGATTAGATAAAGGCGTTTATTGTTTTCATTCGACTCGGGCACACTTTACAACTTAGGCAAGAAAACATTAGCCCAACCGTGACCCTGTCCCCCATGCGCATTTTATGAGCTGCGCTACGCTACGTTATGGGTTGCGTACCTTATCCCATCGCCAAACGGCTTGCATCTGGTTTCGCAAGTGGTTGCTCGTCTGCTTTGGCTTCCGCGCTATTTTTCATCTGTTTGCTGCGTAATTGCCCGCAGGCGGCATCGATATCCGACCCATGCTCCATCCGTACGGTAGAGTTGATGTTGTTCTTTTTCAACGTATCATAGAAACCCAAGATGGACTCCTCCGTACTACGCTGATACTGGCTATGCTCATCCACCGGATTATATGGAATCAGATTCACGCTGACCATGCTCTTGCGACTGGACAACAGTTCAGCCAATTCCGCAGCATGTTCGCGCTGATCGTTCACATCCCGAAGCAGAATGTATTCAAACATAATACGTTTGTTTGTTTTATCCAGATAATAATCTACCGCATCCATCAATTGTTCAATCGGAAAAGCACGGTTGATCTTCATGATGTGTGTACGCAGAGCGTTATTCGGCGCATGAAGCGAAATCGCAAGGTTTACCTGCAGACTGCTGTCTGCAAATTCCTTGATTTTATCCGGCAATCCGCTTGTGGACACCGTGATTCGCTTGGCAGCGAGAGCTAGCCCTTTGCGATCCTTGACCACTTCGATAAAATTGCTCATATGCTCGAAGTTATCAAACGGTTCGCCAATGCCCATCACTACAACGTTTGTGACACGCTCGCCTTGACCCGCTGCATCCAGATGCCGCTGTACATGCATGATCTGTTCTACAATCTCTCCAGCGGAGAGATCACGGCTTTTCTTGATCAGCCCGCTGGCACAGAAACTGCAGCCGATATTACATCCAACTTGTGTGGTTACACAGACGGTCAAACCGTACTTTTGCCGCATTAGCACAGTCTCGATCAAGTTGCCGTCCTGCAGTCGGAGCAGAAATTTCACCGTGCCGTCTGCCGACTCCTGCTTCACATGTTCACTCAGTGAATTCATCGTAAAGTGCTCAGTAAGTACATCCAAACATTCCTGACGAACATCGGACATGCCACCAAAATCATGGACTCGCTCTTGGTATAACCACTCCCAAATGCGGGAAGCACGGGATTTCTTCTGCCCATGCTCGGGCAGCCAGGCACGTAATTGCTCTAATGTTAATCCATAAATGGATGATTTAATCATGGTATAAACCTCTTTTCGCAAAAAGCATATGGCTCATCGGTCGTCTTACCCAAAAAACCTCTACTCTGTATTGTCCCAAAATTAACAAGGGAACACAAGGCCTTTTGCATTTCTTCCAAGAGGTTTTATGCTTGGTAAATCTGCGCAGGCAGCCTAGAAGTGAATAATGCCAGACGTATGCAGCAGAACGAGCAGAACCAGAATAGGTGCAACATAACGAAGCATAAAGAGCCAGATGCGGAACCAACCGGAGCTTAGACCAGCTGCCTCAGCAGCCGTTTTCCAAAAGTACCCCGCAAAGATCGTAACTAACAATCCACCTACAGGCAAGAGAATGTTGGACGCCATAAAGTCCATCCAGTCGAACACACTCTTCGATCCAATCTTCCACTCCGGAAACAGTCCGAGCGACAGTACGGAAGGCAGCCCTACGATAAAGACAGCGAGAGAGATGCTCCATACGGCACGGTTACGACTCCAGGAAAGACGCTCCATGAAGTATTTTACAGGTACCTCCAGCAGTGAAACCGCTGATGTCAATGCTGCAATCGCCAGCAACACAAAGAATAATCCAGCAAACAGGAATCCCATCGGCATCGCCGAGAATGCTGCTGGCAGCGCAATGAAGATCAGGGATGGCCCCTGGTCAGGCGCGATACCAAACGAGAAGGTCGTAGGGAAGATAATCAGACCCGCGATAAAGGCATAGAGCAAGTCACCTGCACCTACTGCTACCGTTGCTGCACCAAGGGACTGGCTTTTATCCACATACGAACCATACGTTACGAGAATACCCATACCAAGCGACAGCGAGAAGAAGGCATGTCCAAGCGCAACCAGTGCCGACTCCGTTGTGAGCTGAGAGAAGTCCGGATTCAAGAAAAAGGATACCCCGGCACCTGATCCCGGCAGTGTAACAGCACGTATCATCAGTACAATTAACAGAACCAGCATAGCTGGGATCAGAATTTTGTTAAACTTCTCAATTCCGTTCGATACACCCTTCGCAACAATCCAGCCTGTGATCAGGACAGAAACCAGTTGCCATACAATCGGCATATAACCRCCGACAAAACTGTCGAATTGTGCGCCATAATCCGGATTGTTAAACAATGTGCCACTAAACGAAGTTACGGCATATTGCAATGTCCAACCCGCAATGATGACGTAGAAGGACAGAATGATAAACGGCGTTAATACTTGCAGTAAACCAGCTGCTAACCATCCTTTGTGTCCACCTGCTTTAATAAATGCAGTTGCCGCGCTCCCCCGTCCACTTCGTCCAATAGCCAGCTCGGCAAGCAGCACAGGCAGACCGATCAGCAAAAGACAGACAATAAAGAGCAGGAAAAAAGCTGCCCCCCCATTTTCACCCGTGATATAAGGAAATTTCCACATGTTACCGAGACCAACTGAACTACCGATGGCCGCCAAAATAAAACCGGCACGCGAGAAACGTTCCCCTTTGCCAGCGTTGTTTGGGTCCAGATCAGACTTACTCAAATTCATTGTATCTACTCCATCACTTTAAAGTTTTCCCGTAATTATATACTACTCCGCTTGTCAGGTCATTCAAAAATCAAAATTTGTCGAAAATCACCATATTGAGGGCTAATTCCAGTATGGGTCAATTGGATATGACTTAACCATGCACTTACTTATAAAGCATAAAAAAGAGACGATCCAGACAGCCAATGGCACGGCTTCTGGAGCATCTCTTTAATAAAAATTCTATTGTGCTGCATATAGAGTGTAGTTCGCCACTCTACATATGCGCTTCGCCTTCGTTCGATGCTGTCTATACTTTAATTTCAAGCAATTCGTATTTGATTACACCCATCGGAGCATTGACATGGATCACACTGCCCACTTCTTTGCCCATCAACTCTTTGCCCAGTGGACTCTCGTAGGAAATTTTGTTGTTGGATACATCCGCTTCTGCTGGACCCACCAGTTGATATTCAATCTTTTCGGCAAACTCAAGGTCGTTCAACAACACTGTGGAACCAATGCTCACCTTGTTAGAGTCAATATTGTCAGAGTTGATTACTCTCGCTTTAGTCAGCATTTTCTCGAGAATCAGAATGCGGGTCTCCATAAATGCCTGATCATCTTTGGCTGAATGATACTCACTGTTCTCCTTCAGGTCCCCGTAACTGATCGCAAGCTTCAAACGTTCTGCCAGTTCCTTGCGTTTCACCGTTTTCAGTTCCTTCAGTTCTTCCTCCAGCTTTTCCAAGCCTTCCTGTGTCAAAATCACTTCATCATTAGCCATGTTTTCCATCTCCTAATCCTGCTATCTATCTATATTCTAACCTATTTCCACTCCGAACGGTTAACATACCCCGGAAAAAGAAACCAAACTCTCACTTGTCGAAATATGTATGTACTATAAACCATATATCCTCTATACATTTTATTACCATACCAACTGTACCGGTACAATTAGACTAAACACAGGTGTGCATTTCAGACGTTCGCTTTTACAATGAATTCAGGGTAGCAGCTTTCAAGAAATTCCACATGCAGCCCACGATATGACAAGAGGTGATCGAGATGAATATTACATTGACTCCATCTGAAATACACGCCTATCTGAAACGAATAGGCATTAATAAAATCAAGAACCCTACTTTGGAATTCCTTTCCGAAGTTCAGCAGGCACATATCCACCATTTATCTTGGCAAACGGTCGATATCTTTGCTGGCCGACCCGCAGGCATCGATCTTCAGGAATCAGTCGGACTCATCCTTCAAGGACGCAGCGGTTACTGTTTCCATCTGAATGGTGCCTTCAGTGTTTTGCTCCAGTCGCTGGGATACAAGGTGCATTGGCACCGCGCGGGCGTTCAGCCCCATGGAGAGCAGCCACGTGTGAACTCGTTCCATCTCGGACTGTCCGTCTCTTTGCCGGATGAGGATCCGACTGTGGAACGTTGGATTGTGGATGTGGGTCTGGGCGGCATGCCTTTTGAACCGATCCCTCTTCGTTACGGAGCCTATGGACCTGCGCCGTTCACTTATACATTAATGTCTTCTTCCGTTGTCCCCGGTGGTTGGAGGCTTGAATACGAGCCTAACGGACCAAGTAAGGGAGTGGACTATGATCCCGAAGAACTCACAACTCTGGAAGAGTTTAATCCAAAGCATGAATTTTACAGTCAATCCGTTGATTCACCTTGGCATAATGCATTTTTGCTCCGTCAAAGGGATGCAGGCCACAGCTATGAGCTCAGGGGATGTATGCTTCGCACGCATGGAATTGAAGGCATAAGTAAAACGGAGATTCAAACCTATAACGAATGGAAAGACGTACTGGCTAAGCAATTCTATGAACCGTTGGTGAATTATACGGAACAAGAACGCCGAGAGATGTGGGATCGAATACAGATTGCGCATGAAGAATGGAAAAAAACACAACTAAACTGATCCACTGGGGAAAACGCGAGATAAGGAAAAATATAGAGGAAAGCCTGTCATCCGTGCCGAATACAACGTCAGGTGATAAATAATGATAACTATACAAGTACTGCAAGTACCCTCTGTGATACCCGAAGTATATTGGGATGTTTTTCTGGCATCCGTATCTGAGGAACGCCGGGCACAGGCTTCTCGTTTTATACATCAAGCGGATGCCTATCGGTCAGTACTAGGTGAAGTGCTGACCCGTGTAACTTTAAGCGAATTAACTGGAATAGGGGCAGACAAGCTTTCCTTTTCCCGCAACATCTATGGTAAACCCTGCCTCGCTCAATACCCTGACAGGCCATTTAATGTCTCTCACTCCGGGGACTGGGTTGCTCTAATCTCCGGAGGGACAGACGAACTCGGTGTAGATGTGGAAAAAATAAGTCCGATCGACCTGCAGATCGCGGAGCGTTTCTTCTCGCCACAAGAGAATACGTATCTGGCAACACAGCCTGTCGATCAACAGTTAAATACCTTTTATCGTCTGTGGACGCTAAAGGAGAGTTACATTAAAGCTATAGGCATGGGCTTGTCCATGCCACTGAGCGCCTTTGCTATTCTTCCAATTATGCAGGAACAAGGTCTCGAATGTGGGCTGATTTGGCGTTGTAGACAAGATGATTACAAAATCCAATTGAAGCAAGAAGACCAACAGGCGAGAGATCTGCACGACTCGAAAAGTCCGAAAAAACCAAATGTTGATGATGTTAAACATCCGAATGCTCTAAACAACCAACTCACGCATCATCATTTCTACAGCCAGTCACTTGATTCTCAGCACATGCTGGCCGCTTGCTCTGCTGGCGATGAACTGCCAAGTGAGCCGCAAACGGTCACGCTGGAGCAGCTCTATAATGACTTGATTAATCGTTGAAAGCGAGGATGGGTTTAAAGACCCGACCTCGCTTTTTTATTCTTAAAAAAAGGTTGTCAGAGCCGTTCTGGAGAGCAACCAAATTATCGCGAGAGTTGCATAGAAACCTTAAAAGTAGCTTTATATTTTTAGTAACATCAATTTTAACTGTATAGATGTAGCACATATCCATATGTTGAAACGATTAAAGCCCCGAGCATTTACATACGCCGGGGCTTTTTATGATTCAAAAAGTACAAACCACTGAGTTACTTAAAGATATATTTTTTGTATTATGCCTAACTTGCTTTAGTCCCGGCTCCGCAATTTGCTAAGGAGGCGAAGTATCTCGATGTACAGCCATACCAGCGTTACCATCAATCCAAAAGCTCCGTACCATTCCATATACTTGGGCGCTCCCTGATCCGCGCCGCCTTCAATAAAGTCAAAATCCAATACGAGATTAAGAGCAGCAACAATGACAATCACAACAGAGATGCCAATACCAATCAGACTATTTTCATGTAGATATGGAACCGTGATGCCAAATAGGCCGAGCACAAAGCTGAGCAAATACATAATCATGATGCCACCCGTTGCTGCCACCACACCCAGCTTAAAGTTCTCTGTTGCTTTGATCAGTCTCGTTTTATACGCCGTTAACAGAGCAACGAATACCGCCATAGTCAGCAAAGCTGCTTGCAGAGTAATTCCGTTATACAAGGACTCATAACTTGCTGAAAGTGCTCCCAGGAACATGCCCTCCGCTACCGCATAGATCGGAACGAGGTAAGGAGATACCACAGGTTTAAACGAGATAATCAATGCCAAAATAAAACCGACAATCAATCCGCCATAAGCAAGCGGCATCACTTCTTGTCCTTTAAAGAACATCATCCAGGTTGCAAATGCACTACCCAGCAGAATAATCAACGTGATGAATGCTTTGTTCACCGTGCCGTTAATCGTCATGTAATTCTGGTAGCGATCCTCTTCATACCCTCTGTTCTCAAACGTGCTGTCTTTAAGTGTAGGGTTACCGCTACGACCGATCAACACAATCACCTCTTCTTATGTATTTGATAAATCTGTAAAGCCCTTGCCTAGTGCTACTTCCTTAACAATTTGATTTCTTCAGCCTCTTCACAAACTATGTGGAACTAATTTTGCTTATTAAATGGAACCGGATGCGATGCAAAGACCGCACCCTGCACATCTACACAATTATCTAGGACATATGTCCTGATATCTCCCGACATTGTGCTTGCATTTTTTGCTTTACATCTCTGTAAATTCGCTACCTAGTTACTTATACAACACCTTATCAACATTATACTTCGCACGCATCGTGTTGATGATATAGGTTTCGTAAATTTCACGATCTACCGGGTCTTCTACTAGGCACACTTCAATCGTTGTTACTTCCTCGCGGTGATCTTTCATCGGGGATACCGTATCTTCAAAATGCTTTTTGATTCGCGGTCTTAATTTTCGCGCTTTCCCGACAAATAACAACTCACCATCACTATTATAAAACATGAAAATCCCGCCTTGTTCCCGCGTAATCAGGTGAAAATCAGTAAATCCGTAAATGTGGCTTAACTGTGGATTTACCTGCTTTGTAATGGTCACATCCGGAGTTGGAACAGTAATTTGAATCATCATTTTCACTTCCTCAATATTCTATAGAAGTTCATCCTAACACATATCATAATCCGACACCATTTTGAGTTAAAAGAAGTACAATTCACGGAATTTTCGCTTTTGCGACAAATATTTCAAAAAAAAGGTTAACTTCCCTGATTCAAAGTGGTACTATAGGGGTATGAGGAAGATTCTGGGCACTAAGACACATGTCTTTGTATCCACGCCCGTCTTATAGGGCTTACCATGTTTTATCTTTTTCATACTGAATTCGGTGACGTGCACACGAGAAGAGTACAGTTAGCAAGAACCGTAGCTTTGAAGTAGATTGTAGATCCACCATCTATACGAAAACCAATTGCAGCAAGCAATGAATGGCAATTATTAGCCTTTAAGATTTCTTTTTATTACAGCATCCAGTTCATCATCTAGAATTAGAATGATTTAAATAGCCTAACCTCATCAGAGTATGTAGATACACGAGAAGGAAGAGATAGATAACCATTTTAGAGACTAGTCAGAACATGTCATAGTAGTTAGACAGGATAGCATTACACCCTTAGAATCGAATAAGCTTTACCATCCAGCCCGGCATATGAGCCAGGGCTTTTTCCCGTTGTTCGTACGCCCAGGCCACCTTAGCAGTGAAACAGAGCTATCGTGGTTCTTTCTGCTGGGTTTATAATATGGCAAGATACCAGTAGAGGGAGTGATGGGATGTATTCCGATCTGCAATTGACGGAGGACCGCCCTGTATATATACAAGTCAAAGATTATTTGAAGCGATTAATGTTAAAAGGCGGTTTACAGCCTAATCAGAAGTTACCTTCAACCCGTGAGCTTGGCACACTCATGAAGGTAAGTCGCAGCACTATTCTGCTCGCCTATGCCGAACTTGAAGAGGAAGGCCTGATCTATGCAGTCAAAGGTAAAGGCAATTACGTCAGTACGCTCATTGAAACGCCGAAGGCCACAACGCACTGGCAACTGGACTGGACAGCAGAGGTCAGCGACTATGCGATTCAGGCAGAACAATATGATCTGATGAAACACGGTTCGGGAGCAGAGCGCGGCGAAATTTCGTTTACCAGCATTGCGCCGGATGAAAAACTGTTTGATCTGCACAATGTGAAGCGGGCTTTTCTGGATCGGATGTCACTTGAAGGGGAAGTTTTGCTTAATTACGGTTACGCGCAAGGATATAAACCGCTCATGAATTATTTACTGCGCTATATGGAGAACAAAGGGGTAGACCTTACCGGCAAGGATATTCTGATTACGAACGGATTTACGGAGGGTTTTGATCTGGTGCTTGGGGCATTGCGCAAAAAGAGTGGTAAAGCGCTCTGTGAGAATCCCACACATCACACAGCAATCAAAAACCTGAAGCTGCACCAGTTCCAGCTGACCGGTATCCATATGGAACCGGATGGACTCGACCTGAAGCAGCTGGAGCAAGAGCTGGCTGACAGTGCGTATGATCTGGCCTATCTTGTGCCCTCTTATCACAATCCAACCGGAATCGTGACTTCCCCCGCCAAACGAATTGAAATCATACGTTTGATGAATGAATATCAAGTTCCGATCATCGAGGATGGATTCAATGAAGAGCTTCGTTATTCCGGCTCCCATGTCTCGCCCCTCATCGCAAGTATGGGCAACGGGAATGGCCTGGTGTATCTGGGCAGCTTCTCCAAGATATTGTTCCCTGGGCTTCGTGTAGGCTGGATTATTGCGGATGCTGCGTTGATCGATTACTTGGAAAGCATGAAGCGAGCTCGCAGTATTCATACGTCTACTCTGGATCAATCTCTGTTATATCAATATCTGAGCAACGGTAATTTTGAAAAGTATCTGAAACGAGCTCGTACAGAGTACAAGCGAAAATATGAACTCGTTGTGCATTGCCTGAAACGTCATTTGCCGATGTGTCAAATATCCGGTTCAGGCGGCCTGCATCTGTTCGTGCAATTTCCACCGGAGGTGCGAACAAGAGAGTTGCTTGCTGACTGCAAGGTAAAAGGAGTGACCTTTACCCCTGGCGATACCTTTTATCTGGAGCCTGGTCAAGGGCTTCACACCATGCGGCTTGGCTTCTCCAGAGTCAGCGATGAAGACATCCGCAAAGGCATTCGTATCATCGGGGAGACCGTTGCGAGCATGTTGTAAGGTATTTTAAAATATTAGGGAGGATTTTCACATGAAAGTCGGCGTTATTATGGGCGGTACATCTTCAGAGCGAGATATATCCCTGCTCACTGGACAGGAGATGATTGCGAATCTGGACAGAAGCAAATATGAGGTCGTGCCAATTGAGCTGAATTCCAAACGGGATTTAATCGACAAGTCAGATGGAATTGATGTGGCCTTGCTGGCCCTGCACGGAAAATACGGAGAAGACGGTACAGTGCAAGGCACACTTGAATCGCTCGGTATCCCCTATACGGGCTGCGGTGTACTTGCAAGCAGTGTATGCATGGATAAGGACATGTCCAAACAGCTCATGCGGCAAGCAGGAGTACTTACAGGCGATTGGCTTCAAGTGAATCAAATGCAAGATTTGTCCTCGCTGGCTGTCCAGCACTTAACGTACCCGGTGGTCGTCAAGCCCAATTCCGGCGGCTCCAGCATTGGCACGCAGATCGTCTATGAGCCAGACGCCTTGGCTGCGGCGGTAGAAGCTGCTCTTGCTTGGGACGACAGTGTGATGATCGAGCAATACATTGAAGGAGAAGAGATTACCTGTGCCATTGTCGATGGCAAAATGCTGCCCGTGATCTCCATCCGTGCCAATGCAGCCTTTTTCGATTATGCTGCTAAATACGATGATAACGGTGCGGATGAGCAGGTCGTACAACTACCTTCTGATTTACAGCAGCGCGTGGAAGCCACAGCGTTAACCTGTTATAACGTACTCAAATGCAGTGTCTACGCCAGGGTGGATATGCTCATACGGGAAGGTGTGCCTTATGTGCTGGAGGTTAACACCTTACCAGGCCTTACGCGAAACAGTCTGCTGCCCAAAAGTGCAGCCGCTGCAGGGATTTCTTTTGCCGAACTGCTCGACACAATTATCGATCYGTCTCTCAAAGAACGTTCTGGGGAGGTATCCCGCGTATGAGCCCGGATGTACACATTCGACATAGCACCGGTCAGGATTTGCAGGACATGGTTATTCTCATGGATCAACTTGGATATCCAACAACTTACGCCGAGATGCAGGAAAGATATACTCACATCACCGCCGATGCCAATTTTACAACGTTGGTAGCCGAGATGCGCGGACGTGTAGTTGGACTGATTGGTATGCAGACGTCTTATTCATATGAAAAGAACGGAAGACATTGCCGTATCATGGCACTGGTTGTTCATGAGCATTACCGTGGCTCCGGTATCGGCCGTCAACTTCTGCTTGCTGCTGAACAGTGGGCAGCAGAACAGCAAGTGGACTCTATATCGCTAAACAGCGGTAATCGTGCGGATCGTGAAGCAGCGCATGCATTTTATCAAGGGATGGGTTATACCGCTGGCAGCACCGGATTCAGCAAAAACCACAGCTACTGCAACACACGTAACAGAAATCAGACGATGTAATAAGATACACGATTTTACTGCCCATCGTAATTAAAACTCAGTACGAGGCTCACTGAATCTCAAAACAACAAAACATGCCCTCCCAAGCGTTGATGCGGCTCGGAAGGGCATGTTTCATGTTTACAGTTAGCTTTTAGCTTCATTCGCTTATCTGTATTTACTTCGTACTTGGCGATTGCGTAACGTCGGATTGATCTGGTATCAACTCAACGATTATTCAGCCTCTCATATGCCTCAAATAACTGCTCAATGGAAACTCCATTGATCTTCATTCCCTTCACCTGGCATGCCTCAAGATCAACACCTGATAGATCACAATCGGTAAATTGACTCCCACTCAGGTCACAATGCTTCCACTGCATTGCTACACGGTCTGCACCAAGATGTGTATCCTGAAACTGAACCCCGTCCAGCGCACAGAATTCAAACTTGGTATTTGTTAAGCGTAAATCCGCCAGCAGCATTTCCGTCATATTCAGGTTCGTTAATTTGCTTCCGCTCAGATTACAATCGGTGATGCGGCTGTTCTTCATTGTGCTGGAACTGTACCATATCGAATCCAAATTGGCTTGAACATGTTCATGTTCTATCACTGGATCATACTGCCCGCTCCCGGCATCGATCTTCTTCTCATAACCGTACTCTGCATCGGAGGCATATATACGAACATAACCGAGCTTTTCATAAAAATGATGATTACTTGTCTGCCGACCAGAAGTCTCCAGCCTCCAGTGCAGAATATGTGGATACGCAGCCTCAATCTGCCTGATCACTTGTGAGCCTACTCCGCGCCCTTGGCAGACAGGATCGATATAGATTTTGTCCAATCTTGCAATTCCATGCCCAAGCACATTCACGCTTACCCCGCCAATGGCACAGCCATCCGCTTCCACCACATAATAGTCCCACTCGCGAATCACATATTCATGTAAACGAACAGCGTTATATCCCGGAGGACAAAGATTGCTATCCAATTTCTGTCCGTTCGCCCAGACGTGCATGGCATGATCAAAAGCACGAGTGCAGATTTCTGTCAGCACAACGGCATCTTCGTGTTCTGCTCGGCGCAGGTTTATCGATAATGGTTTGGATGTAATCTGCTCAGTGGCTATCCCATCGGAATGGGTGCTGTGAAGTTCAAAATAATCGTAGACCTCTCCGTCAGACAGACGTCTCCGATTCACATACTGGAAGCCTGTATGCTCCAGCACTTTACGAGAAGCCGGGTTGTACGTCTTCACAATGCCCACAATCCGGTTTAAGGAGGTATGTTCGAATAGATACGCTATCAACGCCCCAACCGCTTCTGTGATATAACCTTTGTTGCGGTGATCACGTGAGATGGCATACGCCACTTCATAATCAGACGGATCAAGCATATCGTTCGGAAACACACCACACCAACCGATCAATTGCTGACTTTCCTGATGAATTACCGCAAGCAACATCCGCACATCCTGCGGGTCAAATTGCTCATAACTACCTACAACGAACCGTAAAAACTCACTTAGTTGCTCTTCTGTCATCTTCCAATCGGGCAACATGTCTGTAATTTCAGGCTGTTGAGTCAAGACAGCCAGAGTGGCCTGATCTTGCAAGGTAAAAGGGCGTAACATCACTGCACTCGCAACAATCGAAAATCCATGATTCATATAGAACACCTCTTAGGGATTATTTTGCGATGACACGACAAAAAGGAGCACCTCCAATAGAGGTACTCCCGTATCGTTTCATCTTTTCAGATCAAACGCCGTAGATCCTCGTAATGGGTCAAAAAGGACAGACGTATCCCGTGTTGGTCTAACGGAATTTTTGCGCCTTGTTCTTTTCTACATCATTACGAGAAATCTGGCATTCTCTGAAATCCCCTTCCAATTCACGCATCATTTTCAACTAAATAGATTATATTATGGGCGGTCAATAAAAATCCAGCCTGTATCTTGTTCTTTCTCCACTGTGGCTCCTAGTGATTCAGCCATAAAACGCAGCGGCACATAGGTTTTGCCGTTTTTGCCAACAAAGGCAGACTCCACCATCGTGACTTCTTGGCCTGCAACTGTTGCTTTCGAAGAACCTAACGTCAGCACAATCTCGTCTCCTGTCATATCGTCAATGACAGTAATCTGTTTCGAGCCTTTAGTCCACTTCACTTCTGCATCTAATTGCTCAGACAGATAACGTAGTGGCACAAAGGTTGTATTTTTCACCGTGACTGCACCATTTTCTTCACTCGGATGGAGGAAGATGCTTTTTGTTGAAATTTTCATCTCATTCTTTAGGAATTGGTAGACGAAAGAATTCGAATCAAAATTACGAAGCACCTGACCAGGTGTAACTTCCCCTTCTGCGAGCTCCATCACACCACGGGAAGCATCTACTTCATCCACCGTGACAGCACCGCCGATATTCCACAGCTCACTGTCTGCACTGATCGTTACAGCACGAACCGGCAGGTCTTCCGAAGCAGGAACAGCCACCTTCAACGACATATTCTGTTTACGAATATCCAGCTTGCTATCCACGAAGAAGTCCATATTCAATTTGGTTTCCGGGCCAAATACCGTTTTCAGTTCCGGTGTATCTTTCAGCAGGTTGTTCAGTTCCTCATCATAGTTCACCAGAATGCTGTCCAAGCCTTCTTTAATCATGTCATATATGGATGTGACTGCTTCTTCCTTCGAATTAGGCACGATAGAAGTGATTCCTTCGTTTTCCATGCCTTCCAGACCCATATAGCTTTCAAATACAGGGTACAGTACATCATACAGGTCTCCAATCAACTGCTTGAGACCTTGCTCATCTTTGGCAATACTCGTCAGGAATGGCTTAACCATGGCAAGCAACTCTTCACCGTTAATCTCCATATGCAGCTTGTTAAGAGACAACGTTTCACCATTTACGGCTTCCTGAACAGGAGTTACCGATATATTTTTCGGGTTAGACAGATGTTTCATGACAAAAGTTAATACCTTTGGAGAAAGCTCCTGCATCTGTTTCTCCAGTTCTTTTGTATCTATAGGAAGAAGCATGGTCTCTGCTCCCCCAAGTGTGTCGAGTGATATGTAAACCGGTTTCTGCGCACCATCAATATCGATGGTCATCCCCGACTTGTCCACGGACAGATGGAAAGGCAGTTTTGTTCCATCCATGCTCAGTGATCCTTTGACCGATGCCGTGTCAGTGTCTTTCATTTTGGCATGGTCGATATTCAGTGAGATCGAATTGATTCGTTTGATCATTTCGAGAGCTTCATCGGTTGCAAGTTGTTTGTCCGGCTCTATGTTAATGTGCATGGATTGTTTAGATTCACCGGATTTTACTTTTGTGTTATTGACTATGGCTTGGCTAACATCAACGCCACCTACGGCCTGACACCCTGTAAGAACAACCATTAACAGGACAAGCGGTACTGCCATCCATTGGTACAACTTTCGGCTTTTAATTGGGATCTCCCCCTTAGCAAAATATGGTTCACTCCATATTATGAGGGCAGGTTGAATCAATGTAAACGGATACGTATAAAAATAGGCCAAATAGGCCGGAACACATCCGGCCTTCTGGTTCTTCTATCCTTCATATGTCATAACATGCGCGTGGAAACGTGCTGTTTCATGTAATATTTTCAGACTATTCCTGCTCCTGATCTTCCGCAGCTTCTTTATCCTTCACTTCATCTGCCGGCGTCACAGGTGTCTCAAATTGATCCGGTTCATCATCTTGAATCGCTTTGTTCTCTTCATTCTGATTTTGTGTCATATTGGCTCTCCCTCTCTTCGGCGAAATCATCAAGGCACTGCCTTGTGAGTATCAATAACCGGATGGCCGACGAATCAAACATCGTCCCAAACCATGATGGTGACAGATTGGAATCCCCCATTTAAAAAGAGGCATCTAAAAAACATAAAAGATAACCCCGTTGCCGTTCTCTACGGTGACTTGAAACAAAGCCTGGATTTGATCAATCGTTTGCACGATCTCCCGAAAAAGCTCCTCTTCATCCCAGCCTTCCATTACAGGATATACCCCTTCAGCAAGCATCTTATCCAAGCTGAAACGCATCTGTACATCCTCAGGAGTAAGCTGCTCCAATGCCATATAAGCCTCAAGAACCTGATTCTTATCAATTAAGAACAAATCCATATCCGAATAGTTCCCCAGATATTGCTGACTGGCGAGCGGCACAACGTATCCAAGTGGAGGTTGTCCATCCACCAGATTACCGTTCAACGTGAACTGCAGCATCTGCCACATTTTATCAATATCCAGATCGACCTGACAATCATGCACACTAACCTCTCCTGAACGAATGGCATTCACCAATTCATCGGTTACCACAACATATCTGCCCGACATACCCATCGCGTTATCCCTCCTGACATTTCCTTCTATTGTTCCCCATTAACCGTGCATGTTACATCAGAATCGGGGTAAAAAAGAAAAAGAGCACATGAACGTTACCCTACGATGTGCAAGTGGATGCAAACGCGAATGTTTTTCCAAGGAGGATAACCGGATGAAAAAATTCGATTACAGTCTCAATTACGAGGAGCTTGATCTGCGCAAGCAACCTGAATTATATACCGTTGGCAGGGGCGAGCAGGGTGTACTCATGGTGGAACCGTACAAAAGTGAGATTTTGCCGCACTGGCGGTTCAAGACACCCGAGATCGCGAAAGAGTCTGCCGAGAAGATCTATGAACTATTTTTGGCGTATAAGAAAAAGAAAGATTTCGTTGGCATGGATATGGCTCGCAAGTTTTTACAGATGGGCTATACTCGGGCCAGACGTTATACCAATCATAAAGGCGGACGTAAATATTCGAAGGAGGATGGCTCGATCTTACCTTATCAGAACGACCCCATGAAGGCGGAAGCTGCTGCCATTTTCAAAGCGCAATGGGAGGTAGCGAAGATGGACCCAGACTATGTGAACATGATGAAGCAGCATCGGGAAAAGTACGAGTCAGAGGGCGACTAGGCGCATCACTGATATCATTGACTTGTGGAAACATTTGGTTCAGAATCTATCTTGTTACTGTTCACTTTCCACCATATTTGGGAGAAAAGAGGCACACTAAACTATGACAGATTCTTTCATACCCTTGAACACAGGCCAGAATATCAACATTAACGATTGCGTTCAACTTCAGGTGACCATAAAGTGTACATCTGCCCCTTCTGCCTTGGATGTTAGCTGTTTTATGGTTAACGAAGAAGGATCCGTTCCCTCCGACGACTATTTTGTATTTTATAATCAGAAGGCCGATCCTCATCATAGCGTAATTCTGCAACAGGTGGAGGATTGGCAATCCACTTTTGTACTGGATACAAATAAATTACGGCAGGTCTCTGTGGAAAAATGTGTGTTCACAGCTACACTGGATGCGGGATATACATTCGCTGATGTTCAGACATGTCAGGCGATTGTACAAGCGGATTCTCAGCAGATCACCTATGAGATTACTCAGGCCACCGCGGAAACAGCACTTATTTTCATTGAAATCTATAAGTATCGTACCGGATTCAAAGTTCGTGCGATTGGACGTGGCTTCTTTGGCGGATTGCAGCCGCTGGCAGAGTCATTTGGTGTGGAAATTGAGAGCAATGACAACTCGGAAGTCGAACAGGTTCTTCTCACGGCGGCGGCTGAAGTTGCTACAACCTCTCCCAAAGCTCCAGCACCTGCCGCTGAACCCCTCCCGAATCCTCCAACATTAAACCTAAGCAAGATCGATCTGCTCAAGCGTAAAGTAACACTGTCTCTGCAAAAGAAAAAAATAGAACCTATACAGGCACGTGTTGCCGTCGTATTCGATGCATCAGGTTCCATGTACCATCTGTATCGTAAAGGCATCGTTCAAGAAGCCTTTGAACGCATACTGGCGATCGCATCATCTTTTGACGATGACGGAGAGCTGGATGTATGGTTCTTCGCCAAAGATTTCTTGCGTGCGCCTAGCGTCACCGCCAGCGATTTCGAGAATTATATCGAGCGTACATATAAGCTGGGAAGCAAGGGTGGAACTAACAACGAACCTCCTGTGATGCAGGATGTCATTCGTAAATATACGATTGAAGAACCCAATGTAAAGATTCCAACGTATATTATCTTTTTTAGCGATGGTGGAGTAAGTCAAAAAGGGAAAATTATGCGGCTGATTACTGAAAGCTCAACCCAAAATCTGTTCTGGCAATTCGTTGGGCTGGGAAAAGCCAATTACGGCATTCTGGAGAATCTCGATGAGATGACGGGCAGGTTCATCGATAATGCTAACTTTTTCGCGCTAGACGACATCTCCAAGATCAGCGATGAAGAATTGTATGATCGTCTACTCAACGAATTTCCTGATTGGATTAAGGAAGCTCGGGCCAAAGGCATACTTGCGTAGACTGTTCATCCCTTATAGTTAATTCAGGGTTGTAGCTTCTGCTTTGCCACCTTTGGAACGTGGTCGTAGCATGCTTCCTACAATTCGTAACATGAACTTGCGTGGCATGAGGCGGGAGAACTGTGCTGTCCAGTAATTTCTGGTCCGCGGCACAGCATAAGGCTTGCCTGACTCCAGCGCCCTCATGGCCACTGCCACGACATGCTCAGGTGTATCACGTTTGCCGACAGAGGCTTCATCAGCACCCACCACATCAAAGAACGAAGTTTCGGTTGAACCCGGACATAATGCTAGAAACTGAACTCCACGCTTCCTGTTCTCCTCATATAACGCCTCGGTAAAAGAAAGCACATATGCCTTCGTTGCTCCATATACAGCCATATAGGGATCTGGTTGAAAGGCAGCCGTCGAAGATATATTAATGATGGCGCCATTCTCCTTCTGTAACATGTCTGGCAAGAAAAGATGCGTCATGTTTGTTAGGGCCAGCACGTTCAACATAATCTCATCCTGCTGCCGGGATCGATCTACTTGTTCAAACCATCCATGAGTAGCGAATCCAGCATTATTGATCAATATATCAATCTCTATTCCCCGATTCTGGCATTCCTCATATACCTTCTGTGGCGCGTCTTCTTCAGAGAGATCCGATACGATCACCTCAGCCCTTACCTGATATGTACGTTCTATTCGTTCTGACAATTGATCCAGTTTGGACTCTGTTCTGGCCACCAGCACAACATTTTTACCCTTGGAAGCCATCTCAAGTGCAAAAATCTCCCCGATACCCGAAGATGCTCCTGTGATGAGTACCCATTGATATTGATTTTTTATCATTTTTTATCACCCTCCAGACATACTTAGAACAATTGATTCCATTCAGAAACAATGTTTCTGAATGGAATCATCGTAACCAAAAATCGAGATTCTGTCAAATTACATTTGTTAAATCATCTTTTAAAGTGACTTTAGAACGTAGTGCTATCATTCTAAACTTATATTAAATTGACGTTATCTGGCGTAAAACAGTAGAATGACCATAGGAAAAAGAAATGTAATTTCTTTTAGAACAACAATACGGTTACGAGGATGAAATCAATGAAGGATATGAATTCGGGTTCCACGGAATCTGCACATACGGTAACAACCTTCCAAGAAGCCAGACTCCAGCACTCGGATAATCTGCGGCAAAATATTGTACATGCTGCCGCTGCGTTACTGCAAGAGCATGGCCCTGAAGCCGTCACGGTACGCCGTGTAGCTGAACGCATGGAGTGTTCCACCAAAATCATATATAACCTTTTTGGAAAAAAAGAAGGGTTAGCCAAACATCTATACTTAGAGGGATGTTCCCTTATGGCCAAGCGTTTTGAAGCCATGCCCCGGCAGGCATCGTTCGAACAATATTTCCGTGATCTGGCTTACGTCTACTGGGACTTCGGTATTTCTCAATCCAGCTTCTATCAGCTGATGTTTGGGGGTTCCTTTTCCGAATTCAAGCCGGACGGAGAGACGTTACAGGGAACCGCAACTGCACTGAAGCAAGTGTCTGCTTTAGTTGAGGTGGCAATTGAACAAGGCATGATTCAGGTGCAAGACCCCTTGCTTGCGGTGCGCATGATCTGGGCTCCCTTACACGGTGTGATTCATCTGTACCTGGGAGGACATATTGAAAACGAAGAAGCTGCCAAAGCCCTCTATGATCATACGTTGTCCATGGTTATAAACTCTCTTGTGAATCCATCTGCGAATGGGTAAACATGGGATTTGTACATTTAGAAAGAATTAAATATAAACGTAAAAGGAGCATATCCGTTGGCGTAATACGCTTAGGACATGCTCCTTTTTCTTCGCTACTATTTCTGTGTACATGAGTAGATCAATGTAGATCATTTTATCAACTACAGCCGGCTTAGCGCGCCTCTTGATTCTCCGCTTCCCAGCGTGCAATTTCCTCACGGACTTTTGGCGCTACTTCTTTGCCGAGTAGTTCGATCGCGTGCATAACCTCATCATGCGGCTGTGTGCCGAGTGGAGTGTGCAGCATGAAACGGGTGATGCCTACCTCTTTGCGCAGATAGATGATTTTCTCAGCGACGGTGTCCACATCCCCTACGTAAAGCGCACCTTCCAGGCTACGTGCCGCATCAAATGTTTCACGCCCGTAATGTCCCCATCCACGTTCACGTCCCAGCTGGTTCATTACTGCTTGTGCAGGCCGGAAAAACTTTTCTACCGCATCATCGGTTGTATCGGCAACAAAGCCATGAGAGTGGGAAGCAACGGTTAACTTGGAAGCGTCGTGTCCGGCATGTGCGGCTGCTTTTTTGTACAGCTCCACCAGAGGTGCGAATTGTTTTGGACGACCACCGATAATGGCAAGCACCAGCGGCAATCCGAGCAGACCTGCACGAACAACCGATTCCTGATTACCGCCACTGCCAATCCAGACTGGGAGCTTCTCCTGTACCGGGCGCGGATAGATGCCAAGGTTGTTGAAGGAAGGGCGGTGTTTGCCCGACCATGTTACTTTTTCCGACTCCGTCAGTTTCAGAAGCAGATCCAATTTCTCATCAAACAACTCATCATAGTCGCCCAGATCATAGCCGAACAATGGGAAGGACTCAATAAATGAGCCACGCCCTGCCATAATCTCTGCACGTCCATTCGAAATGCCGTCCAATGTCGCAAAGTCCTGAAACACACGTACTGGATCGTCCGACGACAATACCGTTACCGCACTGGTCAAGCGAATGTTCTTCGTCTGCGAAGCTGCTGCCGCCAAAATGACTGCCGGGGATGAAGCTGCATAATCCGAACGATGATGTTCCCCTACGCCGTATACATCCAGCCCCACCTGATCTGCCAAAACAATCTCTTCCACCACATCACGAATACGCTGTGCGTGGCTAATCACTTCTCCTGTATTTACATCTGGATTTGTTTCTACAAATGTACTGATTCCGATTTCCATGATATGTTCCTCCTGTGTATGAAGCGATCCGTCGTTCATCTAACCTATTGTAAGTAGATCACCTTTTGTTATTTACCTTTATATTGGACTATTTTGAGCAAAAACACAAGTACCCTCTGTTTCCAGAGGGCACTTTTCTTCTATAACTTCCTTCCGATATACAACAGATGGGACGAGATTCCCAGAATGGAAGGATCTTTGGCCGCCTCAATCAAGTATTGAAGCAGTTCTTGCTCTTCACCGCGTTCCCTCCAATATTGCTGCTGCTCGTCCGTAATCATCGCTTTGAGGCTGGAGGAACCGATCAATTGAACAGTCCCGAAGCCATGCTGCTCCATGAACGGCACAACATCCTGCACATGAAAATAGTATGCTCCCGTAAAACGCCCTTGATCCTGATGATCAAACGTGCCTCTTTCGACAAAAGACTGGATCGCGTCCATACTGTCATTGGGTCTCCAATGCTGCGGTGATTGCAGTGAGTTGATGCTCATCCGCATCCGGGTCTGTACTGCCACAAACACAACGCCTCCCGGCTTCGTTACCCGATAGAGTTCACGCACTGCCGCCATCCGCGCTTCTTCCTTCTGCAGATGATACAGCGGTCCAAGCATCAGCGCTGCATCATAGGTCTCATCCGCAATCCCGTTCAGGCAAGTTGCATCCAGTACATGAAATCCGTTAAATTGCTGAGTCAGCCCCAATGCTTCGGCTTTCTCCTGCGCCAGTGCTACGGATGAAGGTGTAAGATCCGATAACGTAACCTGGTATCCCTGTTTGGCGAGTTCCATCGCATATTTTCCTGGTCCAGCACCGTTATCCAGAATCAGACCGCCTGGAGGAAGATACTCCCGAATGTAATTCATATTAATGATAAACTCGATGGGTTCACGCTCCAGCCTGCCCCACTCATCAAAACCGGAATAATATTGAATAATGCGCTCTCGATCTCTGTCCATCTCTTGTACACCTACCTTTTCTCTGGATTATGGCCCTACAGAACATCAAAAAAGACCTGCCGCCTCAGCTAAGAGGCGACAGGTCTGACCTTCGCGGTACCACTCTTTTTGTTCATGGAAAGGGTTTATACCAACCTATCTTTCCATAACATCTCGGGACCTGATGACGGAGGTTACCCGTCAGGATCTACGTGAATTCAGTTCATCATATCCACCATTTCATTCAGTCCTTCGTTCGCTGAACCAATGAAGACACTTCTACAACTGTTCTTCGATCCTGCTGCTCACAGGTGAGTTGGGGACAGGCTGGACTGTCTCGCACCGAATCGACAGTTCTCTGAACCACGCCATATACCTTAATACTCCTGATCATTGCGTTTGTTATTTTGATTTTACCAAGTATAGTTCTCCTAAATATTTACTGTCAACTCTAAATTCACAATCAACCAGAGTAGCTCACTCACTTATAAAATACAGACCTTATTACTTCAATTCTTCTTATTTTTTCTTCTCTTCCACTAATGGTACAGCTATTTTAGCTTCAGGTTCTTCTGTACTATACATCCACGGATATACAACGGCCGTATCCGATGTATACTTCTC
Organism: Paenibacillus sp. 2TAF8; assembly: GCF_052114825.1. NCBI lineage: Bacteria > Bacillati > Bacillota > Bacilli > Caryophanales > Paenibacillaceae > Paenibacillus > Paenibacillus sp. 2TAF8. The sequence continues at coordinate 190,102 of NZ_JBFRFN010000004.1, forward strand.
ATACCGGTCAATACCCTGGTTGTCCCCATTACCCGCAAACTGGCTCTTGGTAGGCATACCATAACTTCGTTCACCCTTTAAGAGCATAAAGGTCTGATTCATCCCTCCAAAATGCGGATCATCACTATACCTCTCCACGTACAAATCCCCGTCCTTAAGGTAATATGTCCAATGGATTGTAAAACCGTCCAGGTTTGAATCCACAACTTGTGGCTTCTCACCAATTGCAGGTAAAGTAACCGGTTCAAACTCACCCTCAATATATTGGACTTGATGATGGGCATACAAAGTCATTGGGGTATCCGGATTGATCTTCAGCCCTGGATTTACTTCAAAGCGCAATTCCGTCTGCTTTGAATTATCTGACGGCCATACAGCACCCTTCAACCGGGTACCATTCACATCCAGATCATATTTCAAATAAGGCAGTTGCAAGATGTCACGATCATGAGCAAGAATCACCCGGATTTGTGTCGGTGTAATGATGGCCTCCTTAACGAGTATTCCACCTGCTTGCTGGTCTAGAGGGAGGTTTAGTATTCTTCTACTCGTCCCACTAAGCATTTCTGTTTTATCTAATCGTATACCGATATTCAGGGGCTGATCCATTCTACCTTCTTCTTTATGATACGCGAGTACATAAGATGAGGCTTGCTGCTTTAACATGTCCAGGTTATAGAACTGTTCTGATATATACTCACCATGCGCTCCTGGCGTACCGCTTATACTCGGTGCAACCCACTCTAATGTCTGTCCTTTCTGATCATAAATCTTTAAATAAGGAGAAGCATAATTACGAACCTCAGACTGGTCAAAAGTTAACGATGTAGACAGCATCACTTGATTATCTTTCTCGTTGAATACACTCACTGCAAGTTTACCCAAGCCGTCTTGATGGATATCGAACCCTTGTGACTGCCGCTGGGAAAGATCCAGGTTAATTGCCTGTTCCTCGGGAGCCAACACCTGGATTCCATTTACTGTGAAATCAACATTGGCCTCTTTTCCTGACGGTGTCCACTCCGTTTCAAAATAACCTTTGTACACTCCGTTTCCCTGATCAAAATCATGATAATACCTGCCTTCAATTTGCTTCCCAGTCTCATCCCGCAGGCCAATCGAAGGGAATCTTACTGTATCCCCTTTGTACTTTCCGGGGTTCAAGGTGTACAAAATAACGGTACGATTATCATCAGAAAAAGCAGTATCCAATGTTAATGTTACCCCGCCGACTGTCACAGATTGATTCAGTTTCTGTCCAAGTCCATTTTGCAACGCATTCTGGATACCACTCCGGTGATCCAACAGGTCAAACCAGTCATAGTGGACTGCTGCATATACAGGTGTCGCCATAAGAATAACGGCTGCTGTTCCGATCAGTGTAGTTTTTTTCCATCTCAGGCTCCGCCGTACATTTTCTTTCCTCGCTACAGCATGAAGTTCAGGGCAACGTTCTTGATCCTTTTGGATCTGATCCCACATGGCATTAAAATCGGGATAATGGATATCCGTATCATTTTTCAGATGATGAGACAACCTTTTTTCCGTATGTTTCACTATACATCTCCCCTTTCTGATGTTGTTTACTGGTCTTCTCCCATTTTTTCCTCAGCAAACGAATTCCCTTATATATTCTTGACTTCACCGTGCCTAGCGGAACATCTAGCACCTCTGCAATTTCAGATAAACTGAATTCGTTCATATAGCGTAGCAGAATGGCTGAACGCATCTTATCCGGCAGTTCCTGAACCCATTGTTCCCATAGTTCCGATTCCTCCGCATGCTGAGCCACCTGATCAACCGGAGCTTCCGTTCGCTGCGGCGTAAGCATAAAAAGCCTTTTTTCCCGTTGCTTGGATGCATGCTCTCTTTTCATAAAATTAAGGCAGTGATTCACTGTGATTTTCATCAGCCATGTTTTCATGTACTCTACCTTCCTCCAATCCTGACGGAAGACGGTAATAAAAACGTCGTGGCAGACATCTTCTGCATTCTGCGCATGATGGAGCATGTAGTAACAAGTTCGATACACATCCTTGCTGTAAATTTCAAACAATTCCTTTTCACTCAAATCTTTTACCTCCTTTCTCTGCATCAGCCTTTTCAAATCTATAGACAAAGCTAATTCTTAAAAGGTTCATTCATTGAACTTGAGTACAGCCAAAAAAGAACGTTCACTTCCACAGCAATGCAGAAATGAACGCTCTTTATGGATTAATTCATGCAGGCAGGCTCAAGTATGCTAGTTACGAGTCAGCCTAGATCTTTTTCACAAACTCGGACTTCAACTTCATCGCACCCAAGCTATCGATCTTGCAATCAATATCGTGGTCCCCATCAATCAGACGGATGTTCTTCACCTTGGTACCTTGTTTCACGACGAGGGAGCTGCCCTTCACCTTGAGGTCTTTGATGACCGTAACCGTGTCACCATCATTCAGTACATTCCCATTGGCATCACGCACAACTTTGGATTCCTCAGCATCACCTTGCTCTGCTTCCAGAGACCATTCATGCGCACATTCCGGGCAGATCAACAACAGGCCATCCTCGTACGTATACTCCGAATTACATTTCGGACAATTAGGCAAATTAGACATATGTATTAAACTCTCCATTCTGCATTTTCGCTATCTCGCTAGTATAAGGGATTTCTGCAATATGTTCCATACGATGGCGCACTGCATTCCTGATTTGACTTATTTTTAAACAAAATTTAAAGGAAGATGTTCTTCACTTTAAGGAAAGGCCATTATGATAAAAAAACAACGTATCCGCTTAATGTTGATTACAAGAAAATTTTCACAGCACCAATGATGGATTACCTTTGATAAAAAACGATACATGATTCTATAACAATTAATCTTTCACCCCAAAGGAGTTTCGCCTTATGTCATCCTATGTTTTCCCTATTCAGACCGCGTTTATTATCTTTGTCATTGCTTCCCTATTCCTGCTGGTGCCGTGGTTAATCTATGGTTATCGCAAAGATGGCTTCTTCAGCTGGTCACGGTTTGCTGTCAGCTTTTCTTTTATTTTCTTCCTGTTAGCCGCCTACTGTCTGGTCATTCTGCCGCTTCCGACGACTCGAAACACCTGTGCGGGGCACGCTGCTAATGCCGTCTATTACAACCTGACACCCTTTATGTTTGTAAAAGACATTTTGAAGGAAACCCCCATCATCTGGTCTCAACCCTCTACGTGGATCAACATGATTAAGGGCCGAGCTTTCCTGCAAGTGCTGTTCAATGTATTACTGCTCATGCCACTGGGGGTATATATCCGGTATTTCTGGCAAAAGAGAGCTTTTTGGAAGCACGCCTTGGTGGCTGGCTTCGGGCTTTCCTTATTTTTCGAAGTCACCCAACTCACGGGGTTGTACGGATATTACAGCTGTCCTTACCGGCTATTCGATGTGGATGATCTGATGCTGAACACCTCCGGTGCAGTGATTGGTTTCTTCGCAGCCCCGTTGCTGCTGGCTTTATTCCCGTCACGTGCGAGTATTCAGGCCAAGAGCGAGCAGATTGTGGAGCAGAACCGCGTCTATCCTGTACCACAGCTACTTGCACTGCTTATCGATGGTATTGTCGTGACGATCATCGACATAATCATGTCCATCTTCACAGCATCCAATGACATCCAAGATGCTATAAATACATCCACGGCGATGGTTATCGTTCTGTTCTTTATACCGTGGGTTCGAAACGGAGTTACACCAGGCTCTGCCGTTCTAAGATTCCGATATGTGAATCGTCAAAGTGGTGTACCTACGCTTCCAACGCTATTGAAACGATTTATCGCCATCTATGCTCCGTGGCTTCTGATAACGATTATTCAACTGGTAAGCAACTATGCATACCCTAACTATCAGGATGATGTGCTTAATTCTTATCTGGTCTGGATTTTCCTGAGTTTAAATCTGATGTCCTTCCTCGTGTATATCATCCTGTTCATCCATGTGGTGGTCGTGATATTCTCGGGTGGAAAACGTTCCTTCTACTTCGACGAGGTCTCTCGTACACGAGCCTCGCGTAAATAATAAATCCAGTGTACTCTCCATTACAGGGAGCATCACATAGCCAAAAAAGGCGGCCTCTCATGGTTAATCCATGAGGCCGCCTTTTTTATTTTCAGATACCTAATTATAAAATCGTTGAAACCTCATAATGTCCTCTGCTTTGAAACGAAGGAAAGGATAACCTTACTTAACACCTAGTAGTTCTCGTTTGGAAGCCTCTGGATCACGAACAACCTCAATCTCATGGTTGAAGATCAGTGTCGCCCGATCCTGACGGTATTCCGACCATTCGATTCCTGCTGTCTCCGGTTTACCATTCTTCGCAAAAGAAATCCAGGCATCCTGCACCTTGAGTGCGAGCGCTTTGGCAGCTTCATCCGGTTCAGCCTTCATGAATTTCAGCGCATCCAGCGTGTTAAATACAAAGAACATCTCAATGCTGTGAATCGCTCTTTTCAGAAGTGGATGTTCCGGCATCACCCAGTCAAAACGGTACATCCACACCGGGGCATGCTTCTGCTGTGCAGATGCATACTGTAGTGCTGACCGCCAGAAGAACATATCCGTCATAACCTGAGCTTGTCCATCTGCTGTTTTCGGATAACTATCCGCGATAGCGACGCGATTCTCCAGATCTGGTGTCATGAAATCAACACCCTGCACCATATCAATTTCGTTTGAAAATGGCACATGCGGCTGAATAAACAGCGCTCCTTCATGCTTCGTTGTACCGATAAGTACCGGAACGCCCTCTGCCGAGCCTTCGTTTACGGCTTGAAGCGGGATTTGCGGCAGTGTCTCACCATCGAGCACAGGTTGGAACAACAAGGCCATGCCTGCTCCGCTCTGCTGCTTCACCGTTTCTGCTGCCGCCATAATCTGTTCTACCGGAATGCTGTTCAGCTTAGCCAGGCTATCTCGGTCTACACCAAGAACCTTCAACATACCTTCACGCAAAGCCGAAGCTTGCTCAGACGGCATGAACTGCGAAGCACCACTCTCCATAATGGCACGTTGGAACAGCCCTTTGGCTGCTGGCATCGCCATCAATGCAGCAATACTCATACTGCCTGCTGATTCGCCGAACACCGTAACCTGACCCGGATCACCACCAAAGGCAGTAATGTTATCTTTTACCCATTGTAGCGCAGCTACCTGATCCAGCAACCCTGCATTGGATACGTAGGAATCACCTAACGGAGCCATGTGCAGGAATCCTAGCGGCCCAAGTCGATAGTTGATGGTCACCACGATAACATCGCCACGAACGGCTAGCTGTGTGCMATCATATACAGGCAGACTGCCTGATCCGGTGACAAATGATCCCCCGTGAATCCAGACCATGACGGGAAGGGGATGACTGCTTTCTTTTTCGGGTGCCCAGATGTTCAGATACAGGCTGTCTTCCGACTCCGGCGGCTTCTGCCCGCCCATCCACTCTGAATCATGACGCGGTTGTATATTCTCAGGCCCGAATTCGGTAGCCTGTCTGATTCCTTCCCATGACTCGGGTTGTACTGGAGCTCGGAAACGCAACTCTCCTACTGGCGGCTTTGCATAAGGAATACCCTTCCATACACTTGCACCATGTAAAAGCTCGCCTTGAACGGTACCATATTTCGTTTGAATCTGTAGTTCTCGCATTCCGCTTCTACATCCTCTCCGTGAATTAAATGTACTCATTGTTCATTATGATTAGAGCTTGATAAGGACTAACCATGTGTATCTATTTGAGTATAAATCGTTGTCATACCCATTTACAACTTTGCCCAGATTGACACTTCCGTGTAATGTTAGACAGTGGCCCCATTAGAGTCATGGTTATTCTGAGGTTAAGATACAAAGAAGGCTACCCGCTTTCGCAAGTAGCCCCGCTCTAAGATTTAGCTTCAACTATTTCCCAATTCAGTTGTGAAGATATTTATTTACTATACTCAACAAAAACATGCATATACTTATCCATTCCTGGAAGACCTGTTGTTTCTTTAATGTTCAAGAAACTAAGTTGTTCTTGCCAACTTAACCTTTCCTGATCAGTGTCATCAGCAGCTACCTCGAAAATGTATGCTAAAGTAAATGCATCAAAGCATGAGACTCCTTTGTTTAGTTTTACCCAATCTTCTGGGACAACGACTTGGTTCTTGCCTGTTGAGATTGGTTTGCCAGAAAAATTGAGAATTAATTCATGACCTTCGTTTTTGATGGTCGTAATTTTCTTCTTTTTATCCCATTGAATCGTTGCTCCGGAAGCTTTAAAAATATCCTTTACCGGAATATAAACCGAGTTATACATGGTAGTAGTTAATTTATCGTTTTTTGTAATATTTAGTTCTACCTTTTTAAGCGAAGGATTGTAAGTGTTCGCTGCACGCTCCTTAAAAGTTTGATCCACAGACGTTAGGTCCTTAGCAGATGCAACGGAAGCTACACTAACTACTAAAGTTAACATCAACAATAATAACAAAAATCGCTTCATTCAGATTCCTCCTTGGAAATTATTATTTACAATAACCCAAACGATAAATGTTCAGAAAATGTTACTTTAGAATTAGACAACCCTATAAATATTGTAAGTATGTATGCAATCAATCACTATAACTATTAGTGACACTTTGTGTTTCTCCGCTAACGGACTATAACCCTAAATATGTATATTTACGAAAATTGTCTTGTAAGTCCTGTTATCCTCTACTTTTGTTTCTTTATTCGGATACCAAAAGCTGCAGCCAGCATAAAAAGTACACCTGAAATACTGAGAATAATCATAGTAATGTTAACAAAAGGGTCTTTATCATTCAAAAAATGAGGAAATAAGCGATTAAGTAATACGAGGGAGAAAACGAAGATTGTTAGCGCATCATTCCCGATATATATTTAACAATTTATGCTAGAAAAATGTATCGATTAAACTACCTATCTTGTATCCTAGACTGTAAGATTTTTCAGCAAGAGTAACCGTACTTTTTAGGAGAAGATTAAAAGTATTAAAAATAATAACTCCTAGAACAGGTATAATTACAGGTAACATCGATTTTCCAAACCAATTCCAGTTTATATTTCTCAAGGAGAGAACATCCTTTCACAAAAAATGGGTGAATTGAGAACAGTGTACAACATCTAATATTATATTCATATATCAAATATTGGAAATTATTGCAGTCGTAAAATTTTACATAGTTAGCTTGATTGAAAGTTTTAAGGTTTCGCCTAATCTAGTACGACTTAAGCAATCTGACATGGAGAGGAATAGTAAATATATCATGGAAAATAAAAAGACTCAGATCTTAGTAAAGTTGCTAACCACCTTGAATTTCTCCTTCTTAATTAGCCTATACTTTTTGAAACCAGCCAGTTTTTTGCTAATCTCAGGATTAGTTATTACTCAATTCTTTTTTCATATAGTTATTTCAAACTTAAACGAAAGTTAACCATTCCGATGATGTTGGTTTACTTGGTTTATTCATTGTCTGGCATTGTAGATGCTACATTGGATGGAGGACTCTCTCAAGGTAATTCGATAATAAATGCTGCACTATTCATAGGAGGAAACATTGTGGTACTCTCCGTTGGATATTATACATATAGAAATTGGATAAAGGGGAAATGGTGAGCATAGAGTAGGTACAACACATGGCTATTAGGGACAAAAGAAAATAAAAACAGAGAAAGGATCGAGTAGTTCTGAAGGATCGGGACTCCACTACCGGGGAGTGGATTGAAGATGGTTTCGTCTTCAGTTCTATCCGAACATACAACTGCACAAGAACGGGAAGAGGCATTGCGAGATTTGCACAAGCTCCAGCATGCAGAGCAATACTATGTCTGGCTTCAAGGATTCGTGGATCAGCTACGAGAGGGTAAGCTGTATGAACAAAAAGCTGAAATTCCGGAACAGCAGGTCAGGTCAGCCCTGCTGAGCATAGACTTAAAGATGTCGGATCTTAGCAGAGCATTTTTAGCAAGCAGCAGCAGATATGAGATTGAGATCAATCCACTATAAAATAAGCATATACAACAAAGAGCTGTACCCAGCCGACAAATGGCTTGGGGGCAGCTCTTTTGAAACCTACACCGCGATGAGCACCATAATAGAAACAGATTTATTGAACTTCATCCTCTCACCTCTCAAGCTCATTTACGTTATAGTATACTGTGAAAACATTATTCATAATTTACATAATCCCTATACTGCTTCAATCTCAATAGATAAACAAAAAACCACCCCCTCGGGTGGTTTTCTGCTTCCATCTTTTTAGTTAAAAAGACTACTTCTGTGCTGCAGCTTCAATATCTGAATAGGCCCAGTGTGTTGCAGGCACGTCGCTAAAGGATGGTGTTGCCACTCCTGTCAGCGGCGTACGTTTGAACAAAACGTTCAGTACTTTTACCGCTTCCGCACGAGTCAGCTTGTTATCCGGTTTGAATGTACCATCGCTGTATCCAGCCATCAAACCTGTGGATTGCACATAGGCAATCGCATCGGCTGCCCACAGATCAGCCGCCACATCCGTAAAGGAAGATACTTCTGGTGCTGTTACTGTGGTATCAGCTGTTGTTACAGCGTTCGTTTGTTGCTTCTGCAACCAGCGGTACGCGATTGTTGCCATCTGTGCACGCGTAATCGAACCTTCTGGTGCAAACGCTGTGCCACTCAGACCATTCATAATACCTGCGGCTTGTGCTTGTTGAATCTCACTTGTTGCCCAATGTGTTGCGGCTACATCGGCAAAGGTTGTACCTGCCACCGTAGCTGTTGCTGTTTCATCCGGCAGATTACGAGCCAGCATTGCAGCCATCTGAGCACGTGTAACAAATGCATCTGGACGGAAATCTGCACCGAAACCTTGGATGTACGGGTGATTTGTCTTTTGAGTAGCTTTCAGTCCATCCACGACAACCAGTGTAAACGTACTGAACTTGGTTACCGTAAACTCAATGCCTTCGCTGTTATTAGCCAGTTTCACGAGCTTGCCTTGTACCAGTTCTTTCGTGCCATCACTGTGTTCAATGTACACAGCCAGGTTATCCAAAATCTGCTGACGAGCTGCAGTATCCGTTGGCAGGCTGTTACCTAGCGGCAAAGTCAGTGTCACTTCACGGCTCTGCATATTCGTTTCGATCTCAACTGGACGAGCCAGTACACGCACATTGGTATTCGGAGCAACTTGCTGAATCACTTGCTCTTTCTTCGCCCGCTCTTCCAAGTCTTTGCGCTCAGATTCCTTTTTGAGTGGAACCACGCGGAAATACAAGTCTTGATCGAATCCGGCGATAGATTGGGTCGGAATCGAAATGACTGCATTCTCTGTCGAGATTTCCAGTTTCATCGAACCGTCACTCAAATCTTTTACAGCTGTTTTAGGAATTTCAACCCGTGTCTCGGACACAGCATCTTTCGTATCTGGAATCACAATGCGTGCCGTATTGCTACCCAATTGTTTCGCTTTTTCAACCGATTCCTTGGCAATCGCATCTGTCATTTTCACCAAATCTTTAACCGTACCGTTGGTTTCAGTTGTACGTGTGATTGGGGTCTTGGTCAGGTTCGTGCCGTTAACGCCATTCACATCCACCACGATCTGCTCTTGCTTGGTCGTTGGTGCATTCGTTACTGGTGTAGAGGTTACTGGTGCAGTTGATCCACCGCCACCGTTACCACTACCGCTGCTTGAGTTACCCCCAGTATTACTGCCACCTCCTGTTGAAGAGTCAGGGTCTGTGGGAGTGATTACAGGACCGAAGTAACTGTTAAATGCCTTCTGAATTTGTTCATAACTCTGATATCCTTCAACCGGTTTCTTGTCAAGCATCCATTGAGCGAGCTGTCCCATTTTGATCTCATCATTTGCAAAACTGGACATCTTGCTGAAATCCAGAGGAAAATTCTTTGTTGAGTGCATTTCCTCTGTCAACTGCTGAAAATTGTGAACAAACATCAATGCTTTTACCATTCCAATAATGCCATCCGAACTGTTAACGGGTGAATATTGCATTAGCAGCATAATGAAAAAATTATAAGAGTTCTTCGTAAGAATATCCTTATCGTTCGTGAAGCGCTGAGCAATATTAAACAATAATTGTTTATCAACATCGGACAAAGAGATATATTTCTGGCCCAATTGCTCTACTGATTGGTACTGAGGAAGAGATGTGTACGATGAAACCTTACTCAGAAGAATATAAAAGGAATCCAAGTGCTGGGCAAACGACTTTTGATCTGTTTGCAGGAATACCAAGAGGCTTTCATATCCCACATTTAATGCAAATTGCACTTCACCATTTGACATGTATTTGTTATTTCCAGGTATAAAATTCTTCACCGCACGAGCAACAGTTAACTGATCATCTGGATGGAGATTTTTAAACCCTTCTGGAAGCTCCAACCAATCTGGGCTTTTAATGATGGCAAGGATTTCTGCTTCGCTTTTGCTTACACGAGCCTCATTCAACTCTTCGAGCGGATCCAACGGATTAAAGAAACGGTCAWACGTTTTTTGTACCGCCTGGTAATTTGCGTACCCCTCTGCTGGGCGCTTGTCTATCATCCATTGTGCGAGTTCTCGATAAGCTGAGTAATTAAGTGTATCAATCTTATCTAAAATAAGCGAAAACGGCATCATTGTTTCTACTGTATTAGGATCATTGTTATATACAGTAGACTCTTTCTGCATTAAACGAAGACGAACCAATGCATTATACATGTTCGTTTTATTAGTTGTACTGTTAATAGGATAGTATGTGGACAGTGTAGCCGATAGTTGATTACTGTATTCAGATGGAGCAATTCCATCTCTCTTTGTATAAAAGGCTATACGATAAGCGTATATTTTTTTATCAATAGATGATAAATCGCCATACTTTTTCCCTATCTTGTACACATCTTGAATACTCATATCCATGTTCTCACTAAATACTACAGGTAAGTTGGTCAATTTTCCAAAATAAGCAGTAATCTTTTCCTCGATACCTGTCAAATCTTTCGAAACGAAGAGGTTTCGCGGCTCATTAGCCATATCTACTATATACTGCACTTGTTCTTTACTAACGTAATTCTTTGCACCATTAATTAGAGTAACAAATTCAGCTACAGATTCTTTTTCATCATTCGTCCAAAGATTAAAGTCTTCAGGAAGCTGTATTCCCAATGTTGGATCTTGAAGTGCAACGAGCACCGCAGCGACTTCTTGATTTCTTTTTGCTAAATTCAATGCATCGAGCGGATTTACTTCCTCGTTGGACGAGTTATTATTTTCCGAGTTGGAGTTATTGTTACTGCCAGTACCCTCGTTATTCTCAGGGTTAGTGTTCGTATTTGTGTTGCTTGTGTTGCTTGTGTTGCTTGTGTTGCTTGTGTTGCTTGTGTTGCCCGTGTTCTCATTATTATTCGTACTCTCTGTATTTGAACCGCCGCTGCTGTTTTGTTCCGTATTGCTGTTATTATCTGATACTTCGTTGCTAGTGCTTGTCGACGTATTACTCGATGGATCGGATGATTCCGTATCGACGGGTGGATTCGTGCTTGTTGTAGAGGTTGAATTACTGTCAACCGGTGTCGCCCCCGCAGGACCAGCCCCAGTTAGCGCCCCCTGTAGCAGCATGAGTGAAACGACGAATAAACTAAATGATTTTCGGATCTTGCCCATTTTTATCCTCCTCAGATGTTCTCATTCTAAAATACTTGCTCTATCTTTCTGTCAAATAGATAGGCCTATTGTAGTACACAACTCTGAACGGATTCTGAACAAAAGGGTAAAAATCAGGTGATAAAACCATTTTCAGCAGATAAAACGAACTATTTTTTCATCTTTTTCGCCAAATTTCAACATTTCTACTGTTTAAAACATTATTCAAGACCTATATAACCTTATAGCCGTCCAATCTCAAAAGACAAACAAAAGAAACCACCCCCACGGGTGGTTTCTTCTTTATTTATCTCCAGACAGAAACAAGGCTGTTAATGAATACACTTTGTTTTTCCTTTACCTAACTTGACTGCCTCAACTGGATGAATTCCCCGACATCTTTGCCAAAGTTATATATAAGTAAAGCCCCACTGGCAGCAAAAAAAATCAGAAGAACAAGACCTATAAAAGGATTCTTACCAACATAATCGCTTAAATTCGAATAAAACATTTTCACTTTATTCATCATTAGTCCCCCATCAAACAAATTCATTCGACCTACTGTTGGACAGAATTTCGGACCAACATTTATTAAGTTTAATCTTCCCCGTCCTGAACCTCCGGTTTATACTCCCGTAATCTTCCCTCATAAACCAGCTTCAACTGCTCACACTGGCGAAAATCATCCGGAGTCACAAGTGCAGGCAGTTTGTTCCATAGCTTGATGCCTGAGCGTTGCAATATCTCGGCTACAAACTGTGAGCAAAAATAAGAATTGCTGAACTCCACCGGTTCCTTGAGCGTAATGCCAAGAACGCCGAGCAGGTTATACATATATTTCTGGCGACTGCGTATGAAAATGTGCAGCACCCGCTTCATTTTTTCCACTTCACGTTCCGATACTTGAAGCTCGTAGATGACACATGTCGTATTCGGATATTTACTGTACGTCCCTGTCTGGATATCCTCCTTCACAAACCCACCGTTCAACGGATTGCTCGGATGTTTGCGGCCGAAGCTGTACAATTCCGTTAATTCCCGGTCAAACGAGATGGAAGCATGGTTGTACGGTGCTTTGGTGTAAGTCTGAATAACTCTTGTGAACAACGTACCTGTATTCGTCAGCAAAATATAAATCGAACGTTCATCGGTCATCCTCATATTTCCCCTTATCAAGTTGGCACTATTCCTTCATAATAACATAGGTACCCTATAATGGAATCTCATATTGAATAAGCAGGTGATCTTCGTACATGAACAGCTCTCTATTCACATTAACCCTGATTTTTGCAGCCTTACTCGTTATACATATTGTGTACAAAGTAATTGCTAAACTGCAGCTGGACAAGGATTATTCGGGCATTGGAACGAAAATCAAAACCTGGTGGGGCATGCTGGCCATCTTTTGCCTCGCCACCCTGTTTAATCCCATCGTCTCGCTGATCTCGCTCATGGTGCTTGCATTTTTCTCGCTCAAAGAATACTTCTCCATGATTCGCAACACCCGCAAAGCCGACCGCCGTCTGTTTCTTTGGGCATATCTCGCGATCCCGGTGCAGTTTTACTGGATATACATTGGCTGGTATGGCATGTTTATTATCTTTATTCCGCTCTATGTATTTCTTGTCTTGCCCATGCCACGTCTGATCAACAAGGGAACGATCGGGTTCCTGCGCAGTGTCAGTTCCACTCAGTGGGGACTCATGCTGATGGTATTTGGGTTAAGTCATCTGGCTTATTTCCCGTTTGCCTCACCCGAGTACGGATCAAAACTGGTCCTCTTCCTTGTGGTGTTAACACAGCTTAATGATGTGGTGCACTATCTCGTATCTCTATATTTGGGCAAACGAAAAGTGGTGCCTACAGCGAATCCTTTTATCACTTGGGAAGGGTTTGTGTGTGCATTCCTGGTCACGACGGCAACCTCCTATTTCATCCATCCCTATCTTACACCATTTGATTGGCAATTCTCCTTGTTCATCGGGGCGCTGATCGGGCTCGCCGGATTCTTCGGCAGCCTCACCGTATCCGTGTTGAAGCGTGATTTGCTGATCGGGGATGACAACAAGTCCGACGCGCTCAAAAAGAGTTATCTCAGCCGGGTCGACAGTCTCACCTACACCTCGCCGGTCATGTTCCACGTCGTTCGGTATTTCTTTGAATTCATGTAGAAACGGTCTGTTACTAATCGTATAAATACAACTTCTAAGCAAACGATGATGAACATCAAAAAAAGCAGCCATAGGGCTGCTTTTCCCGTTTTATTTTTATCTTTATCCGTACAATGATTTATGTTTCTCCGTCTCCTGGGCTTTCTTTGCTTACTTCAACTGAATCTCCTTCTCGGACATCAGCATGTTACCCTCATCATTGGTAAATACAAATGTGGCTTTTCCGCGTTCACCCTTCATCTCGTCCGAATAGATGAAGCCTGAGAACTGTCCATTACCGCTAAAATAAAAGCCGTCCTCTCCGTTCCCGCCATGCTCAATCGCTTCCTGCATCGTATTCACAATCGTTACCGTGTTGGATGTCCAGCGCATTTCCGTTAGACTGTAACCTTTGGGCACTTGTTTGATCGCAAAATCAAAGCTGTTGCCCTCCATCGGTTTATCCGATTGATCAATGACAATGTCGATCTCCTCTGATGTCGCCGCAGCGTCAGATTGCGTCTGCATCTTGCTCTCTTCGCCTTTTGCTTTATTCTGATCGTTGTTATTTTTGGCATCCGCATTAGGTATAGAGCTTTGTCCAGCCTCCTCGATCGGTTGCTTGGACTGCGGGTAAGCGTGCTCTTGTACAGACTCTTTATTATTTTTCGCGCCACAGGCGCTAACGACAATGACCATACATAACACCGCTGTATACATTGCAGATCTCTTAATCGTCAGTTTCATACTTCATCTTCTCCCTTCCATTCTTCTTGCATCCTTCTCACACAGATTAGAACGTGAACCTTATTCATCACTACACCATATCGTCCCTCATGAAGCTCCATAATATGTAAATGATTTAAAAATTCAGACTGCAACTGTTCTTTCGTAGTGATGAACGTATGAGTTATTAGCCAAGAAGTTGGGAAGCAGAATTATGCTATCTCTTATGTTTAGTGACGAAATTGCGGTAAATACAGAACTTGCCCCGTTTGAATGGTTCCGTGTGTCAATTGGTTTGTATTTTTAAGCGCTTCGACATAAATCCGAGTATCCATCTGCTCTGGTTTGTTCGCAAGGGATATACTCCACAGTGTATCCCCTGAAGATACAACGATCTGCTGATTCAGCAGTACCGGCTGATCCCCAGCTGAAGCCTTGAACACTACACTGCAACCAGCAATAAATACAGTGATGGTAATGAGAAATTTAATCATTGCTCGGCGTGTTATCTGGTCTCGTAAGGAAAACATAGAATTATGCTTTTCATAAGTAAACTCTGGCTTTGCCATCAGAACCTGTTCATGTTTGTGAATGCTTTTATACGTAGAATATCTCATCTTGATCTGACCCCCGATTCTTATCTTCCCTTTTTCGTCAATCTCCGCATGATTTCTCTATATCTTTTCATTTAAAAACAAATTTTTCCTATCTCACTAAACTTGAAGTAGGTACATATTACTACCTTTTAACCAAACACATAGGTCAATGTTATCACTTCATTCTAAACAAATTCTGAACAATTCGTGGTTTGAGATAAACAAGCGATTTCTAATCCAGAATTGATGCCTGATTTTCGGTGATGGGAGATGTGATCCTGCCCTATAATTAAGGAAAAGATTACGATTCTAGTGAAGTGAGGAAGTGCGGTTCAATGATCTCTGCCGATCTGAAGGAAAAGTATTATCAGGCACTGGTTGCCAAAGACTCCGAATATGAAGGTTTATTTTATGTCGGGGTTAAAACAACGGGTGTTTTCTGTCGCCCTACCTGCCCTGCGCGGAAACCGAAGTTTGAGAACTGCGAGTTTTATGAAACGGCCCAGCAAGCCCTGCTTGCGTCATTCCGTCCGTGCCAGCGTTGTAAGCCTTTATCTCATCCCAATCATGTTTCGGATGTGGTTCGCATGCTGATCGAAGCTGTAGAGAAGGAGCCGGAGAAACGCTGGAAGGGACAGGATTTTAAAGCATTGTCCATGGATGAATCTACAGCCCGCCGTCAGTTCAAAAAAAGATTCGGGATGACCTTTGTCGAATATGCACGGGCTCGACGTATGGGACTGGCGCTGAAGCATATTCGCTCAGGACGTACCGTCATCGATAGCCAGCTCTCTACTGGATATGAGTCGAGCAGCGGGTTTCGGGATGCCTTTTCGCGAATTATGGGAGCTGCACCTACACATGTAGATGAGGATCGGATATTGAAAGCAGCCTGGATCGATACCCGTCTCGGCCCTATGATGGCTGTGGCGGATGAGCAGGCTTTATATTTGCTTGAATTCATTGATCGCCGAGGGCTGGAACGCGAGGTAGAACGTCTGCGCAAGCGTACTAAATCTGCGATAGTGCCGGGCACAACAGCACCTATCCAATCCATTGAAAGGGAATTAAATGATTATTTCGACGGCAAAAGGACAGCGTTCGACACAGCGTTGTTCTGTTTAGGAACACCATTTCAAAAACAAGTCTGGGAAGTGTTATTAGCTATCCCAGCCGGGGAAACGAGATCCTATCAGGAGATCGCAAATGCCGTTGGGAAACCATCTGCTTGTCGAGCAGTAGCACAGGCCAATGGTGCTAATCAGCTAGCAATTGTTATTCCATGCCATCGTGTCATTAATACAAGCGGAGAACTGGGCGGTTATGGAGGAGGACTGACACGTAAAAGCTGGCTGCTCCATCATGAGAAACAGGGGTTATTACAGTGAGCATCAACGTCACATTTATATCATTGATAAAGGAGTGATTCGAGATGAAAGCCGATAACCACACGATAAAAGAAAAAGCTGAGCAATTTCATCAATATCACGTAAAAGGGGAGCCACTCATACTGGTGAACGTATGGGATGCTGGAAGTGCCCGGACCATTCAATTTACAGGAGCAGCAGCCATTGCTACCGGAAGCTGGTCTGTTGCAGCAGCCCACGGTGAGCAGGATGGAGAAGCTCTACCCTTCCCATTGGTGCTTGCGAATCTCGCTCGCATTACAAAGAGCGTAGATTTGCCTGTAACCATCGATATAGAGGGAGGGTATGGCAGGTCTGTGTCAGAATTGAAGCATAATGTATCACAAATTATCGAAATTGGAGCGGTAGGCATTAACATTGAAGATCAGCTTCCACAAGGTGAGGGATTATACACTGTTACAGAACAATGTTTAAGGTTATCCGCGGCTCGCGAGGCCGCAGAGCAGGCAGGCATTCCCCTTTTTATCAATGCACGCACAGATTTATTTCTACAACAAGTTCCTGAGAAACATAATGAAACGTTAGTTAACGAAGCAATTGCACGGTCCGAGGCATATGCGGAAGCAGGGGCAAGCGGTTTATTCGTTCCAGGTTTACAGGATCAGCAATGGATTCAGGAACTATGTGACCGTTCGCCAATCCCGGTCAACGTGATGGTAACCTCCAACGAACCTTCACCCAGACAACTGGCAACACTAGGGGTAGCACGAATCAGCTACGGGCCTTATCCTTATCTGCAGGTCATGGAGAACCTTAAAGCACTTGGGGAACGTATTTTAACAGGAGTATAAGGATTATACTGATGAGGTGTGTTCATACCACAGTCCCTCTTGTACAAAGGATAGGATGTTTCCAGCCTTCACCTGTGGTATAATCCCACTACCTAACAGTAACAGGAGGCACATATGCTTAACGTTGAACAAAAGCTTGAAATTCTGGAGTCGTACCCACAGCTGCAGCGCAAAAATGTTTCTCTGGGGCGTGTGAATTTCCACTATGAGGACAGTGCCTACGAAAAAAAGATTGTAGCACTCCATATTCACCCGAACGGTAATGGTTATATCTATGCAGGGTTATTGCCGAACTACGAGACGGATGCCAAAGGGTTCGTCAATGTCCGTGATTACTCCGAAGCGGATCTACGCACATTGCTGGATGCAACGCTCAAAGCGATGTCTCATAATCCAGACGCAGTTGAAGTGACTGAGAACGTACCATCCCCTAAAGAATCTGCCCCGGTTATCTTGTCATCAGGCGGTGGTATCTGGATCAATGAAGAGGGACACACACTTACGTTAAAATATGACAATGACATGTGGTGTGTATATGCTGGTCAGGAGCTGGAGATGGCTTTTGAATCACGCGGTGAAGCTGGCGAGTATCTTGAAGAGGAAGGTTTCAAACCACAACCTCAAGCTTAGACTAAAGTACAACCCATGTGAGAAAATAAAGAAAACACGAGGCGAGCATACGTCCTCGTGTTTTTTTATCCCTCGTGCCTGATTACTGGTGTAATTAATTACTGAACGTCCGCATTTTCGTTCCCCTAACGGTTTAAACTCTGTAATTCATCAAAGTTAGTCTTTGCTGCCTTTGCGTACCAGCGGAGCATGCTTCATCATGGGATAGGTCGACAGAAGCAGCACGCCACCGATTACACCCAGCACCGTGAATACGAGCATTCGATTTTGATAGGCAATCCAGAGCGTGAATTGTCTCATATCTCCAAATGCAACCACTAGCGACATCACCAAGCCCAAGCCAAACAACACAAACAGAAAGTTGCGCATCCCCAGTCGAATCCAGCAAACGGTCAGGAAAACGGAAAGACCGAGTACTAAAAATCCAAGCATCAAGTCAATCCACAGATAAGGTAATACAAGATAATCAGAAGAGTAGAGCATACCCGGTTGGAATAACGTGACCTGTAGCCCTCCTCCTATATTCAGCAAATGCACAACCAAATAAATTAAATGCAGAAAGACCATTGTGCCAGCAACCATGCAGGCTCCCATCAGATAGAATGACTTCATGAATTGAATCCGTGTGCTGCCCATGCCAATAGCTACCGGATAGAGCGTGATCAGACCTGCAATGGCAAAAGTACAAATCCCTCCATACATCGGCCCGAATAACTGCGAGGAATAACTGACGTCAAACAGAAAACCTATAGCGATATAAATGGCTGTCAGTCCAAGAGCAATGGAAGTAAAGATGATTAGATATAAACGCATATCGTCCAAAATCAGTCGATTGGTTCCTTTTACTGCATTCATGCTCTCACCTCCTCCTGCTTGCGGGTTACATTCACCAGATAATCCTGGAGTGCTGCCTTTTCAATGGACAGCCCATGTTGCTCGGCCCTGGCGATCCATCCCTTGGAATACACGTCATCAATCATCACTTTTCCGGTTGTGCCCATACGGGCAGAATCGATAATCGTGGAACCTTGAGACGCCGCTTCCACATCTCGAATTAACCCTGTTAGCAGAATCCCGCGTTCGCGTATCTCCTCCATAGAATGATGGTATAACACATTTCCTTGATGGACGACAATCAGCGTTTCACACAGAGGCTGTACCTCTTCAATATGGTGCGTCGAGATGAGAATCAGGCGAGGGTTATCTTCATACGTTTCCAACAATGCCTCATAGAACAGTTTCCGTTTCTCGGCATCCAACCCGTTGGTAGGCTCATCCATAATCGTTACACTTGCATTACTGCACAGACCCAGAATAATTTGAGCGGCTGTCTTCATGCCCTTTGAAAATTTACTAATCTTCTGTTTAGCCGGTAGTTCAAACACATCGATAAGCCGTGTGCCAAGCCGCTGATTCCAGCGGGAATGAAAATGCGAGCCAATCTTGACCAGATCATCCATCGTCCAGTTTTTACCGAGCGGATGATTCTCCTGGATATAACATAAATGCCCTTGAGCTGACAGATTATTATAAGGGTTCTGGCCCATAATCTGAATCGTTCCACTGTCCGGGCGGTTGTGCCCAGCAAGCAGGCTCATTAGCGTAGTTTTGCCAGCACCGTTCCTTCCCCAGATCGCCCCAATCACAGGCTCACTCTCATGTAAGGTGACGTTGTTCAGTATAGGGGGTCTATTCTTCTGATAGCTGTAACATACCTGCTCCATCTGGATCATACTTCACTCTCCTTATCCTTCTTGCCTCGAATCAGATCAATAATCATGTCCTCATCCATACGAATACGCCTGGCTTCTTCAAGTAAAGGCTTGATATATTCTTCGTAAAAATGCTCTTTCCGTTCAACAAGCAAAGCTTCCCTCGCTCCCTTGGCAACAAACATACCCACACCTCGCTGCTTGTATATAATGCCTTTGTCTACTAGCTCCTGCAGCCCCTTTCTTGCCGTAGCCGGATTAATATTGTAGAAGCGGGACAATTCATTCGTTGAAGGAACCTGCTCCTCCACCCTTAATCTGCCTTCTACAATATCATCCATGATCATCATAGCGATCTGATGAAAAATAGGCTGAGATTCATCCAAAGTCGATTTCATCTGTTTCCAACTTTCATACATAATAATAATCCAACTTAGTCGGTTAGTTACTCATGTAACTAACTATAGTATACAAAATCCTCTTTGTAAATAGGCCATGGTTAATTCAACAGTTTCTCCACACGGATTCGGTTATATTGGTTTAGGAGGGCATCAAGTACTACGGATTGTCTGATCACTTCAGGATGAAGCAGACTGCCGTATTGCAAGTGTATCTGATGCAGCTGTTGCCTCGCGTCTTCGATCTGTGATTTTAATTCCATATGATCCATAGTCCCCCCTCCTTTTGTCATATTTTAGCGCATTATGCCAATCGATAGTTGAATGAAGATATGACAGATGTGCTCACAAAAAAGAACGCCTCTGAACTAAATCAGAAGCGTTCTGTGGCTCAGGCTTATGTCCCTAAACCGTGATCATTCGTTCGGTAGATTGGAGGAGTAGTATCTTCCTTGACTGGGGAAGACCCAGCAACGGTCGGCAAAATGCTCACCACGACACTACAAGTAACTATCAGCAAAGCCAGCTTTTTCTTCATTGATTTTCTGCACCTCACCAATCAAGATTTTGTATTGCTGTATAGCTGTATCGGACGCATAATCCCTGTACTGCTCAAACAGTCCGACACTTCTAAGCATACCTCGTCCATCACAAATTTCAATAGCAAATCTTAAGCTATCCAGAATAAAATTTAAACCTTGTGCAAACCTATCCCTCTTAAGACAATACTTGCCCAACCCAGCCAACAGACGGACGTAACGATCATCTGTAACCTGCTTGCTAACCTTCCCAATTCGGTTCTTTTGCTCCTGATAAGTAAAGTGCGGTGCGTACTGCTCTAACACGTCATCGATATCCATATCGTATCGATTCGCGGCAGAAACAATGTCGCATAAAGCAGGAAATATCTCGTTCTCTTTCGTTGAAATGTAGGCCAGATACTGAGGAAGGATTTCAAACTGTCCGGCCATTAATTGATATATATAACGATTCCCTTCAGCCCATTCCTGAAATTGTTGAATAACAACCATTTCTTCATGATCGGGGTTGTTCACCCAAGAGGAATCAGAATATAACGCGACATATTTAAGAGCTATTTCATAGTTGTCTAAATGGAAGTAAGCACTTCCCGCTGCCAAATACGCATACATGATATAAAAAATGATAGGCCGTTTTGTTTCCTCTGCTTTCCTTCTTCCATTCAATTCATAGTGAATGGTAGCCTTCACTCGCAGTTTCTCGGATAACTCCTGTACCTTACTCCATCTGTGAAGTGAGGCAAATGCATTGATCAGTTCATTCAGTGCATCCAGTTGATAGCGTTCATCCAACCGATCCACATAATATTCAAATTGAGCTGCAATAATGACATTCCTCTGCTGGTCATTCGTCAGCCCCAGCTTGAATAACCGGTACTGACAGAGTGCAAGCCGCTCCGAATGCTGCATCTTCTCGCTTTCAGCGATCGTTTCATATAGGAGAGTTGCCGGCTTCCATTTACCAGCGTGGTAGAATTCCTCCGCCACATCAAATAACAACGGGATATACGACAAGTTATCCATCATTAGACGAACGACCTCTTCGATACAGTCCAGCTTATCCAGTTCAGCACATCGATGAAGAAAAGGCCCTAATCTCCGCCAATCCGGGGTAGCGTGCACAAAGCACTCATCAATATACAACTCATAGAAATGGCCTGCCGCAAGCTTCATTGCCGCCGTAATACGGTCCAGTTGCTGCATGGAGATCGGCCGATTTTTATTCAAAATGTTGCTGAGTGTGCCAGAATTAATTCCGGACAACTCTGAAAAAAGACTAATCGACATCTGTTCACGCTTCAGATAACGTTCTAAATGATCGCGTATCGTGGTTGTCGGCTCCAAGGGAACACCACCCTCCAAAATAAAAACGCCAAAAACGAGATTGTTGGTATGCAAAAGTAATTATATGTAATATGTACGTGCTTTTCAATAAAATAATTTCAACTAATTTGTATTAATTACATTTTAACCCTTTTAAACGGTAAAGTATGTATCTATATTTTATATCGAAATGGTCTGTTCTTCCAAGCCCCAGTATATAAAAAAACACGAGCCGGGCGGGCTCGTGTTGATCTACCGTTGATCAGTGTACATTTGCAGTATACTCCATGTCATTCGTACTCAAAGTGCCTGACTTAAGGCAGCACATTACCTGCAGCGCGGTAAATTTCATACCATTCTGGACGAGTAAGGTGAACTTCGCTTGCTTTCACACAATCTTGCAGACGTTCAATATTCATCGTACCGGTCACAGGTTGCATCTGTGCAGGGTGACGAAGCAGCCACGCAATCGCAATCGTTGTATTGCTTACGCCATACTTCGCAGCAATCTCATCGATCTTGGCGTTCAACTCCGGGAATTTCTCATTACCCAGGAAGACACCCTCGAAGAATCCGTATTGGAATGGAGACCACGGCTGAATGGTGATGTCATGCAGACGGCAGTAATCCAGAATGCCGCCATCTCTGTTTACCGCAGCATCATTCTCCATATTGACGTTGATGCCGCTGTCGATCATGGTGGTATTGGTAATGCTCATCTGAAGCTGGTTGGCTACCAGCGGCTGTTTGACGTATTTTTTGAGCAAAGCAATCTGATTCGGATTCTGGTTCGATACCCCAAAGTGGCGAACCTTCCCTTCACGCTCCAAGTGATCGAATGCTTCAGCCACTTCCTCCGGCTCAACAAGTGCATCCGGGCGGTGCAAAAGCAGCACGTCCAAATATTCAGTTCTCAGGCGTTGCAGAATACCATCTACCGAATTGAGGATATGCTCTTTGGAGAAATCAAACATACCTTTGCGAATGCCGCATTTGGATTGAAGAATCAAATTTTCACGAACTTGGGGATTCATCTGCACAGCATCGGCA
Source organism: Paenibacillus sp. 2TAF8 (assembly GCF_052114825.1). NCBI lineage: Bacteria > Bacillati > Bacillota > Bacilli > Caryophanales > Paenibacillaceae > Paenibacillus > Paenibacillus sp. 2TAF8. The sequence goes on from NZ_JBFRFN010000004.1 coordinate 213,087, forward strand.
AAAATCTCCTCACATGTTCCTGTACCGTAAATATCGGCGTGATCGAAGAAATTCGCTCCTATTTCCATGGCAGAACGTACAAAATGCTCCGCGTCCTTACTGTCCAATGAATTGATTCGCATACAACCTACAGCAACTACAGGCACATCGAGTGCACTGCTGCCCAGTTTCATGGTTCTCAAGATGTTTCCCCTCCATATTCAATAAAATAGTGTGTTTCATGAGACACTGGTACATATACGTCATATCTATATATGTCCATGCCTGTCTTCCGTCTATGATTGTGACACATATCTGCAATCGGTTTCAATAGACTTTCCCCACATTTATATGGAGAAATGATTTGATTTGAACAAGACTGCCCGGCCATGGGCGGATTTCATTAACTTTTTTCTGGTACGATGACCTGCATATAGCCAGACAGAACCCGAATATCAATCGGTAAAGCAGGACCTTCCTCTCCATCGACATTTGTACGAATGTTTTCGTCTGAGTGAACATGCACCTCTTTGGCTGTAAAATAGTCCACATCTTTATGCTCCTTCAGATTGCCGAAGAACAACGAAGTACCTAGCGTCAGGCTGTTGAACACACCGATGTTCCGGATCACAAAGCAATGGATCAATCCATCATCGACCTCTGCATCCGGTGACAGCTTCTCGAACCCTCCGACCGAGTTGGTGAGCGCTGCCAGAAAGAGTGGGGACTCTCCCTCCCAGAACTGCCCGTCATATTCGATCTTCAGAGCGTTCGCTGGTGTGTTCACCAAATCCTTCAATCCTTCCTTCAAATAAGCAAACGAGCCCAGCTTTGATTTTTCCTCTGCCGAAACAGAGAACAGTGCCTCCGCCAGCGATCCGGCAGCCACCACATTGGCAAAAAGCCGCCCATTCACCATGCCGAGATCTACCAACCGGGTCTGTTCCGACCGAAGTTGCTCGATTGCTTCATCCGGGTCAAGAGAGATATGTAATGCCCGCGCAAAATCATTCACCGTTCCGAGTGGAACAATCCCGAGAAGAGGACGATGCTCCTGATCCAGCATACCGTTGATGGTTTCATGTAATGTACCGTCTCCCCCGATGGAGATCACCAGATCACACCCGTCCTTGCAGGCATTCAGACCGTAATGAGCAGCATCCCCCTCCCCGGCCGTTTCGTTAACGACCACGGCGTACTGCTTGGCTTCCAGAATAGCCTGAACCTGGGACACGTACTGCTCCGCTTTTTCCTTGCCTGACGACGGGTTGCTAATGATCATCGCTTTCTTCATCAATATCTCCCTCTCCACATATGGCATCTGTACATCTTTACCCTTTTCATAAAGGAGTTGAATACAGCCCGATGCAAATATGTCTAACGCGATGTAAATATCTTTAATTTGGACAAAGTTATGCCAAAGAAGTGCAGGGCATAGCCCGTATCATATAGAATAAAAGTATAGATAGATACACGTTACAAAATCACTGTTCCTATTTCCCCAAGATGGGTTAATAACTAGAGACGTTATGATTTGGAGGGAAGGCATGTAATGAAGAGAATCACACTGTTATTGTTGATATGTATTCTAAGTATAGGTACTGCGGGGCAAGCAATGGCCTATACTGCCTCTGAGACGGAAAATCCCCTCATCAAAGATCCTGCACTGGAAGACGGACTTAAGCTGATTTTGAATATTCCTGTAGGTGAATCCCTGACGTCCACAGATTTGAAGCAGCTTCGTGTGGTGGATCTGAGTAATGCCGGTATTCAGAACCTGTCCGGGCTGGAGCATGCCGTGAATCTGACACACTTGCGTCTATATGGCAACGAAGTTACGGATCTCACACCGCTGGAACACCTGACTGAGCTTCGCGAAATTGACGTACGTAACAATTACATTACATCCATTCAGCCTCTTGCTGCATTACAGCAACTGGGACGACTATATATCAGCAACAATTCAATAACCTCCATTGACGTTGTGCGGGAATTCCCCAGATTACATACACTGCATGCCAGCGGCAATCAGATCTCAAGTCTGGACGCTCTATCCGAACTGCGTTCGCTGAAATGGCTTGAAATCTCAAACAATTACATTACAGATCTCACCCCACTTGCAGAACAGACAGGGCTAACACAGTTAAATGTCGCTAATAATCATATTTCGGCACTTGATGCACTCTCTGATCTGCCGAATACACTGCGAGAGCTAAATGTAGCAGGCAATTATATATCCAGCATTACACCTCTGAGCCACATGACACAACTTCGATCACTGGATATCTCGAGTAATCAAATTCAACAACTGAGCGACATTGCGGTATTAACAAACTTAACCGAGTTAAATGCGGATTCGAATCAGATCTACGATCTGGAGCCTCTGCGCAAGCTAACCAAACTGAACACATTAAAGCTATCGGGCAACCGGATATGGGATCTGGCACCGATCTCTGAATTATCTCTAACACCTAACAATTCGGGGCTTCCGAGTGTAGATCATATCTCCGCTTCCTCCTCTATGTCCTCAAGCGCACAGAATGCGCTGACAGAGACAGAGGCCGCTGGACTGACTGTACAGAACAATTATCTGGATGTGACCAACGGCAGTCATACGATGCATCTGCTCAACCAGATGAATGTCAGAGAGCAGAAACGCACGCCACAGGGGCGTTTCCAACGCCTGATTGAAGGCTCTACTACGGCATACGTTGGCGACCGTGCTTACATACTGGATGCGGCCCCTTTTATCCATCAAGGCCGGACATATGTGCCTCTGCGCTTTGTATCTGAACAGTTAAATGCTCGTGTGAATTGGAACAGCGGTACGCGTGAAGCTGTGATTACACAGGAGGATCAAACGATTCGCTGGAGCGTGGGCAATAAACAGGTAGCAATCAATGATGAACCCATCATGAATGATGCTCCTCTGTTGATGAAGGATGGTAATGCTTATGTTCCGGTTCGATTTATTTCAGAGCAGCTTCATACTACTGTTGGGTATATGGCCAATAGTAAAACGATTCTGATCTTTGAAAATAAACCGCAGCCTGAGCCTGAGGAGGGCACGCCCCGGTCTTAATGATGAACAACGCCGTAACCGTGAGTACAGCTCACTCAGACAGATGTACAAACGTCAACAAAATCGGTAAACAGGATCAGTCTATACCCCATCCATATCGTGTAGTTAGAAAATTTCATTCATTATAAATAGCGTGACTACATCCCCGCATAAATTTCAAGCGGGGATTTTCTATTTTTTAATTCGTCAGGATTAGGGTATATGGTGCCACGACACTAGTCATTTAATCATTATTTCAGCTAACCATGTTTGCTATGTGTGGATTGACCCTTTCTTCCCCGTTCCATACGTGCTTTGTTAAGCTCCCACCTTGGATTAGGGTAAATATTACACGGTTTAGCACATCTTCTTTTGCAGGTAAAGTTGGTATACTGAACGTAATCAAGAGGCTTACTCACCAGCTTACGAGGAGGATCATCATATGACATTTACGTTTAACGGATATTCCACTACACCTACAGAACCGTGGAACGAGTTATCTTTTTCAGTCACTAATGAAAGCGCTAACTTAAAATTAACCGGTGAACAGCATCAGCTTGTTGAAGGATTCGGTGGATGCTTCAACGAGCTGGGCTATCTGGCTCTGGCTCATTTAAGTGACGAGCAACGGCACGAAGTCATGCACTCCCTGTTCCATCCGGAAGGGGAGCATCGGTTTACAATCTGTCGTCTGCCGATTGGCGCGAGTGATTATGCAGAGCAGTGGTACAGCCACAACGAAGTAGACGACGATCTGGCCATGGACCATTTTTCCATCGAACGAGATTTCAAATATCTCATCCCTTATATCAAGGAAGCTTTGAGTTATAACCCGGATTTGCAGTTATTCGCATCCCCATGGAGTCCACCAACCTGGATGAAATTTCCCAAAGCCTACAACTACGGCACACTGCGCTGGGAAAAGGAAATTCTCGAAGCCTACGCTCTGTATTTTGTGAAGTTTGTTGAAGCCTATCGTGAAGCTGGCATTACAATTCATCAGGTGCATGTGCAGAATGAAGTGATTGCGGACCAGAAGTTCCCGTCCTGTATGTGGACAGGCGAGCAACTGCGTGAATTTATCGCGGATTACCTGGGGCCTGCTTTTGAGAAGCATGGTCTGGATACGGAAATCTGGCTTGGAACCATTAATGCGCCTGATCCGTGGGAAGAACTGATGAAAAAGAAAACAACCGGATTTGATGAATATGCCGGGCTGGTGCTCAGTGATCCCAAAGCTTACTCCTATATCAAAGGGGTCGGATATCAATGGGCAGGCAAACACGCCATACAACGTACCGTAGCGAGTTACCCAGAGCTCCGTTACATGCAAACCGAGAATGAATGTGGAGATGGTAACAACTCGTGGAATTATGCCAAGCACGTATATAACCTCTATCAGCATTATTTCAGTAACGGCGTCAACGCCTATATCTATTGGAATATGGTGCTGGAGCCTAGAGGACGCAGTACCTGGGGCTGGGAACAGAACTCAATGATTACAGTTGATCCCGCAACCAAGGATGTTACTCGTAATCCGGAGTATTATGTGATGAAGCATTTTGCGCACCATGTCGTTAACGGCGCTCGCCGGCTGGGTCTCTCCGGCGCATGGAGCGGCAAAGCCGTTGCCTTCCGCAACCCGGATAACAGTCTCGTCATCGTAGTTAACAATCCTTTCCCGGATCGCCGTGATCTGCACCTGATGTTGGGCGAAGGACAGACCATTCATGTTCAGCTTGCAGCCGATTCATTCAATAGTATGGTAATTACAGCGAATTAACACACCATGTAGAATGGCAAGAAACGCAAACATGGCATGATGCTGCTGCAAGCCAAAGAGCCTGTCCCATATCGCAACGGGACAGGCTCTTTTTTGAGGGGGATAATACAAGTTAACTGATTTCAAATGGGTAGAGTGAATCCGATCTGCTTTTACTAATACTAAGATTTATACAAAAGCCAGTCAGTTCCAAAGCCTGTTCCTGGGCTTAAGGATTGTTCGCCAGGTAGTTTTTCAGCCACTGCATTGCAGGACGCTCTGTGCCGTTGCTTCTTACCAGGTGAGAGCCACTAACCCAAGTTTGGTTTTCGTTATAACCCCACAGCGTAACACCTTTAACAGCCGGGTGCTTCCACAGTACCGGGAACTTTTGTTGGTAACGTTGCAACTGGGTATTGTCATCGCCAGTCATATCCAGCTCGGATACATATACTGGAAGACCTGTTGCTTGCAGTTTGTTCAGAACGATGTTCATCGTGTTCACAGATACGTTGTCCATATTAAAGTGATGCGCTTGAATACCGATGCCATCAACGAGGCCTCTGTTTTTCAAAAGGTTGATGATTTGGATATATTGATCTGCTTTGGCAGGATCACCGATAATGCCATATTCATTGATCAGCAATTTGGAATTCGGGAAGGCTTGTCTTGCTTGCTGGAAAGACCAGATGACCCAATCCCAGCCCGTCTGTCCATCTCCACCAATCGCATTGCGGAAGGCTGGCTTCGCATGCAACGGCTCATTGACTACGTCAACATACTCCGATTGGGAATAACGCTGTCCTGCAGCTCTGATCCATTGAAGCACTTCGTTTCTCTGATCTGTTGCAGAAAGGCCATTGATCCAGTTAGGTGCCTGGCTACCCCACACAAGGGTATGAAATTTGAAAGGCATATTATTATTTTTCGCATAGTTGTAAGCCATATCTGCCTGGCCCCAGTTCATCACATTACGTGTACCTTCTACCGCTCCCCACTTCGTGGAGTTCTCCGGCGTTACCTGATTCCAGTATGGACTGAAATTGTTTGGTACCTGGCTAGCTATAATATTCCCCAGGAATTTACTGCCTTTAGCCAATCCGGCACTGACACTGCCCACCGCGACTGACGCGGCCAGCACACCTGCAAGAGCAAGCGTACCTACCGTCTTAAACCATTTGGACTTCAACATAATATTCCTCCTTGGTTTGGTATATTTTATAAAGCGCTTACAATGACATCATAATGGATAATTTTGGTTTTATACACATATAAATCATACTATTTACTTTGAAAAGTATACTTCATCTTGCTTTATTTTTTCCCTTGCTTTACTCAACTGTATCGAACATATATGTTACATGAGCGTTTACATTACGTTAATGTTTCTCTAGTATGGATGGATAGATATCATTACACACACTAAGAACACAAGGGAGATTACACATGCGCACACACGGTTTGAAACGTTTCGCCAGTTGGTCATTATCCATTTTGTTAGGCTCTTCCCTGCTGCTCACACCACTTGCCTCAGAGAGCGCTCATGCTGCTGAAGCAGATCAGGAAACCAAAATCACCTTGCTTGGCACATCCGATATTCATGGTCGATTTATGCCATGGGACTATGCACTGGATGGCCCCAACCCTGCTGGGAGCATGACACAGCTCTATACGATGGTGAAAAAGGTTCGTACTGAGAATCCCAACACCATCCTGCTGGATGCGGGAGATATGATTCAGGACAATTCAGCCGAGCTGTTCAATGACCAACCCAAGTCTCCGATGATGGTTGCGATGAATGAGATGAATTATGACGCCTGGGTTATGGGGAATCATGAATTTAACTTCGGCTTAGATGTACTGGAGAAAATATCCTCGCAATTCAAAGGCCAGGCACTCGTAGGGAACATTTTCAAAGAAAACGGCGACCGTTACATGCCTGCATATACGATTATTGAGCGCGACGGAATCAAAGTAGGCGTAATTGGTATGAACACCCCGATGATCACCGAATTTGAAAAGGGAACCGATCACCTGGATGGTGTTATTGTGAAAGATCCTGTCGAGGAGACTCGCAAAGCCATTGCCGAGCTGAAAGGCAAAGTCGATGTGATGGTTGGCCTCATGCATATGGGACTGGATAATGAGAACGGAAAACCGGGAACCGGCGTCACGGACATTGCCAATGCCAACCCGGAGCTAACTGCTATTTTTGCCGGACACATGCATCAGCTGATTGAATCACAGACGGTGAACGGCGTGTTGATCTCCGAGCCCAACAAATATGGTACACACATGTCACGTATTGACCTGACGTTTGCCAAAGAGGACGGCAAGGTTGTGTTGAAGAGCAAGGAAGCCAAGGCACTCGCTGTCAAAAAAGCAGACGGCACTTATGAAGTTTCCGATCCTTCTCTGGAAAAAACACTGCATCCGTTCCACGAGTTCGCTCGTGCCGATGCTAATATCGTGGTCGCTGAGTTAAAAGGAACGAATCTGGTGCCGGCAGATGAGATCAAAGGCATACCTGCTGTACAGATTCAGGAAACGCCGCTGTCTGATTTTTTCACCGAAGTGATGCTCCATTACAGTGATGCGGATGTTGTTGCGCATCAGATCGATAATGACAAAGCCAAGCTGGACGTTGGCCCGATCAAGAAAAAGGATATTGCATTCAACTATCAGTACACGTTTGGTGAAGTAACGGTATATGAAGTGACTGGACGCGATCTGAAGGATTACATGGAATGGTCTGCGGGATACTTCAACTCTACTCGTCCCGGGGATGTAACCATCAGCTTTGATGCGAAGCGACGTGCTTCCAAATATAGCACCGACGATTTCTTTGGTGGTGTGACCTATGAGATCGATCTGACGAAGCCATATGGCAGCCGAATTACGAATTTGAAGTATAGTAATGGAAAATCTGTTCAGGTCAATGATACGCTCAAGCTCGGTTTGAATGCTTATCGGATGGAAGCACTCATTGCCAAAGGCGGAGCGCTTGAAGGACGTAAGTTCAAGCAACTCTGGTCCTCCAAGGATGCTTCGGCTTTTGGTGAGATTCAAGGTACTATCCGCAATCTGTCTATCGCATATCTGAAAGACGTGATGAAAGGTGTCTACGAACCGAAGATACAGCATAATTGGAAAATCACTGGTGTAGACCTGACTGCACCGGAACGTGCAGATGTCGTAGAACTCATTAATGCCGGCATTATGACCGTTCCGACTACGGAAGACGGCAAATATACGAACATTGCCTCCATTAACATTTTGGACACGGTAACAGCGGATGAGATTAAAGCCCTCTCTTCCAAAGCAGGGGTAGATGCAGCACAATTCAAAGACGTAAAAACAAAAGGCGCGTTCTATCAGCAGTTGAACAAGGCTCGCAAAGCAGTAGAAGGTAAAGACAATGACGGGACTTCAACACCCCCTTCAACTGAGACACCGGTAGCTCCTACACCGGAAAAACCAGGTAATTCAGCGAAACCAAAACCAACTCCGGTTCCTACACCTGGAGCGCCAAAACCAGGCACTCAAAAACCAGGTAAACCACCTGTGTCTTCAGACAACGGCAAGCCAAGTGTCGCAGTTCCAGGCAAACAAGCCAAGGTTACGGCTGCTCATCTGAATGTACGTGCGGGTGCATCCTCCAAATCTAAAGTGATTACTTCTGTGCCACAAGGTACGATGCTTGAAGTAGTTAGCACAGGCCACGCCTATGGCTGGGTCAAAGTGAAGCTGAACGGACAGATGGCATACGTTTACGGCAAGTATATAAGTGTTATAAAATAAACAATATGTATCAAGGGCGATACCCCCATGTGGTTATGGGAAGGTATCGCCCTTTTTTCTAATCATTAGTTCTCTATAGGTATAGAATCACTGCGAAATGCTACAAATCGTTTCACGTGGAACGTTGCACGGTGCTAGGTTCTACAATGTACCTCGCTCTACATACAATTGTTACCTGAGACCTGTGAACCGGAAGCAGCCCACCAGCAGTGGAGAAAAGGGCCATGCTGGTCTCACAACGAGTTCACAAATGTATTTCAAACTCACACCGCTTGTGTTTTCTTGATGTGTCATGATTTTGATTTTTGGAAAGACCAGAATGATCTGTCTCCCCAAATACTTCTAACGTCATTGCCTTCGGCTCCCTGTAAATGAGTTTGGCACATCATGATGCTCCGTCGTGCAGCTTGGCTTGCGTGTCCTCGATCCAGAGTTTCTTCGCCATCCGTTTCTTCGATATTCTTCATATTTCTTTGAATTTTATTTGATTTTTTCGATGTTTCCTTGATGTTCCCTCTACCTAGAGCCCCTCTTCCCCAGATTTGAGACGACATTTCGTCTAACGATCTCCACAGACGTTATTTAGACGCTTTTCTGCATTTTTATTTTCTAACGATCTCAGGAAACCTTATTTGGGGAAAATGATGTAAAATCGGGCGTTTTTATCGTGTTTTCAGCGAAATAAGCTCTCTGCTGATCGTTAGAATTTCAGAAAGCGCTACATGGCACAAATAAGCTCATCTGAGATCGTTAGAATAATACGAGGCTATGATCATAACCACCTTGCCACCGTAACTTACAACGTTCACTTATCCAGCCAAATTAAGCTACAAGAAACACCGGAAACAGGCTCAAGCAACTCTTCAATACACAGCTTGCAAGAAGTGCTGGATAAGCAAAGTGTAGACTTTATCGCCTCAAGCCTACACCATTAATTAGACTTTCTGTCGAACCATAAGGTAGACTATCAATCACACTTTGAATCATATTACCAATCACACTTGAATCAGACTATGATTCGCACCTGTGAATTAGCCCCTCATCTGATTATCAATCAAACCTTCATTTGATTCTCAATCAGGTTATTAACCAGACCCTCAATCGAAATCTTCAGCTCCACATCCCCAGCCAACGCCGCTCCTTAATGGATTGTCAATAATGGATGGGCTAACGGGGTAATGCTCTCCTTCTGGATTGACCCAAACTACGATTCTGATTAGAAAGTCCGACAGGTATTGTCCAGTTTGGAGGAGGTTAACCCATATCAGTAGGAGAGTCTCTTTATTTGCCACGCGCTTTTCGTGCACATAGAGTATAATAGGCAGGTATATGTTACATGTACGGTGCAATGCTGGTAAGTAAGGTCAAGTAATAAGATCATGGACATGTTGATGAACCAACATAACGTAAGCACACTGCATTCCAAACTAAAACGAAAAAGAGGTAAACGATGAGTAAGCAACATTTTAAAGATTATGGCCTGGGAGAAGAAATCGTCAAAGCACTGGACAGCCTGGGTTACGAGAACCCTACTGAAGTTCAGAGCCGGGTTATTCCCGTCGCACTGGAGAATCAGGACCTTGTGGTGAAATCACAGACGGGCAGTGGCAAAACAGCCGCATACGGTATTCCGCTCTGCGAACTGGTGGACTGGAACGAAAATAAACCGCAAGCTCTGATTCTGACTCCAACACGAGAGCTGGCCTTGCAGGTCAATGAGGACATTACCAACATCGGGCGCTTTAAGCGTATTAAAGCAACCGCACTGTATGGACAATCCCCTTTTCATATTCAAAAAGCCGAGCTGAAACAACGAACCCATGTGGCCGTAGGCACACCGGGCCGGGTACTGGATCATATTGAACGGGGCACGCTACCGCTAGATCGCATCGCATATCTGGTCATTGATGAAGCAGATGAGATGCTGAACATGGGATTTATCGAGACAGTACAAGCGATTATTCAGTCATTGCCACAGGCACGGACAACCATGCTGTTCTCCGCAACGTTCCCGGAAGATGTAGCGAAGCTGTCACGGCAATATATGAATACACCTGTAGAGATTGAGATTAAGGCTAGCGGACTGACCACAGCCACCATCGAACATGCCGTGGTCCACACATCGGAAGTGAACAAAACCGCACTGCTACAGGACTTGTTGATTACCGAAAATCCGGATAGCTGCATTGTATTCTGTCGTACACAAGAGAATGTTGATAAACTGTTCCGGGTCATGGCTGATCTGGACTATCCGGCTGACCGCATCCACGGCGGCATGGAACAGGATGAACGAATTGAAGTCATGAATGCCTTCAGACGTGGACAATTCCGTTATCTGATTGCTACCGACGTTGCGGCACGTGGGATTGATATCACAAACATCACCCATGTCATCAATTATGATATCCCGCTTGAAAAAGAAAGCTACGTGCACCGCACAGGTCGTACGGGTCGTGCAGGTAAAACAGGCAGAGCCTTCACTTTGGTAACCCCGAAGGACGGCAGACGTCTTGCGGAGATTGAATCCTATATTGGATTTGAGATCCCGGTTATGAAAGCTCCTTCCGAGGATGCGGTTGATCGCCGCAGAGAAGAATTCGAGAAGCGCCTCAAGATCGTGCCTGAACGTAAAAAGGACAAGCGTGAGCAGTTGAACCAGCAGATCATGAAGCTGAACTTCAACGGAGGTAAGAAGAAGAAACTTCGTGCGGTTGATTTTGTAGGAACGATTGCCAAAATTGAAGGGGTTAGCGCGGACGATATCGGGATTATTACCATTCTGGATAACGTAACGGATGTGGAAATCCTGAACGGCAAAGGGCCGCTTGTCCTGGAAGTTATGCAACATACGACGATCAAACGCATGCAGCTCAAGGTACGTAAAGGTCATAAATAGACCGATCACAGGATCACATATAACGAGGGATAACGGAGAATTGCCAAGATCCGTTATCCTTTTTTATCTCTTTACGTTGAGAATCATTATCAATATAATAAAAAGAAACGCCCACGCACGGCAGGAGGTTCGTRCGAATGACAATAACACTAGATGATCATATCCGAGTATGGAATTATTCTTCGGTCAGAGTCATGGATATTCGCCTTGCCGTGCTGGAACCGGGAGAACGCGTGCAGCGATACCAACTGCCCGCACATTCATTCATATACGTGCTGGACGGACATGCTCAAGTACGCCTGGATCAATCGCAATATAACATGAGTCGATTTCATATCCTGCATGGAGGGCGCGGCGCGTTCATCGATATTGTCGCAGAGGATCGATTGGAATATTATTTGATTCTTTACAAAGCCGTGATGATGTTACCCACTTCTCATCCACTGCTTAAGTACTCTGGAGTCGATTCTTCCTTTAGATATCAATATGCTTTCGTCCCGGGTCATCCAGCCTCTTTGCTGTTGAAGCTGGATGATATGTACGAAAATTGGACGACTCCCGATATGCTCCATCAATTTCAGGCTCGAACACTGTTCTACCAGTTTGTGCATTCACTTCTTTTACAGATGAAACAGCAAGGAATTGAACCCATGGCCCCAGATTTGCTCTCACAGGCGTTGCATTACATACAGGAACATTATATGGAACCCATCACACTTAAATCTCTGGCAGAACTGTTCGATTGCAGTGTCAGCTATCTGACCAAACTGTTCAAGTCTCGTCTGAATGACAGCCCCATACGGCTGTTAGCCAAAGTTCGTGTACAGGCGGCTGCCAAGATACTGGCACGCAGAGGAACCTCCCTTCAAGAAATTGCCGAACTCGTTGGGTACCCGGATGCACACACCTTAAGCCGCAGTTTCAAAAAAGTATACGGTATAACCCCTGCTCAGTACCGGGCAGCCGTTTCCCAGACGGGGAACCCGATACCGGAAATGCCCAAGCTGCGTACCCGATCTGCCCTTGTTGTGACTGAACCTCAATGCTATAGTTTCAATGATTACGATTCTCATTTACATTTAAGCGGAGGTTTATCCATGGTTAAGACAAGCAGATCATCATCCATTGCCACAGCGGCATTGCTCTTGTGTTTTATCTTAATTCTCTCGGCATGTGCCGGTGGATCAACAGCACCCCCTACTACAGCATCCGGAAAAGGGACTGTAGCCGAATCTGCAATAGGTCAACAGAAACCAGCTTCTACATCCGGGACATCAACATCAGCTACCCAGACATACACCGACAGCAAGGGAACGATCACCATTCCGGCTCATCCCGAGCGGATTGTTGATCTGACCGGCAGCGCAATTGGTAACTTGTTAGCACTTGGTGTAAAACCTGTGGCAGCAACCTATGACGCTATGCGAAGTCCTTATCATAAAGGCATGCTGGAAGGCATCGTTAATTTGGGAGAAGGAAACAACGCTGAAGCCATACTGAATCTGGAACCCGATCTGATCATCACGTATGACTATCTGGAGGATACGCAGTATGAAGCATTGTCTCAGATTGCTCCCGTGGTGAGATTGAAGTATGGCGGCGCAACTCCGCAAGATCTACTGCTGGAATTCGGCAAAATAACGGGCAAAGTGCAAGAAGCTCAGGCCTGGGTTGATCAATGGAATGCCAAAATTGCAGAGGTTAAACCACAGATTCAAGCTATCGTGGGGGATCAAACGGTTTCTATACTTCAGCCCTATGCCAAAGGCATCTACGCGTGGGGAAACAAGGGCGCACGAGGAGGAGAGATTTTATATCGAGATCTCGGTCTGAAAGCCCCGGCTCTAATCCAGAAGGATCTGATTGACGGAGAAGGCGCAGGTGCGAATCTGTCATTGGAGCAGCTGCATGATTATGCGGGTGATTACATTTTCACAAGCAATTGGGGCTGGGACGACGGCAACCCCGATGTTGTATATGAGAGCAAGGTGTGGAAGGGACTGCCGGCGGTGCAAAAGAAACATGTCTATTTCATCAATGTGGATGGCTCGTATTATAATGACCCTATCTCTTTGGAGGCACAGCTCCAATTCATTGTAGATAGCTTCTTGAACCAATCTTAATAGAGTCAGAGTTACTGCTTTGACAACAAACAAGCTGACAACTCAGGCAAAATCCCCTCCTTACAACACACGGAACAGGAGGGGATTTTTCTTCGGATATCGATTTTTTTGATTTCGAATTTTCTGTTTCATTTCTATCTCTATCTCTATCTCTATTTTCACTTCTTCTTTTTCCGTACTACACCTCCTGCTACCGTATAAAAGAACAGCTCATCCTCCGCGCTACCTTCATCATCCGTCACTTGAAAGGTCTCAGAATCCGCCGTCTTGTATACCCCTCCTGTCACAAAACTGAACACAGCCTGATTATCCTTGCCCCAATACCGATTTAACATTAAAAAAGATGCTCCATCAATGCCTTTTACGGTACGTTTGCCATTCGCATTATACAGACTATTTCGATCCTTGGCCCAACTCTGGGGATCAGCGTCGAGCAGATGAGTAAAGCTGGTACGATCTATCTTTTTATTGGCTATGCCCCAGAGATATACCTGATTCGCATCTACAGCCCAACTACCGGATGGGGTAAGTAGCTCGAAGGTAACCGCGTCCGCTCCCTTAATTCGTTGAAGCACATCGTCAGGATGGCCGAAAGGCTGACTGGTACGCGCATACTTCGCATGATATACATGGTTCTGATCTCTGGATAAACCCAGATGATCCGTACAGCCTAACACTTCAAAGGTGGATACATCAGCTCCCTCAACACGATAACCATTATAATACACATACTGTTTATCCCGGCCAAACGCCCCTCCCAGTGACTCGAAGTTGTCGGGGTCAGCTCCTCTGACCGTCCGCCACTGAGAATAAACCCGATCTCCATCACGCGCATGCTGTTCATCTAGCGGTTCAAATGAACTCCGATCCGCGCCGCGAACCAGATTGAAAGTTTCTTTAGCATCTCGCCTGTACCCACCGCCAGACTCTGCCCGATAGAATACGGAGGTATCCGTGGCATACCAATTCCACGCAAGCTGCACTGCATCATCTGCATGATGAGCATAGCCAGCCTGCCACCAGCCAGGTATGTCTGGATAATGCTCCTGCAACCAATCTACCATCTCATGTTTATATTCATTGGCATAACGAAGGCCGCTGGACAGATGGAACAAATGATCCAAATCCGTACAGTAATCATGCTGTGCAATGGCTAGACTTGTATCAATTTCATCGAATACATGAAAATGCTGGCTGTCTTTGACGTATAGCTGACGTTTATCCCTCGCAAAATAGGGCGTCCCTGGCAGCAGCTCAAAGCTGCCTGGATCAGATGGGGAAACGGGCTTGTCCTCCAGATACACATGCTGTAAATCACAGCTGTAATCCTCGTATACGACTCGGAAGAATTCGGTATCCTGAGTAAACAGCGTTGCTTTGTTTGCCCTGGCATTGAACCACCATATGCCTTGATGATCCTGTAAATAGGCAAATGTGAGCCAGCCCTTCGTAYAGGTCGACAAAACCCTAAAACCTTCGGCAGTCAATCCGCCTTTGACCACCACCGTTTCGCCCTCCTCATTCTTCAAGACCACTTGGGCATTCCCATCGATGACAAAGCTATCCATAACCATCCCCTCCAATCCTCAAGTACACTTCCTATCCTATAGATGCGATCCTCCACTATCATCCAGACACGGTCATGGTATCAGCAGCTATCTGCCAAAATACGAGTGACATGCACAATCTTGCTCTCTTAATGAAGCGAAAATTGAGTTACCTGTACAGCCCCAATCGGTGATGAAGCTGCTCTCGAATCTCTGTCTGATTGCTCACTTTAACGATCAGCGAAGGTGCGTAGTGTTGCTGTATGATTTCATAAGAAAACTCCGGATTGGATGATGAGAAAACCGTCTGAAACAACTGATAGAAATATAGGCCATACGGTTCGTCTGAACCTCTATACTTATACGGTGCCTGATAAATCAGGTAAGGAAATTGGGCCAGACCAGGGTTAGATGATCTCTTTTTATCGTTATCGGAGAACAGATTTATCCATCGCGGGTCATCGGCCATGTCCTCAATCAAGTTATAACGAGATGACTTCATTTTCCCATACTCCAACATTAATTCGGTCACATCGACTGTACTCTCTCTCGCAAAACCATATACGTAACCTGCCTGACTCGGCTCCTCGCTATGATCGGTGCGGTCCAAACAGGCAAAATACAACGCGCGTAGCGGAGACGCTGTAAGTTCCAGCAGATTCGTAGGCAGACCCTCATGGTGACACCAGGCCAGCACATGCTGGCGCTCCCACTCTCCCGCTTGATCTGTCATATCTCGGACAAAATCGTTTACTGTATCCATGTAATATTCCGGGTTATCTCGAAGCAATCGTGCTATTCCTGATCGAAGTAAGGACGAGGATTGAGTGGCATATCGCCTGTTTTCTCCGCGATAATAATACCCATCCTGACCATTCGGTAACTCTTTGATAATCGATATGTAGTCTTCAACAGAGCTTATCTCGTAATTCAACGGATTTTTCGTCGTATTCATCTCATCCAGTACCTCCAGTGCTTATATCTAATTCCTGATCACTTTTTTGAAAAACTCTCTAACCGTTACATACGCCATAACCCTCTAATTAGCTCCATATCCAATCACATATTTCGGAGTGGATCGATGCTACCGTCGCTTATCCCACTAAGATACTGCTTTGTTCAGCAATGATTGAATTGTTCACTTGCTAAATATTGTAAATCAACTAAAATAGATTTGAAAGCGCTTGATTAATCTCTAATCTCTATGGAGGTGTACGTAATGGGAAAACGTACGACGGTCTGGCTTCTGGTTTTTACACTCGCATTAACCTTGTTTGGCCTGCATCCTCAACGGACCAGCGCGGCAAGTGTGGCAATCACCAATGGCACCGATTGGCTTGATACGGCTGGCAATCCCATTCACGCCAACAGCGGTAATATCCTGCAGGTCGGTTCAACGTATTATCTGTATGGAGAACATGCGGTAGGCGGCAAATTTGAAAGTGTAAACGTCTACACCTCAACGGATCTGAAAAATTGGACTTTTAGCAATGCCATCCTGACCAAAGGCTCCGCGACAGAACTCGCCTCCAGCAAGATTGAACGTCCTAAAGTAATTTATAACACCTCCACCAAGCAGTATGTGCTCTGGGCTCACTATGAGAACGGGACAGACTACAACCTCGGCCGCGTTGCGGTAGCCACAAGCAGTACACCGAACGGCAAATTTACGTATGAAGGCAGCTTCCGCCCACTTGACTATGAATCCCGTGACATGACTGTTTTTGTGGATACGGACGGAACGGGTTATCTGGTTACTGCTTCTCGCAAAAACGGCGGTGCGAATGATACGATGGCTGTTTTTAAAATGAATGCAAGCTACACAGGGGTACAATCTTTCGAAGGATGGTTGTTCGAGAATGCATACCGTGAAGCCCCTGCTGTTGTGAAAAAAGGAAATCGCTACTACCTCTTTACCTCCCAGGCGGCTGGCTGGTATCCGAACCAAGGTGCTTACGCTACAGCTACTTCGATGACAGGGCCATGGACTGCACTTACGCCTTATGGCAATCCATCAGCCTTTGGCTCTCAGATTCATGATATTGCCACGATCCAGGGCAGTAGCACCACTTCCTATATCTATATGGCGGATCGCTGGAATCCGATGAACCTTGGGGAGCACAAACACATCTGGTTGCCCCTCACGTTGAATGATGGCAATGGAACGGCCTCACTGGAATGGTATACGACATGGAATATTGACGCAGCAACAGGACAAATCACACTGCCTGCACTCGTGAATCACGCCCAAGGTAAAACAGCTTCCGCCAGCTCCACTGCCTCTGGCTCATCTGCTTCTCTAGTCAATGACGGTAACTACCAGACCTCATGGGTGGCATCTTCCAATAGCTGGCCTGCGTGGTGGCAGGTAGACTTTGGAGCACCCAAGACCATTACAGAGATCGATACTTCATGGTTTATGTATAAAGGTTCTGAAGGGTATTACAAATACAAAATCGAGATTAGCAACGATGGTGTAAACTATGCCACGCTAGACCGCACCAATAATCTGACATATGGTTTCACCACGGATTCGGTGCACTTTACCGCCCGCTACGTGAGAATCAATATGGTCAATGCCGTCTTGTGGAACAATCCGGGCAACTGGTACACCCCAACGCTGCATGAAGTCAAAATGCTGGGCCCATCCACGCCTGAAGCTACAGGCTACAGCCAGTTTACTTCACACAATGTACCGGATCGCATGATCCGTCACGCCAACTATGTCGCTCGCATTGATGCAAATGTCTCCCCGGCTCTGGATGCCCAGTTCCGTGTTGTACCTGGACTTTCCAGCTCTACAGGTGTTTCGCTGGAGGCAATCAACCACCCTGGTTATTTTCTGAAACGCAATGCGAGTAATAAAATTGTTCTTGAAGCCTTCACAAACACCACCGCGTATAAGGGCGATGCCACGTTCCTGATTAGCCCCGGCTGGGCTGATAGTAGCAAACTATCTTTGCAATCCTATAGTCAACCCGGATATTACATCCGGCACTATGATTATGTGCTACAGCTGGATACTGTGAGCGCTGCCAGCAACGCTACAGTGAAGGGTGATGCTACGTTTGGGCGATTGAATTTCTAATCACCATAGATTATATCAAGAAAGCCGAAGCAGCGGTTTAGCGCACTTCGGCTCTTTGGCTTTTTCCAGCATTGCAGCGATTCTTCTGCTTCCAGAATCAACTTGTTATAGCGATACACCAGCTCTCATGAAGAACTACATCAAAATCGGAGAGTGTAAGCGTAGAGCGGGACAAATTTTTTCTTGTGATAACTTCATCTTCATGATCATATCCAAACCAGAGATGCCAGATTTCCAAGTTCGTTTCTTGATCGATGGAAGTTACATATTGATACAAGTCCTTTGTTAGACTGATATCAGGAGCATCGAATTTATAAATATGAGTCAGGTCTGTATACTGGCTTATGATTTTTACAGCATATGGTGCACTTTGGATGTGAAAACGATTAGAGGCTGCCGGGTTACCGTAAAGGACAGTTGCACTCTCATTCATCTCTTTCCAAGGAATCAAGCCATCCGGGACATTCAACCGAATCATATCACTGACAGCTAAAACCTCTTGCCCGCGAAGTTTGATCTCGGGAATCAGACGATCTGCTGCGATGTAGTATTCAAAGCTCATCTTGTGCTTCATCCTTCCTTCATCTGTTCCATGTCCCTATTATGACATTTAACGATGATTCGAGAAACGAAAGATCAATTTGAGCCCATCCTCGTCTGCGGTCATGGCTACTTCTTCCTCGTACAAACCTTGCGTGTAATTCGCTACCGTCTTGCGCCAGAAATGCTGACCCGTTTTGTTTTTCTCCCCTGGATTGGTGAATATCTCCCAGTTGCCCTTAAGCATAGCGAAGATCATTACAGCCGCCTTCTCCGCTACACCCGTTCCCCGATACGGCTGTAGCAGGAAAAATTCATGCATGAAAAAATCGATGCCTGGTGCACAGTGAGGCGGTGTTGCTACCATTGCAAATCCAGCAGGCCTGTCCTCGGCCATGATCAAAAAAGGAAAGAGACAGCCCGGCTTTTCCCACCATATATTTTGCACATCATATTGGTCTTGTAACGTTTGATAGGTAGAACTTTCCTCGTATATGCCATGTTTATTCGGTCGATGTCCCTCCCGCAGCCCATAATGTCCAGACAGGTCATGCAGGTATAACGGATACATGTTTTTGATGATGTACGCCTTGTCTGGATTCGTTAGTTCCACTTGGATGTTCATGTTGCAGATCACCGTTCCTTCCGCTGGTTACGCCCGCTTCCTTACTCTATATAAGTAAACGTGCTCTCTGGACTCTATTGTACGGATGCTGGCATTGGACAGATATGTAATATTCGTTTTCTAACCATTCTGTACATCTACATGTCCGCACATGAAAAGTGCATAGTAAAAAGCCACATCCGATAGCTCGAATGTGACTCACACTTCATCCAAATCATTTCGCTTTGATTTCAACTTCACTTCACTTTTTTGCAATATACAATTTTCTTGATGCTTTCGATAGATAAACAATATTGATCTGCAAGCTCATCGATCGTTGACCCCGTAGCAAACTTCTGGAAAATCTCGTTGTTCCGTTCCCGAATTAGTTGTCGGCCGCCTGAATTCTCTCCCCATTTCTTATGGGTATCCTTCGGCCTCGGAATATAGATTAATCCACCAGGGAGATGTCGCTGTATTTCTTCGAGCAATGCCTTCGGAAGGACGGCATCTGCATTCACATATTTCATCGTACTCCACTCCTTAAAAAGTTAATCTTTAAGGTAGCAGAGCCTCACGAGTAAACTTCTGACTTCATCACGTCAATGATGGCGGGAATGGATATTAGGCTCTATGCAAACAACCGCCGTTGTTCCTCGCATGGACTCTGCATAGAGCGGATGGTAAAACTTCTTATGAATCGAATCATGGTAGCCCCCCTTTCGCTGAATCGATATAAGATTACGTTAAGTCATGCCCCAGCATTTCGGGTAACAATTCTATATCTTCCATATGAGAAGCCGATATCCTCTATTAATCCCTCCATTCGTCGCTATTTTCGTTCCTATACTGCGCCAGACTTTGCTCTAACATCACACGAACCTGCTCCTGCAATTCCGGTGGCGATATCACCATAACCTCGGGTCCATAGGAAAGTAGCCTACGCGCGGTAAAAGCAAACTCCGAATGCGGCACAAGACCGTACCACTTTTGCTCTGACACGGTCTTGAATAACGCATCCGATGCCGCTATTCTTGCCCCGAATGCTGTAAATTGCAGTACAACCTCTTCGCCATCTGCGTGCGCAGCCTGTTTCAGCCATGCTTTTAGTGTGGGTACAGATTCATCGATCTGATCCAGCACCGTCAGCTGCTTTATTCGATCCACACGATATAACAATACGCGATCGTTATTTCGCGCAGGCATGTACCAATAACCCTGCTCATAATAGATGCCCAAGGGATACACGTTTACCTTTTTCCTGCCGCTACGAGCATGGTACATGAATGAAATAAGTTTCTTCTCGACTGCGGCCGTTAACAGATCGGATGTGAGAGACTCCAGATGTTCACCCGGACGCTGCATAAATGCAATGTGTTCCCTCATCCCTGCAATCCGTTCCTGAACATCCGCAGGCAGCGTGGAGAAATACTGTTCCGCCAGATGCTCCCGAATCATACCATACGGAAAATCAGGAACCTCTTCCAAATATTCAAGCATCATAAACAGGCCCAGTGCTTCTTGCTGTGTCAGTTGCAAGGGCGGCAAAATCCGATTGGGCAGCACCCGGTATCCGCCGTTAACACCTACCTCGGTGTATAAAGGGAATCCCATCGCCTGTAAAGCATCCAGATCACGCTGGATCGTACGAACAGACACCTCAAATCGTTCTGCCAGCTCCCGAGCTGTGAACTTATGTCTGGAATCCATAAGGCGCATCATTGCCAGCCTGCGTTGATTCATCAGAACCCCACCTTAATTACGTCACTTTTTGTCATAGTAAAATTGTAACACAGCCGAACTGATCCACGATCATATACGCCGCACAATATCCTTGAATAAGTTTGTTTGACAAGCAGGCTCTTCACACAACGATGTAGAACTATAGAACATTCACCATTAAATGTCGGGAGTTGAAAACAAGAATGAGCCGCAAAGAACTCTTTCCTGCAGATGTATGTGAGGTTATTGATTACATTGAACAAGGCGATGTATTGAAGGGGTCTTACCTTTCGGTTAACCATGACGGTGCAGTAAATGGAACAGCATTCGAGACTCAAGATTTGTTTGCGAATCTGGAGGAAGCCCTAATATTTTACCAGGAAGAAGACGTTGAGCCGCCTTGTTACTTTCTACTGGACATTACCGCAGACGCCTTAGGAGATATTCCACCTGCCTCTGGAGAGGAGCAAAAATCCCTCGCCCAAACATTTATTCTGTATGAAGAAGAACAAGACTTCTATGGCATGATGAAGAAAAAATTAGAGGGACAAGCCTCGGAACTGGGCCTGAAGCCTGATCAACTTAACCATCTTGCTGATATTATCAGCGGTGATCTATTTCAGATCGCCAGAGCCCGATTGTTATGCAAGGAGCCGCATCCGTATTTTGAAGCCATGTTTAATGTCTATAAAAATCAAGGACTTCCTGTAGGCTGGGTAGGTGGCGAATCTGCCGCCGAAGGACAATTCATCATCTACACTCGTCCTTAACATCCGAAAATACATGCCAAGTTAATGTTCAATCAACCAGCGATATCAAAATATCAACGGCTGGTTGAAGTTTCACCTAGGCCTCCATACAAGAAATGAAGAACACACGTTATTCTATAGAAAAACATGTTCAAGGAGGTTTTTTACAATGAACAATCTGCAAGGAATGGGAACAAAGATCGCACAACTCCGCCGGTCTAACGGCATGACTCAGGAGGAGCTAGGAAAGCTTTTATCCGTGTCAGCACAAGCTGTTTCCAAGTGGGAGAATAGTGATTCTTTACCGGATCTTCCCCTGATCGTAAAGATAGCAGAAACGTTTAATTGCTCGACCGATTACCTATTAGGACGTGAGGGTGGACTCACATCATTAATCCCTCAAATCCGTGAAACGCTCCATAAGATGGAGTTAACAGATCGAATCGCATTTCTTGAACATATAATTACATTAACCGAAGGACCTTCCTCTACACTACCTGTTAGTTCAGGTGGAAATCCATCTCTAGTACATATACACCTTGGTCCAGCAGGTTTAGGTCTCTGGGCGAAAGATCGCCTTGCTTGTATTGCTACACCAATATTCTTGAAAGAATCTGTGGAAATGCTGAGAACAGCAGCTGCATTCCCGCTCAACTTGTTATCGGATGACGTTCGCCTTGTCTTACTCATTCTCTTGCGAGAGATAGATGATTTGAAGCCAGAGTATGCACTGGATGAAAAGACACTACGAATGTACCTGCCAGACTCTATACATCTGGATCAGGTTCTTACGGAATGCATTGAACTTGGGTTTGTCGACCGCGTACGCGGTGGATATCGACTGAATTTCAGAGCCGATCTTACAGTACGGCTGCTCGCAATGATTCATCAGATCATAAATCAACAGGGAACTATGAATGTAACTGTAGGGAGCGTATAACCCGCCGAAGCCTACGATTGATACATCAAACACGGATGTAACCGAAGTTACCACTCAAATTAAAACATGAATTCAACAATATATTGCGAATAAACAGATCGGAGTGGAAATTTTGAGAGACAAGATCGCAGCCTTTCGAGGCTCCAAGCATTTTGAATTAAATCATGTCACGGATCATGTCATTGCAGCTATTTCAGTTCCAGGTACAGGCTCTTTGGGAAATGCAACCATCATTGATCTGGGTAATATAACACTCGTCGTTGATACCTTCCTGACCCTGCAGGCCGCATCCGACTTGAAAGAAGCCGCTACTTATATTACAGGGAAACCGGTAAGCTATGTTGTGAATACACATTGGCACAGTGACCATACCTCCGGGAATCAAGTGTTTGCACCCGAAGCCCACATTATTTCGACAACGGCTACTCGTGAGATGATGGATACTTTTTCGAGACAAAGAATAGCTCAATATCGGGAGAACACGGAGCAGATGAATCAGGCGATTCATCAACAAGAAATACAAATGCAGCAAGAGACCGATAAAAAGTTAAAACGAGAGATGGCCTGGGATAATGCCAGCGACCGTGAGTTTATGCAGATGCTCCCTGATCTGGAACATACCATTCCAACGATAACCTTTGATCAACAGATGGTCATTCATGGCAGCAAATGTACGGTTCAACTCCTTACATTTGGCGGAGGACATACACATAGTGATGCTATCTTGTACATTCCTGAAGAGAAAATCGTTATCACAGGAGATCTGGTCCTGTCCAAACACCATCCGGTTTTGGCTAATGCCAACCCGCAGGAGTGGCAGCGTATATTGGAGCAGATCGAGCAGCTTGAGGTGGAAAAAATCATTCCCGGGCATGGAGAGGTATGCTCTCTGCAAGAGCTTCATGATGTAAAAGGTTATATCTCGGATATGCTAGCTCTGGTGACAGAAGCTGTGCAAAACAAACAACCTATGGATGATATTGAAGTACCTCTTAAATATAACGGATGGTCTTTTACAACCTACTTCAAGTCGAATTTGAGCAAAGTCCATACGCTTATCACGGAGTCAGAAAAATGAAAATTGGATTTCAAAAAAATTGAAATCGGCCTCCAACTAATATTGAAACATTTTCCAAAACAGGTTATAGTAAAGAAGCTTAGCGATAAGCGAGTTCCTTACACGAAGGGAGAGGTTTTAAATGGCTGCTACTTATATCAATATGGTGGTTCAGTATTAAAACTGAATAGTTGGCATATCTGAAAAAAGCGGGCTAATTCCCGTATTCTTTGTTATGCCATCCAAAGTAACCTTTCGTGAATATTGCTGTTTGCAGATACGATGAAGGTCGTATCTTTTTTGCGTCCTGATGCCGCAAAACAGTAGCTTCGTAGAGGCTGCTTGTTTGCGGCATTTTTGCGTCCAAAAACAACATTAAAGGAGCCAACCTTATACCCATGATGAATTTAAAAACCTACGGATATATCGAAACAGAAGAGGTCCCAGATGGATTATTACCTGGCAGAATTACAGAACTTCGGCGGGAGCAATTCACCGTCATGACAGAACGTGGTGAAGTCACCGCAGTATTAAAAGGTTCATTTTATTATCAGGCGGATATGCCAACTGACTTTCCTTGTGTGGGGGATTTTGTCCTTCTGCGCTACAACAACATTGGTGATTCCCTGATTGTGAAAGTGCTGCCCCGAAGGTCCAAATTCTCGCGTGCAGACTATGCGGGTCATGCTGCAGGCTATGCCAAAACGATATTGGAGCAGGTTGTTGCGACCAATTTCGATGTTGTATTTATCCTTTCTTCGCTGAACCAAGATCTCAATGTGAATCGTATTCTGCGTTACCTGACTCAAGCCAGACAAAGCGGGGGTAAACCGGTCATCATTTTGACCAAAGCAGACCTCGTTACAGCGGATCATCCCATGCTCACAGAAGTTAAACATCGCATCTCCGATGTGCCTATTCACGTGATCAGCAGTCATACCCGTCTAGGGCTGGACGAACTCGCCCCATATCTTGCTCCGGGTCAAACCGTTGTCTTTCTCGGCATGTCTGGCGTGGGTAAATCCTCGCTACTTAATGCATTAAATGAAAATGACGTCATGAAAGTTCAGGCCATACGAGAGGACGACAGTCGGGGACGACACACCACAACACATCGTCAACTCTTCATGCTGCCTTCGGGTGCAATGGTCATTGATACTCCTGGAATGCGTGAGCTTGGGCTTTTTGATGCTGACGAAGGTATTCGTGCAAGCTTTACCGATGTCGAAGAATTATTCGCTCAGTGTCGCTTTACCGATTGCCGTCATCAGACCGAGCCGGGATGTGCCGTTCTCTCAGCACTCGCGGACGGTTCATTACAGCATGAACGTTGGGAGAATTATATTTCCCAGCAGTCAGAGAACAAGTATGTACAACACAAAACCAACTACCTCATCGAAAAAAGAGCAAAAAACAAAATCAACAGGATTCAGAGTAAACAAACCAACAAAAGTGGAGGTCGGAAGAAATGAATAAGACGAAGATGACGAAAATAAAGATGCAAACCTTAACTCATCTTTTAAACCTATATTTTAAGAAGAACATTATTGCAGCGGACTATCATACAACTACTCTGCATGGCGGAACTGTGGGCAACGTCAATCTCGTAACTGGAACAGCCGAAACCGAAGATGGCCAAAAGTTGCCTTACCAACTTGTACTGAAGGTTCAGAAACAATGGGAACGTTATAACGATCCCGGTTCCTGGCGCCGGGAATATGATCTGTACATCTCTGACCTCGGAACGACATTCTCGGATACCTTCCGCTGGCCCACATGTTATTACGCGGAGATGAATGCCGAAGAAAATGAATTTCAACTGTGGCTAGAATATATCGATGGCGTGTCCGGTCTGGATCTGTCTATTGAAATGGTTGAACAGGCTGCGCTGGATTTAGGGCGTTATCAAGGCAAGCTGTATGCGGAACAGCCCCCAGTGCTGAAGAGCCTGACCAATTTGAGCCATGCCGATCTCATGAAAAATACGTATCTGCACTATCGCTCATGGCCTGTCGTTTATGACTACATCCGTTCTGAAGCCTGTGAGTTCCCACCCCATATTCGGCAAATGTTAATTGATATGGATGAACACTCGGACGAAGTATTTGCTCGCATTGAACAACTGCCGCTTGTGTTAAACCACCGGGATTTTTGGGTGACCAATCTGATCTATACCGATGGGAACATCGCGCTCATCGATTGGGATACATCGGGATGGGGATACTTTGGAGAGGATATCGCGAGCCTGGTTGCCGATGAGTGTGATACTGAGCATATGGTAGAATATTATCAGCGCTGTGTTCCTGCGTATTACAAGGGCTTTGCGGAATATGC
Source organism: Paenibacillus sp. 2TAF8 (assembly GCF_052114825.1). Lineage (NCBI taxonomy): Bacteria > Bacillati > Bacillota > Bacilli > Caryophanales > Paenibacillaceae > Paenibacillus > Paenibacillus sp. 2TAF8. Next base: position 239,290 of record NZ_JBFRFN010000004.1, read on the forward strand.
CGATGCTCCCCCACTCGCAGAACACTGCGTACACGAGATGATTCTGTTCGTGTTCGGGTACAGACTGGTAGAGTATTATGTCCATGCCGAGTCCGATGCGGAGAAGGAAGAGAATCAGCGTATACTCCAGAAAATTTATGAAATGAAACATAGCCTACTACAGGCATAAACGGCGTGGTAGTTTATTATTTGTCCAGGCTTTCAGGCTCCCTCCTTAGCATTTTTGAATAAGTCCTCAAACTACGTCAATTATTGTCATAGTTATGTTGTATCTTATAGGTATCAAATGAAGGAGCGATGAAATATGGATACTTCTAATTCGAAAACAATTCTCTACATTGCAATGAGTCTGGATGGATATATTGCCCGACTGGATGGTTCCGTCGATTGGTTGTTTGATGTACAAGGTGACGGAGGCGATAACGGCTATGCCGCATTCTATCAGACCATCGGGAGTGTAATTATGGGACGTTCTACGTATGAGGATGTGCTTACTTTATCCGAGGATTTCCCTTATTCAGATCGTCCTGCCTATGTGCTTTCCCGCTCGGAGCAGCCATCTGCACCGCATGTACAATTCACATCCGAGAACGTGGAAACACTGATTTCGCGGTTAAAACAGACCTACGAGGGAGATGTGTGGGTTGTAGGTGGGGGGCAGCTTGTTCAGTCGGTGATGGAGCAGCAAATCCTGGATGAGATTGAGGTCGCTATTATCCCGAAAGTACTGAGTGAAGGTATTCCTTTATTTCCAAAAGGCACCGTGCCCACCCTGCTGAAAACGATTCGTACTCAGACGCTTGGGCAGATCATTTCCATCCGTTATGAGGTGCAACGCCATCTTGCAACAAAGGCTTCAATAGAATTAGACGATCAGACTCGATAAAACAACTCAAAGAAGACCGTACAGCGTCCTGCTGTGCGGTCTTTCGTTACCCTTGGGTATATAACAACCATTGGGAGAATCTATATAAGTTGGAGAGTTCATTTACACAAAAACGGAGAGGACAGAAAAAACCTGAAAAAGCAAAGCGCTCGCCTTTATCACCGGAGTTCCCCTTGGAAAAGGAAATTTAAAAAATCTGGGGATAACAGCGATTGGAAGGTTATTCTGTCATCGGAGTGTTCCGTGTAAAAAATGTAGTTCAACTTGTATATTATAGAATTCGCTGAATGTAATCCGTTAAAACATCTGCCGCCCTGCGATGTGACGAATCGCCTGGGTGTGTCCTTGCGCCCATTGTTTCTTCAGTTGTATTGGGAAGTTGAAGGATCGAGACAGCATGATCTCTTGATTGCTTCTGATATGCATCCACCGCGCGATATATTGCGGGGAGCAGTGAAGATCCAAGCATACCATAAGCCCAGATGATATGTGCTTGCGGGTTATTTTTCCGCAACTTGATCAGGAAAAGCACCACTGCCTTCTCGAATTTGGCCAAGTCTTCTTCATGATACGTCCCATCTTCATTGAGGCGTTGCTTGTACACTTGTCCGGTCAGTGGATCGGTCCAAGCTGGAGATTGGAATGCACCATCATCATTACTGCCCAGATTCACCACAACCACATTAGGCTGCCAAGAGCTAAAATCATGTGGCTCCAGCACACCAAGCCGCTCATTGCGCTCCCCTTTTAGCAGACCGCAGACCTGCTCATAATACTCCGGAATGTTGCCAGCAGGATTGTTGTCCCAACTGCTCAGCACACCCCATCCGCTCTGAGAGATGACACGATACTCTGCATGCAAGGCCTCAGCCGTCATGAATGTGTAATTGTGCAGTGCACTGAACCACATGGGAATCCAGTCCTCTTCTGTTTTTGCCCCAATCGCCCCTTCACCCGAGGTAATGCTGTCTCCGATAAACTCGATTTTAAGGGTTTTCTCTTCTACAGGCAGGAACGTGCCATCGGCCTTCACTGCATGAAACTTCAGACTGTTGCCCGGGTCACCACTCATCGCCTGTACATCCTTAATGATACGTACATTTTTCACCATAGCCGGATTCATCCCACGGAATATACAGATCCAGGCTCTGCCTCTGATTAACATCTGCCGACTCACTGGAACACCATTAATAATGATACTGATCCAGGGCTCAAGCAAATCATAAGACGATTCTATTTCCACCCAAAATTCCGCACCCTTTACGTTACATTCGACTGCACTGCCTGTCCAAAACAAGGTTACCGGCGATTGTTGTCCTGTTGTTCTTCCGTGAATTTTCATATGTGGCACAGCTGAAATAGCAATGGTCTCTAATTCTTCATTGGCGCTGATATCCATATGGACCCTCCTGTTATAATTTACTTTTGAAAACTAACGTTTCATTAATGAAGTTTTAACGGGAATCTTATTCGCATTGATCTCCGAGTACTGTTCTAAGTTCTACGTATCACACTCTTTCGCCCATCAGCACCTACACCACCCGGAATGGAGCATGCCCTGTCTCTGCATAACGAAGCTGTGTGGGTTTACGCAGACGCAGACTGCAGATCAGTCTAAATACAGCCCGTTTCTGTTCCACCTCCACCAAGGAAACATCAATCCATAGAGGAACTAGCGGGACATGCCAGCATAAAAGATTCACAGCCTCATCCACCGTAAATTGCCGATGCTGCACATTGTTCGGGGCCAGTACAACCAGCCGCATCATCTCGTCTGCACCATTTAAAGATTTGTCCGGCTCGTGCATCGGTTCAACGAGTAATTGAACCTCCTCGTATTCCAGTTGATCCCGCATTCGGATCTTCTCCATCGCTTGCATCAGATGTGACCGAAAAATCTCTTTATCCATCTGAGTTACTCGCTCCATCATGATGACCTCCCACTCGTGGATGTTTACTGATGATGCTATCAGTGAAGCTGTCTATATATGTTGAATTATAGGTTTACATGGACACTCCAACTTATATAGAGCTTCTATATGTATTACGCACGACAACAAAATCCCCTGCAAGTAAACCCGTTCAAGTTCATCATATCAGATGTGCTTGATCTGTGGTTTACCTGCAAGGGATATGCTCATTATTTTGATAATAGAGGGATATTAATTGCCATATGTTGCTCTGGATTATTCTTGTTACAACACCTTGCCAAGAAATGCCTTGGTTCGCTCATGACGGGTATTCTGAAAAAGATCCTCCGGCGTGCCTTCCTCGACAATATAACCACCGTCCATAAAGATCACCCGATCCGCGACCTCGCGGGCAAAGCCCATCTCATGTGTCACAACAATCATCGTAATGCCTTCATGTGCAAGGTTCTTCATAACTTGCAGCACTTCCCCAACCATCTCGGGGTCAAGAGCCGAGGTAGGTTCATCAAACAACATGACACTCGGATTCATGGCAAGTGCACGTGCAATGGCTACACGTTGCTGTTGTCCACCAGACAACTGCTCGGGATATGCATCCTTTTTCTGAGATAACCCCACCTTACCCAGTAATTCCAGCGCTTTTTTCTCATTATCGGTTTTGCTCAGCTTCCGGATATGTTTTGGAGCTAACATGATATTCTCCAGCACCGTTAGATGCGGGAACAGGTTGAACTGTTGGAACACCATCCCCACATTTGTACGCAGCTCGTCGATGTTGGTCTTGGGCGAGGTAACTTCCACTTCGCCAATGATCACTTTGCCTGACGTGACTTCCTCCAACAGATTAAGGCAGCGTAAGAAGGTACTTTTTCCTGACCCCGAAGGGCCRATCACACATACCACCTCCTGCTCCCGAATTGTTGTGGAAATATCCTTCAGCACCTCGTTCGCGCCAAACTGTTTCCTCAAGTTCTCTACAGTAATCATCGGATCGCATACCTCCTTTCAATGAATCGGGAAGCCCGTGATAACAGCACAATGATAATCAGGTAGAACACACCGACTGTACCCCAGATTTCAAATGCTCGGAAGTTCGCGGAAACGATAATTTCCCCGCTCTGTGTAAGCTCCGCAATCCCTATCGCTGATAATAACGAAGTATCCTTAATGGTGATAATAAACTGGTTTACAAAGGTAGGAATCATACGCCGGGTTGCCTGCGGCAGTACCACAAGCCACATGGTTTTGAAACGACTTAGGCCTAATGACCTTGCGGCTTCATGCTGCCCTTTACCAATGGACTCAATACCTGCCCGGAAGATCTCCGAGATATATGCACCGGCATTCAAACTAACCGCGATAATGCCTGCTGTCATGGCTGGAATGCGCATATCCAGAAACACCGGCAGACCAAAGTAGATGAAGTATACCTGGACCAGAAGCGGTGTGCCACGGATGATATCCACATAAAGCGAAGCCACCAGGCGCAACAACCGATTCAAGGAAGTGCTCATCAAGCCGGAGATCAGACCAATCACCATTGCAAACATGAGTGAGATCACAACAATTTTTAACGTAACGACCGTTCCCTCTAGCAGAAGAGGCAGTGCGTCCAGTATGACTTGCCAGGAGGAATCCATCCATATCACCGACCCTTTCTACTTTGCTGCTGTTCCTAAATATTTTTCAACGATCTTGTCGTATTCGCCGTTTGCCTGCAATTTTTTCAGTCCGTCATTAATCTTCTTCTGCAACTCGGTATCCCCTTTGGCAACGGCAATGCCGTAGAAGTCACCGTTCAAGCGATCACCAACAATTTTGAGTTTGGAGTTCGGGTCAACGGCAATTTTGTAAGAAACCACCGGGAAGTCTTCGAGTGTTGCATCCGCGTTTTTGTTGGCTACTTCCTGGTACATGGATGGGCTATCATCAAAATATTTCACAGTTGCACCATAGGTCTTCGCATATTCATCAGCGAGATTGGCACCCGATGTACCTTTTTTGATCGCAATCGTTTTGCCTTTCAAATCTTGTGGGCTCTTTATATCGTTGTTAGCTTCATTCACAATTAAGGACAGTCCGGCTTGATAATACGGTTCTGAGAAATCCACAACCTTTTTACGCTCATCCGTGATGCTGATGCCTGCAATCGCTCCGTCCAACTGATTCGCCGTAATGGCTGGAATGATACCTTTGAAATCCATTGGTTTGATCTCTACCTCAAAGCCTTCTTCCGCCGCAATGGCATTCATCAGGTCAATATCGATCCCAACATATTTCCCATCCTTTTGAAACTCGAACGGAGGGTATGTCGCATCCGTACCAAACGTATATTTTGTTGCTGCCGATCCACTTGCAGACTGGGCATTACTGTCTACTCCTGAGTTTGCTGCGCCACAGGCGCTAAGAGCCAGAGCAAGAACTGAAGCCATAACGATGGATGCTACCTTTTTCATGGAAAAACCCCTTTTCCTGATTCGATTGGGATCGACTGAATCGATCATTTGTATTTATGTACGTATTGTATTTCTACACCTACGAAAACTTACGCAATCCTACACATTTTATTAACAACTTATGAAAAATAAAATAACATATAAACCTTTTCAACTAAAATAAAGTCTAAAAATCCCAAATAAATTATAGAAAACCCTTACAATATGTTATGTTATATTACACCAAACAAAAAAGACTCTCGAAGAAAGTTTCGAGAATCTTGAAATTAAATTACAAATTCCTGCGCTTTGATATTAATTTCTTTCCCTTACTGTTTTAGCTATTTATTTTCTCTAGCGTTTCCATGTAAAACACTTGCAGGAACTTCTTAATATTCACCTTGCTCTTGTTGTCGCTTGCCTGTTCCTCTTCCATCGCTCTCATCTTCATACGCACATCCTGAAAATCAAAATAAAGCGGCGCATAATGCTCAAATTTATGATTGCTGTAATCCGTAAGTCCAATGGAGGCCAGATTCGTCAGTGCTGTCAGAACCGTTCGGCGAATGCGCTGTTCCATCGCCTTGCACTCCTTCTCCACTTCTTTGGGCGTCAGCTTGTATTTTTGGGCTACCGCTTCATACGATTCTTTCAGCGGCGGCAGTTCGGAGGCCTGCTTTTGCTCGATAGCATACTCCATCAAAGCTACAATATCTTTGCTTCCACTCTCACCGATGATGCCCAGATCCATTAATATGCTTCGCGCCGAATCGCGCACCGTTCGGGTCTGAGCAGGAGCCTGAACTTCAACTAGATTCAGCCGAGCCATGGACTGCTTGATCTCCTGTACATATCGCTCATACTTCCACTGCTCGTTCACTTTGTTCAGCACATGCTCCACTTCTACCCGATTGATCGGTTTATGAATGAAGAATTCGATCCCCTTCTGGTAGGCCGCCCCTACCATCTCCTTGTTGACCACTTGTGAGATCATGATAAATTTCCCGCTATAACCACTCTGCTTCAGGTTCGCTACCGTTTCAATCCCGTCTTGATCCGGCATCAACAGGTCAATCAGCACCACATCCGGTCTGAGATCAAGAATCATGTGCTGTCCCTCCAGGCCACCCTCGGCCATGCCTGCAAGCTCTAAGGTTTCGCAAGTCTCAATGATATCCTGTAGCATGCTGCGGCTCACCACATCATCATCCACGATCATGATCGAAAGTGTCATCGACATTGGCCTCCTTCATTAGATTGACCCTGGGGATCATGATTCTGAACACAGTACCCCGCCCGGATGGAGCGGCTTCTACCTGAATCTGCCCTTCCAGTGACTGAACGATATCACGTACATGGGACAGGCCAATCCCTGTGGCAGCAATGCCGACTTCATTGAACTTTGTCGTATAACCGGGCTCAAAAATAACCCCACGCTTCGCATCAGGTACCCCTTTTCCAGAATCCGTCACCACAAAATGTACATCCGCATCCTGTTCAAACACCTGTACTCGAATCATGCCTTCCTGTTCAATCGCCTCGACCGCATTAGCCAGCAAGTTATTCATAACCGTAAGCAGCGGAATATAATATGGCGACTCGCCTTCATACTGCTGTTCAATCTCGATCTCGACCTCTTTATTCAACATCTCACTGTATTTCCGATTGGCCTTACCTGCAAAATGCACCACTTCAGACAAGCTCATGTTTACCGTCTTTTCATTATCATAAAGCTTCAATAGCCCCGCCAGAATGCGTTGGGAATCCTTCTTCACTTCATGAATCTGTTGAGCAATGCCCAGTGTACGCTGACTGTATTCGTTCATGTCCTGCTCGTGCAGATCACGGTATAGCTCATAACTGTTAGCCGTAATGCCTTCAATGGTATTCATCGCCTTTTTCAGGTAAAAAACCTCACCATACAATCCCGAATTCACACTTAACATCTGTTCCATCCGCTTTTCCTGTTCTGCGTGCAGGAGCCTGATCTGTCTGACCGCGAAGCTGTTATACAGCCCGATGACAAAGTAACTCCGCAGACCGCCCACAATCAGTAGATACAGCCATTCACGCATATAAAAAATATTCGTCCCGCTCAGCACACCTCGCACGAATAACTCCACCAGGTTGGAGGAAAAATCAATGCCGGTGATGATGCCTCCGAGCAAAAGTGGAGGAATTTCATGAAAACGGCGCTTAATTTTGCTCAACCCATAGGCGAAGACTACATAGTACAAACCAGCCCCCAAGTTATCCCACATGCTTTCCAGCATGGATAAGGTGTGTACATGGTGAATCAGATCAGCCGATTGAAAAGCAATGCTCGCCAGCCCCGTCAGAATCCCTGTTTTTATATAAGATAAATGTGGCATAATCATCAGCAAAAATAAAAGAATGCTGACCCCGAGGCCGATCCGGAAATAATCTTCCCGAAAGGGATTAATTTTGAACTGTGCGCCTATGGACGTAGCCAAGGCAACCGCAGCCATCTGCACATTCTCGTTTTTGACCCAATTGCGCATCGCTCTCTCCACCTACTGTAATAACGTTTACAAGCGCTTATGAATCGAAACCGCGCTTCTGATGTTAAATATACTAACATACGCGAGAAACATTAGAAATAATTAAAATTTGGGGGTATAACTTCTTCGAAACCAGAGAGCCTAAAAAGGCTTGAATTTCAGCCTGTTTTAGTTTTTCACAATTTAATTGTATAATGTATATAACGACAGGTCAGAGACCTGTTCTTCAGAGAGGAAGATCGCACATGTCAGATGTTAATCAAAGTTTTGGACAAGCCCTAGTGAAATCCCTGGTCGGAGAGCGCGGACACATTCGTATTGCCAAAGCACTTCCCGATATTGATGTAGAACTTGCTCGACGTACACATGAGGCTATGCCTTATACCATCTACCAATTGGTCAAACATATGCACTACTGGCAGAATTTTATGCTGGAGCATGTGGAGGGACGCAAGCCGCAGATGCCAGCGAGCGTAAGCGAAAGCTGGCCAGTGGAGACGGGCCCACAGGATGAAGCGACGTGGAAAGAGGATATTCAAGCATTCCTGAGTGGTATTGATCAAGCGGTATCCATCGCAGAAACGGCACAACTGAATGATCCACTGCTGTATTTCCCAGGAGAAACCAAAGGCGGGTTACTACGTAATATCGCCTCACATAACTCCTATCATCTGGGCGAAATTGTGTTGCTCCGCCGATTCTATGGCGCATGGCCACCTCCAGGTGGCGGATTCCCGGCTTAAGAGATAAGTCACACGAAAATAAGGCAAGTTTTACAGCCCGGATAAACTCCTATTCAGCATGTTTAGCATATACTTTAGACGAGAAGCCGCAGGGGTGCACCCCTGCGGCTTCTCGTTGTTTAAGATCATATCTCATCATATATGTTCGTATTTGCTCATATTCACTCACGCTTCAGGCTCTCCCGTTTCCATTACAGAGAACGATAGGTTGTTCAATATGAACTATTGGCATTGTCTTAGACTTCGGGACGCATTAACCCTTGGATAAAAGTCTCAAAGTTTGGTGCAAGCGGAGTGATTTTTCGCTCATTCTTGTCGACGTAAACGACCTCTGGCTCCCCATCATTGCCGTAAGAACGGTAATCCAACATGACAATCCCTGCTTCGGAAGGTGCTTTCGCAATGACCACACCGATTTCCGGATATCCATCACGTTCAATCACGGCCCAGCTGCCCTCTGTACCACATAGCGCGTGGCGTTTCTCACGACCAATGCCTAATATCCCCTCAATCTCGACATACCCGGTTTCTCCAGACTCTTCGTTGGTCACTGGGAAAAAGCGATGATATGGAATGCCTCCGTTGTGTTCCTTCATCATCTCAATGTAGGAGACAGGCAAGCGGAATACGAGTTGCTCCTCCACCGATTCAACCAAGCCGTCGCTTGGCGGGTCAGATACATATTGCTCCAGAGCCAGCTCACTATCATTCCAGAACTCCCCAGATACCGGGACTGGTGGATCAACATGGACTACATTTATAGATGAGATTACCGCAGGCTGCTCTTCAGCTGTTCCGTTTTCCAACTCGACACCTTCCTGCACCTCACCCGCTGAGTCCTCGTCCTCTTCTTCCTCATCATCCCTGTTCCGAATCCATTCCAGAAACTCCAGCGTATCTTCGTCGCCCGGCTCCAGCTCGTCGGATCGCTCGAATGCCTGCTCTGCCTTGTCGTATTGCTCCAGATAATAATAAGCTAGTCCAATCCGGTACTGCCAGAGCGGGTCATCTGCTCCCTCTTCGGCCACAGTCAGGAATTGTGCCACAGCTTCTTCATATCGCTCCAGATTGTTTAAAGCTCGGCCTAGGTGGTTCACTAGCTCATAGTCCCTCTCTTCTACCGGAACCTCCTGCACCGCGTCTACAATCTTCTCGTACTCATCCTGCTCGTGCCATGTTTCCAATTGTTCCAATAACCCTTCGTTCATCACTGTGCCTCCGTTCCTTCATCTCATCATTATGTATTGAAAATTATACCACTATACCGAACTGCTTCTCCAGCGAAGAAGAAATCGCTCTATAGCATCATCGCTTTTTACCATAGTAGCACGGATTTTCACTCAACCAAGTAATTCAGCCGATTGAAATAACTTGAAAAGCATAAAAAGCAGCCCAACCTCATGTTATGCATTCGGTTGGGCTACTCAGACAGCTTTCTTCGTTAATTCAACAACTCCACACAATCGTAGACCCAGCCAGCACTTAACCATTTCCCCAGATCACTGGAGCCGCTAATCGGCGTAATGGTTATGGTATTGGCACCGTTAACAAAGTATGATGCAGGAATATTCCAGCTAAAGGTGGTGTTATTGCCCCGGTACGTGCCGATGGTGAAGCTACGAGAGTTTGGTTGCGCAGAAGGGGCTGGATTACTTAATGTGCGTCCGTTAATAGTTACGCTCGGTCTTCCATTGTTGTAAGCGGCCGTAATCCCGATGTTCAGAACATGCGAGGAAGATGCTTGTGCTGCATTCAGATTAAAATTCACCGTTGTAGGCGAGTTCTGACCCCGGAACTGAATAGCCGGAAAACGATTTGTTGCACTGCCAGGAGTATAAGTCACCGGCCCCCAGTTTGGGTTGCGGCTGTCGGAAGGATGACGAATTGCAATCGTCTGTCCGTTCAGAAATTCCCGTGGTGTCCCGTCCCAGTTCCCAATCCGCCAAATGCTGGAGGCTTTGCTCGGATCATTGTTGATGGTGCGGGTGTTCACCGTTGTAGTTTGTCCAGCATTCACGTTCACATTTTCCGTGTATACCGCAAGCTCACCCTTATATACCGTCATGGTGTATGTTCCGGGAATCATGCCGTACCTGGTTGCAGACCCACTCGATGATGCATTTGCCCAATACTGAGCGTTGCTGTTCGCAAATCCAATTGTATAAGCATAACCTGCCTCCATGCCAGAAAGTCCATTTAACACCACATTACCCCGGCTAGTCACCCATCCCTGCAGATTTAATCCCGACATCCAGTTGAAATCAGGTACCGCAGGAGTGCCACCCGTTGTAAAAATAAGGGCATATGGACCATGCAGGCCAAGACGCCAGTTCTCTGTCTGGGCATGTCCTGAATTCATATAATTATAAACTTCAGTTTCAGAGCCACTTTGGAACTGAATATCACGGAAGAAAGGCCCGCCCGAGCTTTTCTCTCGGTTACCGTATGCCATGAATACACCTACTCCGTTACCCGTTACCCCTCGTACAGACAGGTCCTTCGCCTGATCATTGCCATAATATTTGGAGGCCGATTGCCCATTCGCGAACCCGAACACATCCTGACTTTCAATCGCCCCCGTATTACCCCGGTTATTTGAGTTCACAGGCACACCGGTGAGCACACTCCCATTGCCGCGGAAAATATAACGAAGCTCCCCAATCGACGGCTGTGCCGTAATATGCGTTGCCATATAGATAATATTCTCACCACCGCGCGAAGCATAATAATGAGTCAGCATGTTGGTCGAAACGGTGATCAACACCGTGGAACCCGAGGGAGATCTATTCCATGTAACATTCGCAGAAGATCCTAATCCCGACCCGATATGAGACCCCCTGCTACTATTTAGTTCCGTTCCATTTATTTTGGCCGAGATGATATCCCCATTCGTTTTATTGACCACATACACAAGTCCCGACCCGGTATTTACTTCAATTCTGGAGCCATTGTCTGTCACCTGGATGGTGGCGGCATGGCTTGTGGAAGCAGGAAAAGCGAAAACCGAGGCAACCATGACGATGAACAGCAGCATACTCAATCCCTTTTTAACGAAACGTTGAGCCACGTCAATATCCCTCCTGATTATAATCATATTATAAAGCGCTTACATAATTGAGCGAACACACTTCCTTATGATGTGATGTTGTTGAAGAGGTATCCCAATTGCAGCCATTTTGATTTGATTATGATCTACTATATCTCCTCCTTTTCCAGCACTTTTTGATTGTTGATCAAGTTTTTCTTGCAATTACATCAATATAATACCATTATATTACAAATTCTCTCAATGAGTATCTATCTTATATGAAAAAAACGAACCGGCTCGTATATACGAACTGCTTCTCCAGCAAAAATCAGCTCTAATGAATATGAAAATTTACTAGTATATAAATCCCAGATATAGTAGTAAATTTGATTCATTTTACTCCTTTTGACTGACTAATATTGTCGAATAAGGTGCAAAAACGAGAGTTCATGGTTATGGTTCTATAATAACAATAAGTTAATGCCCAATATTTGTAATTCGTGATTTATAATCTATGTCGCTTTTGTCGTTAGGATTTTAAATATTGCTATAAAATTATTTACAAATAAAATTTTTCCATTTATACTACTTTTTGAGAAAAAAATAAATTTTGGAGGTTCAACATGAGAAAACTTAAGCTATCATTTTTACTCGCTATTTCTTTAGTACTGAGCAGTTTATCTGGGCTAGCCAGTGCTGAGAGCAACAAAGAGACAGAAGACAACTTTCCTAAACTGATGCAGCAGGCTGATCAGCTGAAGGATAGTGGTGCAACTGATAAAGAAATTGATAAATTTCTGAAATCTCAAGGTGTTCAAGTATTATCGAGTAACACAATAACTTTAGATGAGAAAGGAAATGAACTTAGTGCCAGCAGTGGGGAAGTTTCCATCATGAATATTGATGCTGCTGATAGAAAAGTGACAACTCGCGTGACCAAAGACAGTGGAAGATATTATGCATGGGTTCAGATTGACAGAATGCCAACACTTCCGTCAAATGCTACTTTTGAAGATTACCCTGCTTCATATGATGTAGTGTCTATTAACTGGAATCCAGCCTATTTTAATTATGTTGCAAATGGAGTAACAAACGCTAATATGTGGCTGGCTGACGCTGATTTTAGAGATAAAGGAACTATCCTCTTTAATATCTACGATAACCTTGACCGTGGAAGTACAGTAAGTGCATATGCAAAGTTATCTGCCAAGAAAGCAGGATCAACGACAACAGCAGTAAAATACACCCATACCTATGATAAGACACAAAAGAGCTCAACTTACACTGGTAATGCCAGTTGGAGTTGGGGGAGTCCGCTTGGTGTAGGAGTATCGTATGCAATAGCAACGTCAGAAGTAGAGGCCAATTGGTCAAAGTCTGCCACTGCTAGTGTTAAGGTCACACTTAATTAGAATAATTAAATCATAATAAATAAAGTAAACGGAAAATCTTATTTTCCGTTTACTTTATTTAATTCTAGCTTACTAATTGGAGATAGGGGGAACAGATATGAAAAAAATCAGTGTACTTCAGTGTGGACTTATAATCATCGCAGCTGTGATAGCTTCAAATATTCTGCAATTTTATATCTTTAATCAAGACAGTAATAAACATCTAAGTTCTACTGCCTCTCAGCCCATTTATGAAAGTAAATATAATTTATATAATGATTACGCAAGCCGCATACAGAATGTATATCAATTTCTAGTTCAATTGGATAATGTCAAGACACCGAACGATAGTTATCTACTTTCAGAAGGTTTTTACATTGGAATTAGTTCAGATTATTACACTTATTTAGAGTCATTAATTAGAAAGACAGAAAGTGCGAATTACAGCGAAGAATTAAAACACATTATTGAAACTAACGAAAATTTGCAGATTATGATCTATGAGTTAAAAAACTATTTCACAATACATCAGAATGATGCAAGCTTTCCTGAGCAATGGAAAGAAATTAAAAGCTTGCTAAAAGAAACTAATGTACTGCTAGCCTCCGGGTCTTCCAAAGATACAACGTTGTACAACATAACAAGTTATCCGGAAAACTTCGTTCCAAAACCTGATTATCAGAGCACCATGTCAGACCTGAACGAAAATTTTGCTAATCTCGTGAATCTACTCCGCTGATCAAACTTAATATCTCTATTTACCAAAAATACTTAAGCATCGATTATCATGCAGATCGATGCTTATCTTAATTTCGTACCGCTTGTCTTATTTGGTGTCCATTACAAGTTCGTATTGATCAAAAATCCAGCCACTCCTGATCTGCTCGGCAGCCTTCTTGCTAATACGCACAGAAGGTTTTTGCACGCGCAACCCGTCTGGTTCAGGCACCGAAAACCGCAGCAATTTTGTTCTGTTTTTAATCTCACTCACCAGTTCTTCGTACAACTTATATGTGAAAGGCCGATGTTCCCGAATATCCTCATACGTATAATCTGTTCCTTCGCCACTTTCGGCTTGAATTCGGATATCTTTGGGGAGCGAAATCATAATGCTAGGCAGCTCCTCCGCAGCCCATTGCTCACGATACGGGAAACTGATGCCTTCATTTCTGACGAAAAACCCAGCTATCCCCTGATCCATAGTAAGTACGATGGAATATACAAAGTGCGGGAAGTAGTCCGCCACCTTCTCATTAGCTACATAGTAATCATAAAATTGCTCATATGCCTGAAGCACCTGTTGTTTGTCATATGAGGTCTGGGCATAATTCGTTGATACAAACGAAGCTTCTTGATCCATAAACAGCTCCATGATCTCGCCCCACTCTTCCGGTGTGATCCAAAACTTGATTTTATAGAATCCGCTATTAGTCAGTCGACTCATGTTCTCCCGCCCTTTACGTAAGTTAGATTCGTACAGGTAATCATCCATATTTTACTACAAACTCACATGAATAGATGTCTACAGCATCATTCACAACAAAAAAACCGAAACGGCCCGCATATGCGAACCGCCCCGGCAATCTTGATCAGATCCAAGTAGGGTGAGATGTGATGAGTTTACAATTACAGACCTGCAATTACTGACTTGATCGAGCTGTCACTTTCCAGTGCACGGATAATGATCGTTACCGCTTCAGCGCGAGTAGATTTGCCGTTAGGCACAAACTCAGATGCCGTCAATCCATTCACCAGCTTCGCGGAAGAAGCAAGTTCAATCGCTGCTGCAGCCCAGTTATCGGATTTCACATCGCTAAAGCTGATCTTCGTGCCTGTTGCAAGTGTGTTCAGATCCAGTACACGAGCAATGATCGTAACCATCTCGGCACGTGTAATCGTTGCGTTTGGCTTGAAGGAACCATCTGCATACCCGCCGATTACACCTTTATCTGCGAGCGTGCCAATGTATCCAGCAGCCCAGCTTGTATTTGTATCTTTGAAGCTGTTAGCTGCTTTATTCTCGCCAAGGCCAAGTGCACGAGCAATCATCGCTGTGAATTCAGCACGCGTTACAGAAGCATTGGGCTTGAATGTGCCGTTCTCATATCCGTTGATGACACGCAGTTTCAATGCAGCATTAATATTTTTGTTGGCCCAGTGCGTGGAGATATCACTCATCGCCAGCTGTTCATTTTTCGTTGCTTCAATTGCTGCATTTACGTTTTTCAATACGCTATCCTGGCTTACAACATCCGATTTGAACGGATTCGTCGTTACGCCACCCGGATTTGTAGTATCCTTAACAGCAAGGACAACACGGTCATTTTGATACATAACCTCCGTTGTATATTGGCTTGGCAGACCTTTCACATCCACCGATGCAAATTTACCATTCAGTTTGTTCGCACCGAAGCTGATCAATGTGAGGTTGCCTTGAGCAGGTACATAGTTGTTGTCAAAATTCACTTGAAGCTTACCGTTCGCATTCACGGCGCCTTTAACATCCAACACATCACTTGCGCTGCTCACATTAAGCTCCAATGTTCCGCTCGATGCTTGTGTGAAGTCACCTTTAATGTTCCATATACCCTCTACTTTTTCTGCAACCGTACCGCCATTATTCACGACAGAACCGGCACCAAATGCATTGGCTGAATCACTCTCCAACGTACCGGCTTTCACTTCAGTACCACCGGAATACGTATTATTACCTTGCAGATGAAGCGCTCCGCTACCTTCTTTGGTTAGCTTGCCTGTACCGGAGATGTCATTACGCCATACGTCTTTTGCATTAAACCCACCTTTAGCTGCATCCATAACCACCGTTACATCGGTGTTAAACGCGCCATATCCGTCAGCTGCGGCAAACAGGTTCAGACGTCCCCAACCTTCCGGATCATCCAGTACCGGATACCCTGATGCGATTCCTGTTGTGGACAGAACCGCGCGGCGTTGTTGATCGTTCAGGTAAGGCTGTCTTGTTTCAAGCAATACTTCCGCACCTTTAGGTACTTGTACTGCCTCAGTTGTGGAGCCGATTTGCGGGAATCCATAGGTCATGCGCTCTGTGAATTCGGATTTGTTACGAGCGTAATCTGTAAAGTGGTCTTTACTGGTGCCTGTCTCTTTCAAAAGAATTTCATGTGCTTGAGCATACGCTTGCTCTTTCAACTCTTTATTATCCGGATCATTCAGAGCAGATGCTGCGAATGCCGTTGCCAGCACACGACCACCCATCACATCGAGTGGGGAGTGCATACCGGCTACAATTCGGTCATCGCCCATTTCAGAAGCACGAGTCATAAGCTCCTGGTAACGTTCAGGCACAGCGTAAGCAAGAGCGATAGCCGCAAGGTAAGACGCATTCGTGTGACCGCTTGGGAAACCACCATCCGTCTCCGGTTTGCTGCTCTGAACAGCAACCAGTGAAGGCACGATCAGTTGTTCACCCTGCCAGCGGAACGGGCGTTTATATTGGTAGAACATTTTCGCCTGTTGTGTTGAAGCATAATCACCACGAACTTTACCGATCAGGTCCACCATTTTCCCCAACTCGGAATTAGAATCGCCTGCTTTGTTTGAATCATTTTTATCCGAATACTTGGTTGTCGCTGCATCTGCCGGAATACTTGTAATGGAAGTGAATGTACCTGACTTTTCCCGATATACACCAGCCAGTTTCCCCAGACCCTCCACTGCGCCATAGGATTGATTCGTACGGTCTGTATAGTACGCAGCATCTTCGTCTGCTTTGGAACGTGTTTTGGCACGTTGTGCCACATAATCAATGTTGTAGTCCAGTACGGCACTGTTCAGCTTCGTACCATTATCCCACGCACTTCCTGGTGTCCACAGGTCGAGGAACTTGGATAACGTGCCAATCGCCGGATTGCTGTCTACCGTCATTTTATCCGGTTTGTTATTTTTGTACGTGTCTACGAAGTAACCCCATGCCGGTTGTTTCGGTAAAGCCACGGTATCATTATTCTGTGCTGCGAGCGCAGCGCCTGGTGCCATAGAACTTGTCAGAACGACCAAACCTAGAGCAGCAGTGAACAATCTTTTCTTGTTTTTGTTTGTAGCAACTTTTGTTTTCAAATCATGTCGACTCCCATCGTTTAATAGTTGGTCTCGGTTCGGTCTCAAATGTAGCATTGGAGCCGTAAAACCAGCAATAAAACAATTTCGTCATTGTATCAATTTCGACGCAATATCATAAATCCTCAACATTTTACATGAAGTTAATATAAATCGTGAACCTTGCAGAATGTGAGTAGTGTATAATTTGGGCCGGGAGGAATGTTTGATGAAAAAGTGGAGCTCTGCATGGGCGGGACTAGCCCTTTCTTATGGTTCAATCGTCATCGTTATTGTGCTGCTGATCTGCTCATTTTTCTATATCTATTTCTCACGCAGTTACAATGAAGAATTAAGAAATAAGAATCAGCTGATTCTTGAAAATACAGCACGTACCATTGAAGAAACCGTACTCAAGCGAGTGCAGCAAATGTATGTTGATCTATCGCTTGATAAATCAGCCAACATTCGTCTATTTGCGGATCAGGAGGATCGAAACGGACTGAATCAGGTGGTTGACCTGCAAGAGTTGCTCCAAGCCAAAGTTGCTGCCAATACTGATATCGTACAAGGCATTCATCTCTATTATCCTGCACGGAATATTATGCTCTCCTCCCTCTACGGACTGCGTTATAAAGCAGATCAGAGCGAAGGCTCCGTGTATTATGCAGACTGGCTTCAAGAGATGCGTACCAGCAAACATAACAGTCTGTGGACGCCAGCGCGTCATATTCCAAAGGACATTTTCTCCAGTCAAACAAGTGGGAATACCAATGGTTTGTTTACGTATGCACACAGCTACCCATTTCGCTCAACAGGGGAAACGAGCGATGTCATCATTGCTATTGATGTCAAAGAAGAAGCCGTGAATAACATCATTGAGAATATGATGCCTTCTCAGTATCAGCATACCGTGATCGTCAACGCTGCCGGGAATGCAGTGAGTCGATTGCAAGAGCAAAGTTCCGGTCAGTCTGATATGTACGCGGCAACTCTGAAAAAGGCGCTTGAGCTAGGCCATGTCAAAGGCAGCTTCGACGAGAAGATTGGGGATTCGCCTTATGTGGTTTCCTATCAAACGCTACCATCGACTCAATGGATGATCTACAGTGCAACGCCATCCAGCTACTATTATGAACAGTCCATCATGATTCAGAAGCTTATTCTCGGGATCTGTCTGATCGCACTGCTGGTCGGTCTGGTCTTATCTGCCCTGTTTGTCCGCGCTAATTATAGCCCAATCAAACGTCTGGTTGGTCGTATTAAGGATTTGTCCGGAACTGCACCTAACCAGGTTACTAATGAATTTCGCATGATCGACAATGCCTTTCTTCATCTCAAAGAACAAGTGAACAATCTCGAGGAGACCATGATCGCGAACAGCGCAGCTGTACGACACAAAGCGGTGCTCAACCTTCTGCAGGGCAACCCCGAGAAGAGGCCATGGAAAGAGGAACGCGCTGCGCTTGGTATCGCCAGACCGTATGCTGAATACTGCTGTATGCTGATGAATACCGGGTCTACGATTGTTGAAAATGACTCTTCCAAACAGCCTGAGGCCATTGCCAGACTGATGCATGGACTGGAATGCTTATCCCTGCAAGACAGTCGCCTTATTGCAGAAGAGTTGCCAGATAAGCGGCTTGCTGTCATTCTCTGTACCGATGTGGCTTCAGAAGCATTATTGGACAAGTTCTCCCAACTACTGCTCGCAGAGACGCGTCAGCAGTTGCAACCAGACATTCAGCTGTCTACAGGCTGCTGGGTCAAGGATCTCCGTGATATTCATCAAAGTTTCAACGGAGCGCAGGTATTGATGAAATATGCTTATTTTTTGCCAGAGCTGCACATTCTGAAAGACCATTCCCTGATTCAGCGCGAGCACAGCCTGGATGAAATTCCGCAGACCCTGCTTGCCAAGTTCAGAGACAAACTTCAGAGCAGGCAGCTGGATGAAGCTGTAGGTACCATCGAGCAGGTGGTTGAACATATGCGAGAGGGGCAGCATCCTGCGGATTATTGCCATTTTATCCTGTCAAACATGGTGTTTATCTACTCGGATGTTGCCAAAAATGTGCGTTATAAGCACCCGTTACAGTTTGGGCACCCCGATCTGTATCACGAATATACCAATCTGCATGATATATTGGCTTACCGTAACTGGCTGACAGCGTCAATCACTACATTTATAGAAGAAACCGAGAATCGTAACAGTGACCGTGCTGTCTCAACCATCGAGCTAGCCAAGCAATATATTGAAGCCAATCTTTCGGATGACCTCTCGCTTGAGGCCGTTGGAGCCAAAGTATTCCTCAGTCCCAAGTATCTGAGCAAGCTTTTTAAGGAAGAAATGGGCGTCACCTACACTGACTATGTCACATCAAGGCGGATGGAGCAGGCCAAAGTATTGATTGAAAACAACAATATGACCATAGACCGAGTTGCAAGCTCGGTGGGTTACGGCACAACCGCCTATTTCATTAAACGTTTCAAAGAAATGTACGGCTGTACACCAGGCAATTATGTACGCAATCTCTCTTCGGCAGCGATATCCGATGCCAGATCATAAGGATGAGGAGGACGGATCGGATGAAGGTGAAGGAACAGAAGGCAGGAGCGAAAGTTCCTTATCACTATCGGATATTTCTGACTACGGCACTACTGACGCTGATGGGCGTTATTGTTGGTGGCTGTAATCTGCTGAACGGACCCAGTGCCATGGTCGAATCAGAGCCCGGCGGCACGTCCTCCACTCCTTCGGACAAAGCCATGTATCATATCTCGTGGACGCTACATCAAAATCTACCCGTTCCGCAAGATGCCGAGATATTGAAACAGGTGGAAGAACAATTCGATGTCGATCTGGACATCTGGAATATGGAAAACAACAAATATGAGTCGCTTCTCGATATGAAGTTAGCCCAAGGTAACATTCCAGACCTATTTCGTATCCGTCAGCCGCAAGATCTGTTGAAATACCAGCAGCAAGGGGTGATAACCGAGATCCCGGTCGAGACGCTGAAGCAATATGCACCGAATCTCATGCGTATCATCCATGAACAAGCCCCTGCCTATGAAGATGCAGGAGTTATAGACGGGAAGTATTACGGCATCCCTGTCATTAATCCAACGAACATCTATCGTACACCGGTGGTATATCGGCAGGATTGGCTGAACAAACTGGGTTTGTCCGTTCCGCAGACGCTGGCGGAATTCGAGAAGGTGATCTATGCATTTACCTTTGATGATCCCGACGGCAACGGCATCCAGGATACGTATGGTTTATCCAGTGAAGGCATGAATGTTGTGTTCGGAGCCTTCGGTCAGATTGTTTTTGCTGATCAGCTATATTTCGGCACGAAGGACGGGAAGAAAGTTATTGGTGCGTTGCAGCCCGAGATGAAGCAGGCACTGACCTACCTACGGAAGTGGTACAAGGATGGTGTGATCGATCCCGAGTTTGTCACAGGCGAGAATAAAGGCGGGTACAAACATCTGTCCCATGCATTTATTAACGGTAAAATCGGGATGACCTCGATGGGGAACTACTACCACTGGATTCAGGAGGGCGATTATGAGGATTGGCGTGTTGAACGTGACGGTAAAGTCGTGAAGAGTCCAGTCCAAGCAGCATTTAATGTAAAAGAATTAACGGCCAAGTTCCCTGAAGCTCGGGTCACATTAGGCCAACCCTTCATGGGGCCTCACGGACAACGCGGTTCCAAAGGCAATGACATGTTAATGAGCTTCACTGCGATCGGAGCGGATGCGGTCAAGGAGCCCGGCAAACTGGAGATGATCCTGCGTATTTTGGATGAGGTGAGTGCAAACCCTGATTCAGACAAGGCAGCAAGTATGACCTACGGTATGCCAAATAAACATTGGACGTGGACACCAACGGAGCCTCGGAGTGTCGTCATCAAGCCACCGTATGACACCATGTTTGGGTACCAGAATACGATTGGTGCCAATATCGGCATGACTGTCCCGCTGAAAGAGACGGGAGAACGTGAACAATGGGCTTCAACGCTACACCTAGATCAAGACGGCATATATAACGTGCTGGAGGTCGCTACACCCGCTCTGGCTAAATACAGCGATTCGTTGATTCGGTTGAAGAACAAAGCCTATATCTCATTTATTACAGGCGAGCGACCACTCCGTGAATTCGATGAGTTTGTACAGGAGTTCATGTCCGCAGGCGGTTCAGAAGTGATGAAGGAAGCAAATGCGTGGAAGCAGTAGCGAGCGCAGATTGGATGGAGTTTCTCGCAAGCGTGCCGAGGGGCATGTCAAGGGAAAGTGACGCAACATACAATTGCGAGAAATCCACCGTCTCTCTCCGCACTCTCGGGCTCTAACGATCACCAGTAACCTTATTGGACTGATTTTCGCACATTTATAAATCTAACGATCACCAGCGACCTTATTCTAGCCAAAATGCATCACAGACGACAGTTTTCCGCTAAAAAAAACCAAATAGGGTCATCTGTGATCGTTAGATTTTCAAACAGGCTTAAATGCTCCAAATAACATTATCTGTGATCGTTAGCCGCTGTCCAAAGCTTCGGGGACGGGAGCTCAGCTAACTTATGGAGCTATGTCAAGAAAGTGGACATTTAGGCTACGGTTTCGTCCGTAAACTGCATCTCTAGATCAGCTGATGGAGAAGAAGCAATAGAATACACAACATCACCGTCAGAATTGCAAAACAAACTCCAGCCCACATAACATATTTTTTGGGTGCCTGAGGATTAATCACTTTACACATAAAGTAAATAAAGAAATAGCTAACCAACGCAAATAACACCAGAATGACAGGGGTAATGGTCATACTTCATGCACCTCCTTCTTGGCCTGCAAATTGATGGATATCAACAATTCCTTCGTTTTCATCTCGAGGGCTTTGCGGGATTTGACAACCTTGAAGCCAGTAAGTGGCAACAAGTCCTGCAATGATTTTAATGTGAATTCAATCAATTCAGTGGAAGATGACTGCTCGTTAAAGGCATACTGGTCAAGAATGGCATACACGCTTGTATTTTGGCTTGTATTATTATTCATGTAGATTAGATCACTCCTTTGAGCATTTCTTTGAAAAAGAAAGCAACAACCTCATAGTCACGCCAAGGTTACTATAAAATGGAACTCATCGTCAAATGAAGTCAAGTTAACAGTGGAACTCCAGCAGATGAAACCCGAGTTAAAATAAAAATCTCATTCGATATGATCCTGTGTATCTTCTGACTATATTCCTTTTCAGCTTTTATCTTCTAAGCAAGACAAAAAGAAGCAACCTTGCGGCTGCTCCTTCTTGTCATTACGTGCTCTATGCTTTTTCTTTTTCACACGCTCATATACATCCACCACAACACATCGCACCACAATTCACTCCAGCCCATGCCGATCTGCGGATCAAGCGAGATACTCAGCCATAATCTGCTCGATATCATACGGTGTCACACCTTCATCAACCGCATAGATCGTATCGGCCTGCTCCTTCGTATCTACCAATTCACCTCTCGCTGTGGCGTGCAGCACGAACAAGTCATACAACTGAGGTTTGCGTAATGAAGTCATTGCTTTCCCCATCAGCACGATTCCTCCCCGATTGCCTTCCACATTGTTGTAATAGTCCGGGTACCTTGTCAGCGCCAGATCCGTCCAGATGATCGTACGCTCCACCAGATCCAGAATAACGGGAATGGCAATCTGCGTATCAGCCGTAATATCGATCTTGTTCTCCACCGTGGATGGCTCATAAATTTCGCCCGAGCCGGGTTTCTTACGCATCATCCAGCCTGCAAAACATTCCGGCAAATTACAGTACGGATGACTGGTGAAGGAGTGCAGTGTCGTCACCACATACCTTCCGCCATAATTCACAATCGAAGGGATATGCAGATCAATAAACTCACTCGCCCCATAAGGTGCAGTCACAATATCGCCACTGTGGACAGCCTTATATTTAACAGACTTCAGATTCGTATATGAGATATGTTCAAGATAGTTCCAGTCCTTGTCATACATGACCGCAGACAGGTCGATATCTACACGCCCTGTAGGCGTGCCATCGACCTCGCCCTCTTTCCACCAGTTGAAGAAACGAATCGTATCACCCTCCCCCATCGGGATACGGCTTCCTCTCACAATCGTTCGTAAAGCTTTGCTCGCGGAACGCTGTGAAAAAGGTACCAGATAATGCTGCAGTCGCTCATCAACATACGTCTTCCCGAGCGAAGAGAATTCAGCGAATCGTGTGATCAGGGCCTGCTCGCATATTTGCACCACTTCCTGACAGACTGCTTCATTCAGCTTCGGTAGCTCATTCGGGATACCAACCGCCTTGGCGACATTGCCTTTCGGAAAAAATACCCGCATTTTTGACGCTTCATTCCGGTGTACAAAATGCTCTCTCACCTGCAATAACACCGGCGTGGACACCTGTGCAGCGACCTCTCCAAAAGCAAGCAGCACATATTCTTCGTTGTCTGTAATGCGTAGCATATGATCCAGTTTCCGCGCGAATTCACCCGGACGCTGGGACAACAGGTCGATCAGGCTCCAGATATTCCGATACTGGAACGCGAGCTCCACGCTACCGTTAAAGGTTGAGAACGGCTTGTTATTTCGCAAAATATCAAAGGCTTCCTGGCTCCGCGGATACCGCAGCTTGTATTCGGATGGATGCAAAATTTCGCCTAGCCGAATCCAGCGATCCTTGTAGCGCAGCATATCTTCCGTGATGGAGCCGCATTGCTCCAGCAAGCTGAGGAGCAGGCGGCGCTCACGACGTTTGAATTTACGAAAAGGCGAGGCGGTTGCCAGACTGACGTCCCCCTCCGACCAGGATACCGCCAGTCGGAGCACATCGCTTGCCGTTTTAAAATAAGACCCGATACGTTCCATGCTTGCCAGTTCATATTTCAATAGCACCGCAACGACAAAGCCTACATTCTCCTTAAACGGAATCTCCTCCGGCAACATGGTCTCAACCTTACTCGGATCAGCGTGTTTCAACGCTAGTTTGATATCTTTTTTGTCCGTATCCGAGATGGAACCCTTCGCCTCTATTAACTGATAGATCAGCTTCTGGAACGCTTGCTTACTCCCCAGATCAATGATTTTCAGCTTCGTTTGCTCCAGGGAAGGAGACCGCACGCCAGCAGTCATAGCCGAAGGCTCAAAATCGTCGAGCGTAAGATGTGTCAGGTAATGAAGCACAGCATTTAAGTAAAGCTCCGCTTCGTCTGCTTCCATTACCTGCTCCGGGAATCCCGCATACATCGGTTTGTACTTCACATGGGCACCGACCATCACTTCTAGGTCTTTGACCAGCTGCCCCATCAACGCTGTAAATTGTTCTTCGGACAGCGTCCGCAGTGCCTGCATCAGCTCAGTGGAAAAAGTGAACCCGAGAGATTCTATATTTTTGAGCGCAGTCGCCAGAACTTTTTTGGGCAATGGATGCTGCCGCTGTTCGCTCGGTTGAATCATCAATTTGCCTGCTCTGCGCACATAGATACTGTTCATTTTTATATTGCTGTAATCTACATGATTATCGACATTTACTTTCCAATTGTCAGTGTTACTATTACTATTATTACTATTATTACTATTATTGATATTGTCGTTATATTTATTGTTCATGATCAAAGAGTCCAGGAAAGCCATATCCCTATTAACATTTGGTGGTTAGCTTTAGAAGGAAGGAACATGATAGCCTGGACGCCTCCTCTCTGATTTGAAATCTTCAGGAGAGCGGCGACCCTAGTATTCTCCAATGATGTAGAAGGAAGGACCGCCATAGCCTGAAGGCCAAGAGCTCGAAGTTCCGAAATTCGTCACCCGAACCTTTGGTGAACTCATCATCTCAGATTTTGGCATCCATGAGCAGGGCGAAAGTATTACGACATGATTTTTGGGTACTTTCTTGAGAAATGTCCATGAGGAACGATCAGAGGATACAAACTAGAGCGCACAGTGAAGATCGAGACAGAAGTGCGGGAAATCCAAACGTATTTTTGAAATGAGGATGCCTGAGAAAATGAAATTACAAACGTTATATAACGATTACATTCGTCTTAAATTCCATCTCCCCCCGGAACCCACACACGGGGATATGATAATGGCATATGGTCAATATGAGGATGGCGGTGCAGCATTGTTCTTTGCTGATCACCCGGAAGAAACCTTCTCAGACTGGATGGCTGAAGTACGTCCGAAAGACCCCTACTATGGACCAAAGCCGGATTGGAAGCCCGTTTTAGCTGAAACGTTTGAGCAACTGGATGTGTATGATGAGATGATTCTGTTCTACCTGCTGTTCACGATGAATAGCACACTGTCCATCAACATGCACAACACCTACAGTGCCATGAATGATTTTATGAAAAACTATAGCTTCC
This sequence comes from Paenibacillus sp. 2TAF8, assembly GCF_052114825.1. Taxonomy (NCBI): domain Bacteria; kingdom Bacillati; phylum Bacillota; class Bacilli; order Caryophanales; family Paenibacillaceae; genus Paenibacillus; species Paenibacillus sp. 2TAF8. The sequence goes on from NZ_JBFRFN010000004.1 coordinate 264,711, forward strand.
TCCAGCTGTCCCATCTGCGTGACATATCCCGTTTAAAGGCTGAACAGAAGCAGAGACTGCGCGACTTTTTCTTCTTTTTTTATCTCTACGCGCATCCGGTCAATGAGGAAACATTATATGCCTGCTCATTTCACGAACAACGTTTAATCCATACAAAAACCGGCATCCCACTCGGGGAATACTTCGCTGCTTATCATGATCATTACGCCACACATCGAGACCAATACACAGAACAACTGGTGATCTCAGCAGAAGAGATTCAAGTGTGCGAAACCTTAACCATGGAGCTGTTACATGTCATCGAGGGTCGTTCCAACAAGTTAATCATACCTTCTGTAAAAAGTGTGGAGACAGCCATTCAACTCATCAACGACGTGGATGGAATGCTCAAGCTATATGTGGATGATTCTGCGGCATTTTTCCAGATCATTAGAGATTTGCTCCATGGTACGACCAGAGATGTAACTATTGAAACAAGTGCTGGTGCTAATAATGATGGCGATACCACCGCCAATGCGGATTCACTTCTTGTTAGTGCGGGAGACACTTCAAACGATTTCAGATCATACCGTGACTATTGTTTTACCGTTCTACTTCAAAATTACGCTTCTTATATTCTGTTCTTTGATTTTAATGAGATCCGAGTGTTCGTGAGTGCTTTCCAGGATACGCCAGAGGAATGCAGCTTCATCATCAGCAAAATGTTCACAGACACCATCTTCCTTCAGAAGATGATGCGACAGCACCAGATTGATCTGAACCAGTACCCGGAAGTGACCCGGTTCTTTAATGATGAGGCTAAACAGTGGTATTTGTAGTACCCCTACCAATAAGTAACACATGTTACTTATATAGAAAACAGCCTCATCCATGAGGCTGTCAGAAGGTATGACAATTTCAATTTTTCTCACTCTCACTATCCCGATAAGCAGACATTCACATGTTTTTGAGCTTCCATTCCTGATACCATGACTCCACTTCAAGACCAGGTCGCACACCCGCCTCTTGTTGTAATGCGGCTGCCAGCTGATTATATTGAGCAACCACCGGATCTTTATTGCCTAAGTGGTCATACAGCTTCATCAGAGAAAGACTGACTTCCTCCATCATCGGATCAAACTGCTGCATCTGGTGATACAACATTAGAGCTTCATTGGGATGGCCCGATTCCATGTAGAACTGTGTCAGCTTCAACGCATGATTCTGCCAGAGCGCATGCAACCGCTGACGTTCCAACTCTGCCCATGCATAGTCATCCTCGCCGAAGTACTTGCCTTCATATTGATCCGAGACGTACCGATGCTCAGCAAGTGTAGACAAGGATAATGAAGGCAATCGGTTAAGACGGCTCTCCCACTCTTCCGCATCAAGCCTGAAATCGCCAGTCTCCAATATATATCCAAATTGTTGATAGCGTACCGAAATCCGATCTTCACCCATGAATTCGTTCAGCATGCTGCGTAAACGATGAACGCCACTGTGCAGGTTCGTTATCCCTCTCCTCTCATCCAGTTCCGGCCATAACAGTTCAAGCAGGGTGTCACGTTTGATCGGTTTATTGCGATGATGGAGCAAATACGCGAATAACTCTCTGATTTTAGTCGTTCTGAACTTCAAATGTTTGGGTGGATCATATGGATGCAACTGCACCCGAAGAATTCCCAAACAGCGGATTAACATTCCTCGCTCTGCTGGGTCTTCGATGACGTCCATTGGTGCCGGTACGGCTCTGCGCTGATACATTTTCATCGTTTTATCCAAACGATTCCGTGTTACGGGTTTCATAATGTAATCCAGCACTTCAAGACCGTAAGCCGTCAGTGCATGTTCGTTATATGCTGTTGTGAAAATAACCTCTGTTCTGGGGGAAACCTCATGAATTCGTTCAGTTGCTTCGATTCCATTCATCCCCGGCATTTCAATGTCCATGAAAACAAGGTCCGGCAGCTGGTGCTTAATTTGCTCAATCGCTTCTTCTGCCCTCAAAAAAGAACCAATGACCTCGCAATCTTCTCTCTCGACTAACAATTTATTCAACCTGCTCAGAGCGAGATTTTCATCATCTACCAAAATCACTCTCATATGCACGCTCCTCCGGCTCGCTTGATCATCCTTTAATCTATAATTTTACCATAAACATCGGGTTGCGAACGCTATCAATTTGGGAATACAGCCTACATTTCTAAATAAAAAAGACTTGATTTGAACAGTACGGTGCAGGAGTTAGGCATATTGTGTCGAAAATTAGAATCTGCCATGAAACCAATAACTAATATGAAAATACCTAGATATGTTGTATTGTCGCTAATATTTTTGACTATTCTACTTGGGTTCCGCTGGGTGTGGTCTGTCTCTTTTGCTATACCCGATCATCCCAAACCCGTTCAAGGTGTGCTGGATCTTCGAGGCTGGAACCTTGCCGATGCTTCACCAATCTCTCTTAATGGAGAGTGGGGATTCACACCCCATGCTTTGATCTCAGGGGGAGAAGAAACCAATACAGATTCAGCGCCTACAGGTTCGGACACGCCAGCGACATGGGTTCAAGTACCGGGTGACTGGCGTAATGCGTTACATCCAGAATCTACATCGTCGTTCGGATATGGAACGTACCAGCTTCGCATATTGCTGGACCCATCCGTAAAAGAAATCTCCCTCTGGGCTCAGAAAATTCAGACTTCATCCCTCATTGAGATTGACGGAACGGTTGTTGCCAAATTTGGTCAACCCGCCAGCAATGCCGAAAGCTATCAACCAGAAAGGACTGCATTTGTTAGCACCTATGCACTGGACAAGACAGGTGAACTCACTCTAATTGTGCAGACAGCCAATTTCGACGACCCGTTCAGTGGAGGAATTACGCGTTCCATATACTTGGGTTCTCCTGCGGCCATTGGAAGTGAACGAGGTCTATCGATTGATTTGCAGAAAATAACGTTTGCCGTACTGCTTCTTCACAGCCTGTATGCCTTTGTCATGTTTCTGTTTATCCGGAAGCAGCGAGCGCTGCTCACGTTTTCATTATTAATACTGGCCACAGCCTTAACGGTCATATCTGACCATGACGGTCTGTTATTAAACTGGCTTCCGCTAAACTTCACTTGGATGGTTAAAGCCAAGGCGATTTCATATGCCTCATTTGCGCTTTTCCTTCTCATGCTGGCCAGAAGCTTTGCGAATCCTAATCATGGGCGAAAGCTCTTTCTGGTTTATGCAAGTGTGGTGGGAGGATACCTTGCATACTTACTTGTTATACCCGTGAAGCTTGTATACCAAGCACTTCATACTCAGATTCCTGATTTCCTGTATTTGTTTGCCATTGGCTGGTCTGTGCTCCTGTTCTTCAAAATGGCCGCAGCCAAACAAAGTGACGCAAGCTTTCTGCTCTTTGCAGCAATGAGCAGTTTGTCCAGTGTGCTATGGGGAATCGTGAACTCACACAACGAAATCACCAACGTATATTATCCGATTGATGTCATGGCAGCCATATTTGGGTTTGCAGCCTACTGGTTCAGGAAATATTTCCGCAATGCCACTGAAATTGAAAAACTGTATGAACAGCTCAAAGTGGAGGATCAGCAGAAAGATCAATTCCTGGTGAACACAGCGCATGAACTGCGGACTCCCCTGCATGGAATTATTAACATTGCCGAAAGCATTGCGGTGCGCGATAAGCGTGAACAGCGTCAATCGGGGGGACAACATACGGAAGACATGAAGCTGTTAGTGAACATCGGAAGACAGATGTCGCAATTGATTGATGACCTTCTGGATGTCATTCGTCTGAGGGAAAAACGCATCATATTGCAGAAAAAACCACTATCCCTCGCCTCAGTCATATCCGGCGTCATTGGTATGTTCCGATTTATGGCTGAAGGCAAGCGAGTCCAGATCATCGTGGATACTCCTGAAGGTTTACCGCTGGTTCTGGCCGATGAGAGACGGCTTGTTCAGATCCTGTACAATTTGCTTCATAATGCACTCAAGTTCACAGATGAGGGTACCATTACGGTATCGGTTAGAGCAGATAAAGATAGCGTCATTATGCAAGTTTCGGATACAGGTACCGGGATCAGCGATGAGTTACAAGCCCGTATATTTGACGCGTATGAACAGGGTACAGCCCAAGCCCGTTTGAGTGGTGGGATCGGACTCGGTCTAAGTATTAGCAAGCAGCTTACAGAGCTTCATGGTGGTACACTCACCGTGAAGTCGGTAGTTGGGCAAGGATCTGTTTTTCAAGTCTCGCTCCCCCGAGGGGATACATCGGCCTTAACCGATCAGACTGAGCAACCGCGATGGGGTGCCCCACATGAGGAAACTGCAGTGAGTGCAAGTGAAGAGCAGTATCCTGTGGAGCCCATCATACCTGGGAAGACGACTGCCCGTATCCTCGCTGTTGATGATGATCCCGTAAACTTACGTGTGCTCATCTCGATGTTATCGAATGAACCGTATGATATACAACCGGTAACTTCGGCGTTAGATGCACTTGAATTACTGAATACGCAGTCATGGGATTTATTAATTGCGGACGTCATGATGCCTCATATGTCCGGTTATGAACTGACAGAAAATGTACGTAAGCGTTACTCCGTATCCGAGCTTCCCATCCTGTTGTTAACCGCCCGAAACGAGCCGGCGGATGTCTATGCCGGGTTCATGGCGGGTGCTACCGATTATGTAACCAAGCCTGTCGATGCCGTGGAGTTGAGACACCGCATTGGTTCATTGATTGTGTTGAAGCAGTCCATTGATGAGCGATTACGGATGGAAGCCGCTTATTTGCAGGCACAGATTCAGCCTCACTTCTTGTTTAACACACTTAATTCCATTATGATGCTCAGTGAGATCGATACGGATCGAATGCAGCGTCTCGGGGATGCTTTTATCGAATACTTGCAGACCAGCTTCCACTTTGTAAATTCGGAGAAAATGGTGGAGATTGCCCACGAGATTGACCTATCGAAGGCCTATCTCTACATTGAGAAGGAACGATTCGCGGAACGATTAAACGTAGTTTGGGACATTCCAGAAGATATCGATGTGATATTGCCTCCGCTCACGATCCAGCCGCTCATTGAAAATGCCGTTCGCCATGGTGTCCTCAGCCAAGTGGAAGGCGGAACGGTATGGATTCGCATCGTTGCCCAAGCTGCCGGCACGCTGATCGAGATCGAAGATAACGGCTCAGGTATGCAGCCAGAGCAGATTGAACGAGCGCTCGCATGGCCTAAACCAAATCCGTTAAAGCCTGGAGGCATTGGTTTAACCAACACCCATCGGCGCTTAAATCAGCTCTATGGGCAAGGTTTGACGATCGTCAGCTCACCTGGGCAAGGGACGAAAGTTTCCTTTTTTATACCTGACCAGGCGGATATGGATTCGTTATAAGTTATTTTTTTGGGAAACTAAACCACAAAAAGCTGAGCCTGGACTTGATCCGGACTCAGCCTTTTTTACTTTTATACTTTGTTGCTTCTTTGCTTTCTGGCTTCATCTCCTGGTTTAAATGAGCTGAAGCCATTTATCCTTACACATGTAATGCTTGCTTCTCGTCCGATAACCCCAGCGATTTTGCCGTAGACAGATTCACCTCACGCAATAGATCGAGATTGTCTGCAAGCGAGATGCCATAAGACGGAATCATTTCTTTGATCTTTGGCTCCCATTCCTTCATATTCTGCGGGAAACAACGCTCCAGTATCTCCAGCATGACTTGAACCGCTGTTGAAGCACCCGGAGACGCGCCTAATAGTGCCGCAATGGAGCCATCCGCCGCAGTCACAACTTCGGTTCCGAATTGTAGCGTACCCTTGCCACCCTGAACGGTGTCTTTAATCACCTGCACACGCTGACCTGCCAGCACCATATCCCAATCCTCACTCCTCGCGCTCGGCACGAAATCACGCAGTTCTTTCATGCGCTGTTCCTTCGTTAACATGAGCTGTTGAATGAGATATTTGGTGAGCGAGAGTTCCTTCACGCCAGCCGCAAGCATCGTTAACAGATTATGCAGTTTCACCGATGCAATGAGGTCCGCATTCGATCCAGTCTTCAAAAACTTCGGTGAGAAACCGGCGAAGGGTCCGAACAGCAGGGACTTTTTGTTGTCGATGTATCTTGTATCCAAATGCGGTACAGACATTGGCGGAGCCCCTACGGAGGCCTTACCATACACCTTGGCATGATGCTGCTCCACAACTTGTGGATTTTGACATACCATGAAGATCCCGCTTACAGGGAAACCTCCGATATGTTTTCCTTCCGGAATGCCGGACTTCTGGAGCAGATGCAGACTTCCGCCGCCCGCACCGATGAAGACGAATTTCGCCCGATGGCGCTCAACGGCTCCGCTCGTCAGATTTTTCACGGTCAATTCCCATGATTTATCACTCTTGCGTTTAATATTCTTCACGCTATGTTTATAGTGGACTTCCACCTTTTGTTCCTGTAGATGTTTCAGTAGCATACGCGTTAAAGCACCAAAGTTAACGTCCGTGCCAGAGTCAATCTTGGTCGCTGCAACAGGCTCGCTGCTTGTACGGTCTTTCATCATCAGCGGCATCCACTTCGCCAGCTCTTCCCGGTTGTCCGAGAAATCCATGCCTGCAAACAGCGGGTGGTTCGACAACGTGTCATATCGTCTTTTTAGAAACTGCACATTGCTCTCCCCATGCACGTAACTGAGGTGAGGAATCGGCATAATAAAGTCCCTCGGATTCCGAATCAGACGACTATTCACCAGATAGGACCAAAATTGCTTGGAAACCTGGAATTGCTCATTCACCTTAATGGCTTTACTAATATCTACGGTTTTGTCTGGTCGTTCAACAGTATAGTTAAGTTCGCACAGCGCAGCATGCCCGGTTCCAGCATTATTCCACTCATTCGAGCTTTCTTCTCCTGCGGTGGCAAGCTTCTCAAAAACCTTAATATTCCAGTCTGGTGCCAATTCTTTCAGCAAAGTTCCCAAAGTTGCACTCATAATTCCGGCACCGATCAAGATTACATCTGTACTCGTTTGTCCCTGGCTCATGTTTACCGTCCTTATACCCTATATTTGCCAAAAGGATGTAAGCGTTATCGATTTGGCATTGGCTGCAAGCCCACTTTTCGAGGGTTCGCGCCTTGTCTGAATGAATATAACCTTGAACTAGTGTATCAATAATATGGAGCAATTTAAATATGCAATTTCAAGATATTAGCTATTTCCTCAGTATACGCTAGTTTGTCACGGTTCGTTAGCCCGGTTATAGGCCTGAAAGATTTATTTGTTCAAAGCAAAGAAGGAACTTTTCATTCGCCCGGTAAAAGGCCCTCTTTTAAAACTTATGATTCTCTGTGAAAAAAGGTGCACAAAGAGCCGCATGCATCTCAACCTTCGCATAACGGCTCTTATTATAGAAAGAAGTCAGTTCACAGGCTCATACACGCCGTGTCTTCAAAATATCGAAATCAGTTCCTTCGTATACGGGTGGCGTTCCTCGGCGAACAATGCATCCGCGTCAAACCGGTCTACAATCTTCCCGGATTGCATCACGATAATCCGCTGGCTCATCCGGTGCACTGCCGCCAGATCATGCGAGATGAACAGGTAGGACAAGCCTAGCGATGTCCTTAAATCAGTGAGCAGTTGCAAGACAGCTCCTTGTGAAATGACATCCAGACTGGCCGTTGGCTCATCCAGCACAACAACATCCGGCTCAATGCCGATGGCTCGGGCAATGGTCACGCGCTGCCGCTGACCACCACTCAGCTCATGGGGGTAGCGGTTCGCCAGTTCACTCGGAAGTTCTACCGCCTCTAGCAGCTGGCGGATGTAGGCTTCCTTCGATGTGTAGGTGAAGTGCGCGAGTTTGGCATCCCGCCCTAGTTGTTCATAGGGGTCAATCAAGGATGCTCCGATAGTGAGCTTCGGATTCAGTGCAGCCGAAGGATTCTGGAAAACAATCTGTATCTTGCGACGGTGCGGGCGCAAACGGCGTCCATCCAGCCGGGCTATGTCCTGCCCGTCAAGCTGGATCGAGCCATGATCCACGTCCTCGATGCGCAGCAGACAGCGGGCCAGTGTGCTTTTGCCACAGCCGCTCTCTCCGACAAGCCCCAGACATTCGCCACGGTTCAGGGTGAACGAAATATCGTTGATGGCAGGATGTTCCGCACCAGCATAGGTGCGGGCGAGCTGTTCCACATGCAGCACGACTTGGCGATCCGATGATGAATTGGTTGATGGATTGAGTAATGAGACCGGATCAAACGGAACTGATGGGCTTGATCGGTCACCCCTGTCATTTACTGTGCTTCTCACTCCGCACCCACCTCCTTCAAACCAGACTTTAACTCGTTGCTCAGCACAGGAGCAGCTTCAATCAATTGGCGTGTATACTCATGCTGGGGATGATCCAGAATCCGGTGTTTGCCGCCCGATTCCACAATCCGCCCTTCTTTCATGACGGACAAGCGGTTCGCATAACGGCGCACATGCCGCCAATCATGTGTAATAAACAGGATCGCACAGCCCGTCTCGGCTTGCTTGCGTGCGAGTAGTTCCATTACGCGATGTGCGGACATGCTATCCAGCGCTGTCGTTGCTTCATCAGCAATAAGCAGACGTGGGGAGAGCATCAGCGATGTAGCAATCGATGCTCGCTGTAGTTGACCCCCGCTCAGCTGAAACGGATAGCGGCGAAGAAGCTCCGGGCTGAGTCCAACAGACTCCAACGCTTCTGCGGCACGCTTTTTACGGATCGCAGCAGACTTCTCGCCGTGCACCTTCTGGTATTCATCAAAGTGCCCGCCAATGCTACGAAAAGGGGTGAACGCTCCCTGATAGTCCTGAAAAATATAAGAGATATCGCGTCCGCGCAATGCTCGCATCTCCTTCGGCTTCCGTTCGAGCAGATTACTGCCTTCGAACAGCACGCGTCCGGATGCGCGCAGATTAGGCGGCAGCAGTTGTCCGATGGCCTGAGAGAGCAGGCTTTTGCCACTGCCGCTCTGTCCCACCAGCGCCATGAATTCCCCTTCGCGGACGGCAAGGGATACACTGTCCACAATGGTCCGCTCCTGGCTGAGGATGCTCAGATCCTCAATAGAGAGAATCATGGCTGCACCTCCTTTTTCACATCAAACCGGTCTCTCAGGTAGTCGCCCAGCATGTTCGCCAGCAGCACAACGGAGACAATAGCGAGACCCGGGAAGACCATTAGCTCAGGTCTGGATTGGAAGTATGGACGCGAGTCATTGAGCATTGATCCCCATTCGGATGTTGGTGGCTGCGCGCCAAGTCCGATGTAGGACAGGGATGAGATCAGCAGGATGATTTTACCGAGATCCAGACTCGCCAGTACCAGCACATGCCCTGCAATATGCGGTAGCAGATGTTTGGTCATGATTCGTGCATCGGACAGACCGTTCGTGCGAGCTACACGGATGTAATCCTTTTGCGACTCGGACAGGACTGTGCTTCGAACTAAACGCGCATAACTCACCCATTTCACTATGACAATGGCAAGTACCAGATTGCCAATGCCAGCACCAAGCAGACCGCTCAGCACAATCGCCACGATGGTGTCGGGGAAAGCCAGAAACGCATCCGCGATACGCATGAATAACTTGTCGATCCAGCCGCGTTTGTACCCTGCGATTAGACCAAACGGAATGCCGATAAGCAGTGCCGCACCGAGTGCAAGCAGGCTGTAACCGAGCGTATGACCGCCGCCGAGAAGCAGACGTGTCAGCACATCACGGCCCAGATGATCGGTGCCAAGCGGATGAAGCGCACTCATCCCCTGCAATCTGCTGCGCAGGTCAGTGAGGGTATGATCATGTTTCAGATATAGAAAGGCATAGAGGGAGGCCGCTATAGCGAGCAGTGCAAACAACATGCCGATGATGGCTTGCCAGTTGTGCTTTTTTGTTTTGGTTGACGGCATGCTCAGGGGCATTGTTTTCATCGGTGGGCCTCCCTTTCCTTCAATTTCATTTCGGGGTTCAGATAACGGTATGACAGATCAACTGCGGTATTTACTAGGAACACGACAACTGCCATGATCAGGATGTATCCTTGAATCAATGGATAATCGCGCTGGCGAATGGCGTCAACAACCAGCTTGCCGATCCCAGGATAAGCAAACAACACTTCAATTACCACAACGCCGCCAATCAGGCTGCCCAGACTGACCCCAAATACAGTGATTACCGGAGGCAGACTGTGTCTGAATGCATGCAGGAAGAAGATACGCCACTCCGAAAGCCCTCTGGCCCTGGCAGAGCGCACAAACTCCTGACTTAAAGAATCCAGCAAGCTAGAACGTAAAAGACGCACATAAACGCTGGAGATAGCAAGTCCCAGCGTCAGTGATGGCAGAACAAGTGAAGTAAACCCGTCTCGCCCCATTGTTGGCAGGCTTCCGAATCGCACGCCGAACAGGTCAATCAGGATGAGTCCCAACCAGAAGCTGGGCACAGCTGCACCCAGGATCGACAAGATGCGGCTGCCCTGGTCAATCCAGCTGCCTCGATAGAGTGCGGACAAGGAGCCGAGCGGGATGGCAACAATCAGCATAACCAGCAGTGAACCGAGTGTCAGCTCAGCTGTTGCCGGAAGTGCACGCATCAGTGTCTGCATGACCGGTTGACCTGTCGAGTAGGACACACCAAAGTCCATCCGTACAAAATCAAGCAACCAGCGGCCAAACTGCACGGGAAGCGAGTCATTAAAGCCCATCTTCTCCCGCAGTGCTTCGACTTGCTCCTTGCTGACCGATAACTCCTCCACATTCAAAATGGTTAGCACTGGATCGCCGGGAGCAAGCCGGATGAATAGAAAGCTCACGAACATAATGAAGAGCAGAAATACAAATACCTCCAGAAACTTGCGAAGCAAAATGCGAAACATTACATCACATCCAGCTTATTTGTAATCATGTAGTATTCACTGCGCGTGGTGACCCAGTTTTTCACCTTTTTGCCGTTGTAGGCCACAATCGTTGCTGGATGCAGTACAAAGGAGTTCAGCACGTTATCATGTACATAATTGGCTGCTTTCTCTGCCAGCTCCGCACGTTTCTTCGGTTCAACCGTAAGGTTCAGTTCGTCGATAATCTTGGTCAGTGCCGGGTCTTCCGATCCGCTGAAGTTCAGCGCACCCTTAGGATGGTATGTCGCATTCAGATAATAACCCGCATCCCCGCGTGGAGCGGTCAGATTACTGTATGTAGCGATGTCCCAATCCCGGTTGGAAGCCATGTATTCTTCCGGTGCATCAATCTGACGAATCTGCACATCGATCCCGATCTTTTTCGCATCCGACTGGAATACTTGTGCAATCAGAGGCAGATCGGCGCGTGACGAATAGGTGAGTAAAGTCAGCTTCAATGGTTTGCCGTCTTTGGTCATCACACCGTTTTGCTGGGTGTAGCCAGCTTCGCCAAGATATTTCACAGCCACATCCGGGCCGGTCTCGGTTGTTGCATGTGTGTATTTAGGCGCAAAAGGCAGTGATGGCAGGAACGGGCCAATGGCAGGCTCGCCGTAACCAAGCAGGATCGTATCGACAATGCCTTTCCGGTCAATCAACGCATCCAGCGCACGGCGAACATTCACATCCTTGATGCTCTCCCGCTGCATATTCATCGTCAACTGGTGCACGCGGAACGTGGATGTGGATTCGACTTGTAGCCCGTCGATGGCTTTGAGAGATTCCAGACTTTCCACTTCCGGACGGTAGACGACGTCTACTTGACCGGACTTCAGTGCAAGTGAACGGGCGTTAGCATCTTCATTAAACGAAAATGTTACGGAATCCAGCGGCGAAGCCCCGTCCCAATATGCATCATAGCGGCTCAGCTCCAGCTTGCTGCCTGCCGTGAAGGAAGTTAGCTTGAACGGGCCTGTACCGACAGGCTTGTTCACAATATCCGGCTCACTAACGTCAATAATCGCCGTGTTCGGGTTCACCAGCTCGGATGCAAATTCCGGGAACGGCTGGGTTGTTGTGATCTCCAGTTTGTTTCCCTCGGCTTTGATCGTATCCACCTTCAATGTATTTTGGATGGCTACGTTCTCCTTCAGCGACCGCTCCAGAGAAGCTTTAACCGCTTCCCCTGTCATCGGTGTGCCGTTCTGGAAGGTCACATTGTCGCGCAACGTAATCGTCCAATGCTGACCATCTTTACTCTCCCAGCTCTCGGCGAGCCATGGTGCAACTGTCAGGTTGTCCTCATCCAGACGCAGCAGCGTTTCCGTAATGCCCGCACGCAGCGGCACATAACTTGAATCCACATGTGGATCAAGTGAACTGGTGGAGAAGTTGTATAGGAAGTGAACGTTCTTATTCGCTTGGGTACTAGTACCGCCTTGCGCCGCAGGACTAGATATGGATGCTCCGCAAGCGGTAAGTAACACTGCCGCACTCAGGGCCAAGGAGATCAGCGCCAGCAAAGGCTTCTTTTTCATAAACAAGGTCATGCCCCTCTCTCTTCATATAAATATCAATCTCAAAATTAATCGTAAAAATTACTATCTAAACAATGAATATTATCTTATCGTAATGATTACGTTTTGACAAGATATTTTTAGTTGATTGCACGCAAAAAAATCCGTCTCTCCAATGAGAGCGGATTTGGGATGTTTTTGTATATGAGAGGCGCAGGATTTAATTCTCTCCATCTGTATGGATGTGATACTTTCTTTTTACATAATCGATATACTGCGAACGGGTCATAGCCCCCGTCTTCTGGCAAAATTCATCATATGTAATGTCTTCGGATAATCCGAATTCCGCCAACGCCAGTTTACGCTCCTGCGCATACTGCGGATGGGCCAGGTCCCTCTCATGCATACGCTCAGATGGCGGGCCAAAGCATTCGGTGGTCAGACCCGAGCAGGCTCCGTGATTCATGAAATTCCGTTCCAGCCTAAATGGCGTTTGCTCCTCTGGTTTATGTAACGTGCCCAAGCCCCAGCTCAAACGAACTACACGCTCATTCGTCATGCTAGTTGTCGATCCGTACCCTATAGGAAACAGGATATCCTCTTCCTCCAATGGTTTATGAAACACAAACTCATATCCTCCACGCAGAAAAAAGTCATCCATCACAATCCTCGTCGTCTCCGACATTGGGGCTGCCAAAATATCCTCTAGCGAAGGGGAACGCTCCGTTGTCTTCCATAAGAAGGGCCTTACAAACAGTGGCATTGTCATGACCGATCTCCAAATGCTTTGCTCGGAAAATAAATCATCCTTTTCCATCTGACGAAGATTGCCAATTACAAGCACATATCCATCAGTATGCAAATCTAGCTCTACTCTGAAAATATCACCTGGCACCGCCTGATAACGTTGGTTTGGCATATTTTTCAAACGATCCAGCTTGCGGTCATAGTCATCCGGCACGGTGCCCGGAAAATGTTCCAGCCAGGAGATGATCTCTGCTTTGGATGTCATGTGGGAACAGTCCGAAATGGGTAGACTCACGCTGTTACGTTTATTATAAGCTGTAACGTAACTCTTGCCATCATACGGATTGATTCCAGCGGAGAACGTAACACCTTCTGCCTTGAAGCCGGATACTGTTGTGTAGGTCAATTTTTTTTCCTTGCCTCTGCTCGTTTTGGGCACAACAAATTGCCGATCTCGCACCTCAATAGACACATCCTCTTCCACATAGCTCTCCGGCTGGCTCGATATTCGTTTACGAATAACGTCTCCATCAAAATAAACATAGTAGCCCTTCTTGATGTCTACCCTATCCCAGTGCGATTCAACAGGTTCAAGACCAACATATGCGCGGGTCTCATTGCTCAGCCATGCATCCATAAGCAAAATCTCCTTTCCAAGTTATACTACCCTGTCACCTTGAATTGATTAGATGATACCACATCATCACTGTCTTTTACGTAAAAAATGCCGCAGGAACCGGAGCTAGTTGAACAAGCGGATTGGGTATGTTTTTTGTTCATATGAGTACTATAAGCCTGTTTCGTAGTCTTCAAGTAGATGTGACCAGTAACTTTCGGCATTTTCTATGGCTACAGGATCAATCTGTTCAAAGTACCTGCGAAGTTCTCTGGCATATCGAGCTTGGGTATACATGCCTTCGCCTCTCATCTTTGTAGACAGTTCACTGCGAATGAAATGGAATAAAAAGAAGGTTTCTATATTTTTATTTAACGCATACACTGCGGACTTAGCTAGAGACGGGTTCATATAAAGTATGTCACTCTCTGGTTTGAGATAAAGGCCGCAAGCATCTCGCATACCATAACTCGCAAAGTGACCAATCTGAATGTATCGCTCGCCTGCAACATCCTTGTCGTGGAATTGATCCATTCTATAAAAGAAAAAGTCATCATATTGCTCGGGTATACCAACATGGGTTAGAAAGTGAGCATTCTCTTCGCTTATGCCCCTGAGTGATAGCTTGGCATAATCATATTCCAGCACATCCGTGTCATAGTATTCTTTTATCTCCAGAATGTTGAAGTTCATCGTTCTTATCTCTCCCTGTAGCCGAGTCCGGAACATATCGTAAAATGTTTATTGCTGTGCCCATCCTCTCAATCCCTCATCACTAATATCTATTGGAGCCTGCTTAGACATATATTCTGCATTTGCCAAAGGGAAGACATATCCACCTGTTCTAATCTCACCATGCAGCAAGCTAATCCTTCCGCCTCGTTCAATCAGAAGTATGAGGGGTTCGTACAGATCATGAAACTTTATAGCCTTTTCATTTCCAGACTCGACTAAACTCAGCCATTCTAGATACGCTACACAAGTTCCTTTCATAAAACTGTTCGTTAACTCGCCTAACCGAGGACATTGATCCATTACATCTAAAGTGGAATGATGTCCAATTGCGCGGGCAGCATTGAAGAATGGGTAGGATGTTTCTAAATGATATGTAGTAATCAGTAATGCTGCTCTGCGGATATACTCCTGCACCAATGCCATATTTGAGGGATCGTCTACTTGTGTAGAAACACTCCAGTCTATACGGCCTATTCTCTCTATCCCTGTGACGAGCCGATTCATGAATACACCCACCTCTTCTTCCTTACTACTATCCGATCCCATGTTATAGTCCCAGCAAATCTCCATGCTCTTAGAATATCCCCACCGACGTCACTATCCCCCCAGTCCGTTACGATCTATGAGATTCAAGGAATTATCGCTAATATCTTGAACGGGGATCACCAGAGTTCTCCAATACATTAGTGGATATGCTGCATCACCTACTTCCAGTTCACCCTTCCGTATAGTAAACATCCCACCTCGTTCGAGGAATTTCAACATTGGCTCGTGCAAATCAGCATTTTGAATCGCATCATTTACTCCTTGATCGATTAATTCGCACACTTCCAGATAGCTATAACAAATGGCCTTCATATAGACATTATGAAGTGTATCCAACGGGGGACAAGCACAGTACACATCAGCATCTGTCTCTCTTCCAATCATCTTGGCAAAGCTAAATAGGGGATAACGATCTGGGAATACGCTCAGCTTGTCTAGGAATACATTCACACGTCTTAGATACTCACTGATTAATATGTGATGTGAGCTTTTTGGGGAAAAGCTATTCATTTGAAACGAAATCGCAGACATACGCTCGATCCCTTTAGCTAATGTAGGCCCCATATCGTTACCCCTCTCCTATTAGAATGCCTTAAGATGGCTCTATACGAATAAAATTAGGCACAGTTCTTTTATATTCAACCCCATCTTCAAACGAGATCATGCTTACATGTTCAGGTGCTCTGATTCTAGAGATATGGACTCCATGTATACATGAATCACACCATATATCCAGGAATCCAATCCTGACACGTAAATCTCCAACATATTGAAAATGGATCGCAGCATGTCCGCAGTTCGGGCATTCTTTCTTCGAATTCTCATCCTCGACATCGAACAATCTCAACCAATCATAAAACGATGATTCAGACATGAGTTCACCTCTCTTTGTGATCCTTCTCAAAGTAATCCCGCCATGTCCTTTTCAATAAAATTACCTTCCAGTAAATTATAGGGCCAGTCATAGATGTCCGGATTCTCCCGGCAATGTGAATTCATGATAAGCTGACCGTTAGCGCGTATGAAAATCACTCCAGATGCACTGTCTGTCAGTGCTACATCCTCATCCAGTTGTGCAGTTAATTTGTTCACCGCTTGAAAGATAACCCGTAGTGCTTCTTCTGGGGAATGTGAGAAAATTATAATAGGGATACAATAGTTAATATTCAGACCTAACTCTTCCCTTGTAAAACTCACTAATTCATCATCATCCTGTACAATACAAGAAAAGGTAGCATTCATTAATGTGTAGTAATCATCCTTGCATGTCATGCGAGTCCCAGGCGAAAATGACTGTATAGCACTCATTAATAATGTCGCTAGTTGTTTCGTATCTTGTTTATTGAAAACATACAATGCTAGTTCCATAAGAAGACCCATCCCGATCATTATTCTTTCAAGTTGTTTACGTCGAGCAGTGAAGTTCTGCCCTAAGGGTAATGCTTCTACTATTGTGCAACAAATTGTTTACTGTCTTTATCAAAGCTGTACTCCGTAGTTAAAGTGTCGCCTTGACCTTCCGTATTTCTTGTAGTTACAACCAGTTTTTCGCTCTTGTTTAAGGGAGCATTATCTTTTTCGTAATTCATTGTATCGTGTACGTTTTCCCCGCTTTTAAACRTAATTGCAAAAGCTTCTCCGCTATTTTTATCTATGCCAAATGCATACGAGTTATAGCCTCTCGATGCTGTGTATTCGGGAGTAAGCAAGAAAACGTCCATTGATTCAAAACCTATTTTTTCGAAGGATATAGGTTTTTCAGAAGGTTGAACAAAAACAAGACTCTGTAATTCCCTTATTTCTTTTTTCTCGTCATTATGGTTGTAAAAGACGGAATAATTACCTTGATAAAAGAAGTCCCCCTCTTGTCCTAAGACACTTGGTATAGTGAAGTGGCCGATCATTTCTTTTCCTTCTGAAACTACCTGTAGATCACCATTATCTGTACCCATTTGTGCTCGAATGGTAGGGTTATCTTGATTAGAATCAATTTGTACTACTTTAGCATAAGGTGAATCTGAAGCTAAATTTTCAACTTTCTCTTTTGTGTTTGTCTCTACGGGTGTACTTCCTGTTTTATTTGCTGGCTTTTCTGAATTTTCAGTACTGCACCCAGATATCATAATACTTACGGCAACAATCGAACTTAGTAATAATGCATACTTATTGAAAATTTGAACCGCTCCCCTTCTAAAAGTTAGTGAATTTTACAACGAATATTTCACATCATAATTGAGATATCAGATCGAATAGCGTATCAAAATATCTATCCATATTTTTAGAGAAAAATAGAGGTGACGTTATGAATATATATAGTATGGCTAAAAAAGACGTTCAATTGACCCACCTCATAGGCTATACATTATCTAAGCTTCGTACCTATGAATGGGTCAAATTAATATGTTTGCAAAAGAGAACATTTACCTCAGTACACCTGGATTATATTTTCGATTTCATAGTCCAGAACAAGTGTATAACCAGTTGGCTGAATGTGTAGCTTCTTTTCAACAAGGGGAACTTCAGTGGAAGCTGTATCTCAGTTTTGAGAGCCGCAATCAAAATTATAGCTTAGAGCCGGACCAAGACTAAGAGATGCTATTGAATTTTAGGAAGTAGATCAAAATTGTTTATCATATTTTTCATTTCCACTCTTAGAAGAGAGTAAACGCTCAGCATTCATCTTCTAACTTATAGGCACAAAAGGTGAGCTTATGATCTGCACTCCAGCAAGCACTCTCTTCTCAGAATTTGCTCCATACCGCTGTACTAGACTGTTAATTCTCTGAGAAAATCCTCCAGTACCCTTCGTTTCGTAATGCCTGCTTCAGACAATGCAGCAGACACACGCTCTAGTAACAGAGGCTCATGCATTAATCTTTGTTTATGCTCAGGGGATGTATAGCTCCGTAGTGTATCTATACATATTACAAATAACTCTCTATCCTCAATAGTCATTAGAGACAGCAACAATTCAAATTCATGCATCTCTCGAGTACTGTCCAAGCAGTATGCAAGCTTTTTCTGCCAGTTGAGGGGTTTGCTCCATGCTTCTCTAGATAAAATATCCCATTCATCTGGATTAAAACCTTCAAGAATTTCTGTGGCTATAACACAGCCGTCATCGTACCAGGAATCAACTGTTGTCTCGGCGGATAAAAGAATATCAAGTTGTTTGTACATACTTCTGATTACCCCATCCAATTTTGATATCATACACTTTTAGCTCTTGGTAAAACGCCTGTGCGTCCATCGAAATTCATTCGTTTTGAGACGGGAGGACTGCTATAAATGGTGGATGCCCTGTTTCTTGATTTTGCAATAAGCTGGGCTTGCGGAATCTCAAGCTTGTCTGCAATTCTATGATAAGTGCTTCATCCCCTGGATTTTGAAGTGAAACTTTTACCCAAATGGGACATAGCGGAACTCTGCAACCTAACAATTTAATAACCGATTCGAGATCAAAAAAACGACCTTTTAAATTATCATAGTTCAGCATTCCACGTTGAATATATTCATCTGTAGAGTTCAACGTCTTCCCCCTCTCTTCGACAGGAGTAACGATAAACGTGCTGTGATTCCCCAGCTCCACCTTATGATAAGTAGACAGCTCATCTAGTGTCTTAAGTAAATATCCTCTGAAGGAATCGAGATTTATATATTTTATCAAATGGATCACTCCAATTTAAAAAGATACATAGGTGATGGATTGCTTTTGATTTTATATGCTTTCTTCGGCCTTCATGCGGAGCCAATCCCTTGCTTCCTGCCCTTTGAGAATTATAGGTTTATCGTCTGAACCAACATGAATGCTTTGGACATTAGCCTCTTCTATCCCTTTGATGTTTCTTAACGTTACTCCGTAAAACAAAACCCCTTCAAACCTTGCTTCACTTATGTCTACATCCGTTAAAGAGGCATGGAAATCCATGTTACTAAGACTCAGATCCTCAAACGTACAACTAGCCATAAATGATTGCTCTAAACAAATATCAGAAATATCAAATTCGCGAAAATCAACATCCTGCAAACGAAGTTGCTCACCTTCCTGACCGCTAGTATCTACCCAATTTCTATGAAGTTCGAATCTGTTATACATATCGTTTCTCATCCGTCCCTCGTCGTCCTCTAATCCATGTAAGAAACAGCTGTCTTGATCGTATCGTTTAATTTTAATTCGGGGTATTTTTGGTCGACATCATTGAGCGCGTTAATATATTCAACACTTTGAAGATGATAAGCTATCTCTTCGAACACCTCACTGACCCAAAGAGCTTCCTCTTTACTACACTTTTTCAGAAAATCGATGGTATCATTTTCGTTTTGGCTTAAGATATGAATTAGTTTCTCTCTATGCTTCTCAATTACGGGATCATTCATATGAAGAACTGCTCTTTTTCGTATGATCTCCCTAACTTCTTGGTGCATGTAGATACACCCGTCCTTCCATTTCAAGTTGAGGGCTCCTGCTCTAAATCAGATAACTTCGCATTCATTCTTGCAACATTCTCACTTTTCAATAGTTTAGCGTTGAGTTCAGAGATGAAATCCAGAAACAGATGTGTATTACGTATGATTTCTTCTACAAAGGACTCCAAACTTATAGAAACCCCACTCCATGTTGAGTACTTGAATTCCTCAAGCGGTTCAGTAATAAATAAGTCCAAAATAACTTCACGATCCGTATCTTCCACTAAGCTAACTAGCAGTTCTTCTCCATGTGCTTTAAACTCCAACCATAGATGAGCACTATCAGGAATCCGATAAGCAACGTACGAATTCACGCTCACCATCTGAGCCACTGTCAGTAAGTCCACAAACCATCTGATGAGTCTCTCATTACCGAATGGGCAATCATCAAATAACATACCGTATGTATGTCCGTTGAAATCCAATTCAATCATTCCATCTATATCTTGTTTGGCCTGATCAAACTGCTCTGCCGACATTTGCTTCAGCGCGTCCAAATCATCTACTGCTTTAAATGAAATCGTGAACATATTTTGAGCACCCCGGTTCCACTCAATCATATTCAATATATACTTTGCATCCGTTGGTTTTGGCCTTTTCAAGAAAAGCCAATATCTGATTTGCTACTCCTGGAAGGTCAGGAACGATATTTTTTACTTGCTCTAGTTGCTCACCACTGGCTTTATTAAGATCGAATGACTCGAATAAACGAATAGCCGCATCAATGTTTTGTATTTCCCAAGGACTCTCATCGTACCACCCTTCATGAGTACAGTATTCATGTAATATATCTTTATCAGAAGACGCGTACTGAGTCATAAGATCAAGTAGCGTCTCAAAATATCCATTCCACATTTTTAGAGTATTCTTTTCCCTAGGACTCTCAAAGAAAAACGAAATTTCCGGTTGTCCCTCATATCCAACATAATAGGTGTCATTCATTCTTTCTTTCATTTAAACTAATCCTTCCTTGATCTATCCCATCATCTCAGGATTTTTATAACACCAGTCTGAGTCATAGTTCATGGAGTGTAGTTTCTTAATATCTTCCCAAGTGTAAACCCAATCGTAATCTGCCACCCAAAAGTAGTCCGATTGGTTAAGCTTCAAATATTCATAAACAAATTGAAAAATGACTTCTTCTGCACCAAATACCTCTTCTATTGTACTTACACGAATAAGATCCTGTTTAAGGTCTAGATTCAGATCCTCATAATCATGAAATAAAACACTTTTATTTTCTTTTGCCTTTACATATAAAATAAATTGATGTTTATTCTCTTCACTATTGTACGAATGACTTAGAACATTCAAGGTTGTTGAAGAAAATCGCTCATTTTCAATATGTTTATGATTATCAAAAATTAGCCTATGATCTGATTGAAACACAGCAATTATAGTGTCAGATAAAAACTTCTCTGGTGAATACTTTTCACGCTCCGTTAGAAAAAATGCTGTTGTTCCCATGTTATATGATTCTCCCTTATTTCTCTGAATCCAACAAATTTGCTTCAACTCTTATAAACTCAAAAATAAAATGATAATACAATGTTAGCAGAAGTCCGACACACTGCTCTATCCGGCTAACTTCCTGACTTGTACCTTTCCTCTAAAATCATTTAACATCTCCAGGAATATAGATTGCATAGATGCCTTCCAAGGAAATTTACAATGGAAGTTGTATCCTGGTCTTGAGACACGAAACCAAAACTACACTTTGGAACCACTAGAAGCGTATCAGGCAAGACTAACAGATCAGTATAAGCAAAATCTTGATCTGAAGGAGATTTTAGATGGGAAGTACAACGAAATATGCGAGAAGGCGATCAACGACATCCCTGCTTTAAATGATCATATCGAGGAATGGTTTCAGGTAGAAGATAAAATGCCTATTCTCCCTGACCAAGACTAAAAGATGCTATTTAATTTTAGGGAGTATCAAAATTTTTTATCATATTGTTCATTTCCGCTCTCAGGAGAGCAAACGCTCAGCATTCATCCTCTAACTTAGGCACAAAAGGTGAAAGAAACCGATCTTCTTGCTCTGCAACCTTGCCTCGGATTAACGTATACACCTTGAAGTGATTAGATGATGCTGCATCATCACTATCTCTTACGTAAAGAATGCCGTAGGAACCCGGGGCTAGCTCACCTGTTTTTCTGAACACTTCAATCGGATCATAATTTGTCTCAGGTTTGTGATTATCAAGGCCAGCAATCCAAAGCTGAAAGTCACCGTTAACTGCTCTCAGATCGAGTACACCTGAAGGCCAGTTCAACTCCTCAATGTACTTCTGCAACTCCTGAATAGCTGCATCATATTGATCGTCATCTTCTTCAAACGAGGCACTTTCTCTTATTGTTGCCCATCCATGGTATTCGAACATGGCTCAAGCTCCCTCGGTGTTTGTCTTATGTAAATGGTGAAACATATTTTGAGCACTCCAGTTCCACTCAATCGTATTCAATATATACTTTGCATCCGTCTTGTTTTTCAAAAACTACAATGCTAGTGGCCCATCCAGGACTTTATTCTTTCAAGTTGTTTAAGTCGAACGGTTCCATATCTATAAACTTATCGTACCAATGATTTAATGGAATATGTGTACACCCTACCACGTTTAATTCTCCTGGTTTTAGTTCAACCAATCCTTCTCTTTCAAAGATTTTGATGAATGGTTCATATATAAGTAAGTATTCTACATAACCATGATCCTGATCAGCCAGCTTCGCTAACTGCAAGTAGTATTCAAAAACTGTATACACATAAACGTTACTACCGTGTGTTCCCATGGCTTCCACGTTGCAATAATTTGAGATTTCGACTTCTTGTTCATCCCCAAGTACTTTAGCAACATTAGCTATGAAAGGAGGCAGAGGTTTAGTAGAAATATCTCTAAAGAAGAGCGCTAATCTTCTTAGATACTCCCGCACTAAATCGGCCTCTATCTCGGAAGAACGCGTTCCTACGCTTTCCCAATTAATCGTATTAATCCTGGTTACTGCCGCTTGTAGATTCACTCTGCTCACCTCTTGTTCATTTCCGTTCTCTTACGTAAAGAATGCCGTAGTAACCCGGCGCTAGTTGACCAAGCGGATTTCGCATGTTTTTTAGTTTGGGCAAAATCTGTATTGAACTTTTAAAATGCCCTTTCATCAAGTATTTGTAGAGTCCTTTCACTGATATCTTGTTCTTCAATAACCTTATCTCTCCAATAATTAAGAGGATATGCTGAATCTCCTACCATCATTTCACCTTGCCGAATTGTGAAGCTCCCACCTCTCTCCAAAAATTTAATAATAGGTTCAAATAAATCAATATGTTTATATGCTTCTTCTACACCTCGATCTGCTAATTCGGAAATTTCTAAAAAACTATAACAGACCGCCTTTATATATACATTTTGAAAGATATTTAGCTCTGGAAGGCAATCATATACTTTACTGTTTATTGTTTCTCCTATAATCTTGGCGAAACTAAATATAGGATACCGATCTATGTTAATAGCCTTCATGTCCAAAAATAAATTAACTCTTCTGAAATATTCTACGATCAAAACATGATGGGATTCCTGTAACTTAACTTCTGTCACATCATTTATTGACTTTAGACGTTCAGCAGCTTTATTTAATAAATATCCCATTTATCTTCCACCTACTTAAAAGATTTATTAAAGAAATACTCTTCATATCCAGGAAAAGAAGCTCTAGGTTGTTTAGGAGCATTCTCATGGGCTCCAGGTGGAAATCCATCATATCTTCCCGTTATTGGATTCCATGATTCTAAAGTCCGATACTTTTGTCCCTCTGCCATCAACTTCCGCTCAACTAGTTCATGATCTGCCAATTGCTTGAACCAAGATTTTTGTTCAACGCTCAGTTCACCCTTTTGAGCAGTTTTCCATGCGTATGCTATTTCGTCGTCTGCTATGAACCGTTCCATTTTAAACTCTTTACTACCAGGTTGAGGAACCTGATGCTTGCCAAAGAATAAATGTTTCTTCATGGCTCTTATTTCATCTACACTTAATCCAGTATTTGCTGCGACGTCCTTGATATCATGCATTTTTGTTTGTCTTATGGACTCATACTCCATCTCTGCCACTTTATCATAATCCTTCATCCCGGAGCCGGTAAACTTATGACTTGGATTCACTTCGTGAATCTTGTTGTTTACGCTGGCCTTCTCTGCATTTGCCACATTAGCCTTCATCTTCGCCACAGTCGGATGAGAGGAAGGCAAGTGAAACGGGCCTTTGCGCCCAGGCATACTTCCGCGAACCATCTGAAAAGCCATTAAAATCTGGCTGAACTTCAGAGAAATCACCATCATCTGAGCATATCGATCATTCACTGGCTCACCTGTGAAGGGATGAATTCCATTTTCAAAGGCTTTGATCTGCAAGGCAATAATATCCTCCCCTGGTTCCTCAGTCCCCACAGCTTGCATCCGATTAAAGTCCAAATGCCCCTGATCCTTCTGATATGCCTGCAGAGCTGCCTGATCGGTAACGCCATCCTCGTTCACAGGCATCTGCACCAGTCTCCCAAACACATTCACTTGTGCCATTCGGTAGCCTTTATCCTCTGAACCCGTATCACTCCCCGAGCTCTTCATCAGCATTGCCGCACCTACAGCACCAATAACACCACCCAGACTGCCCTTCTCAGCATCTGCCTGCTCAAACCGCGTAGCAATCTCCGTTAACTCCTTCGAAGTATATACCATACTCTCCAGTGCTTTCTGTAACACGGTACGTGATCTTGCAAAATCACCATAAAAGCGCTCCTGTGTCACACCCAGCCATACGGCCTGAAGAAACATGATCTGCTTTGAGAGGTTATCCTGGATATGCTCCAACTGTTGTCTCGCCTGACCCACTTGATTCGATACGTGATGCAATTGTTCAGGGGTTACTTTGATTGTACTCATACGCTTTCTCCGCTCATTTGAAATAGGATTATCCTATGTTAGCAGAAGTATAATGTATTAAACCATCCGGCTAACATCCTGATTTGACCTATAACCCGACATCTAACACCCCACTCATCGGTGCTATAGTCCTATATGCATATACCCACATCCAAGCACACCCTACCATTTTCAGTAAACCCAATAACGCCCCCCTACTTTATCCCCTCCAAAAACACCCGAAACCGCTCAATCTGCTCCTCCGTCGCCATTTCTCGCAACGACTCCAATACCGCTGTACACTTGATCATATGCCTCTCCATCCCCAGTCTGTCCGCTACACACATCGCCTTCAAAATAAATTCCACCACCTCCTGTGGCCTTCCCATCCACTGTTCATATAAAGCCCTTTGATAAAAATAATGGTACACATCATCGTTGTTTAACGAATCCATCTCCACTCCTGGCCCATCGACCTTCTCCTCAAGCATCTGTATGACAAAATCAATCGGCCACCCATGCCTCACCGCGGCCTCTGTGATCACCTTCAACCCTGACAAACGTTCCTCCGGATACTCCAGCAACAGGTTCACATAACCCTCCAGCAGTTCAACCTGCCCTGCTTCAATCTCAAGTGCATACCGATGGATTTCAGCTTTACGTTTGAACTCCAGCACAACTTGTAGCTCTACCTCATCCATTCCTTCCATACACCCCAATACTGCATACTGCCGGATACAAGCTCGCGCTTGATCGATCTGCCCCAACTTCTGATAAGCCATGCCTCGCATCATATGACTCCATCCCATGTAATAAACCAATGGACGTTGCGTATGAATATGATGTTTAGCCCCACCTTCCTGCTGGCACTCCATCCGTTCTTCATATATACACTGCGCACACTGATACAACACGTCCGCTGTCTCCAGCACCTTGTTCCAATTTTCAAAAGCCACAGCCATATTCAGCATCTCAACGATAATATCCGGTTTGAGTGATTTTAGGATAGATTTTCGCAAAAAAGGAATCCTCCTTTAGTAAGCTCTTTTGAAATTATTGTATAAATAAACAAAAAGAAGATCAATATAAATTGTACTAATAAGTACTATTATGTCCGAATTTATTTCACATCCGTTAGTCTGTCATGACTCTATATCCTCTTCTAACCTTAAGTGGAGGTGATCAAATGAGTTTACCAGAAACTGTTGGTAATCGAATACGTGAATTAAGAAAGGCCAAAGGCTGGACTCAGGAGCAACTGGCTGAAGCTGCGGGTCTTCATTACAGTTATATTGGTGGAGTTGAACGAGGAGATCGCAATATTTCTTTGGAGACGTTGGAGAAAATAATGAATGGCTTGCAGGTTCCTGCGGAGGAAATCTTTAAATTCAAAGAAGACTCTTTGTACAAAAGAGCCTTGGATGAACATATAACTTTAATCGGCGGTCAAGATGCAGATCAAATCAAATCTTTAACCAGAATAAACAAGGAAATTTTGATCTCCATTGAAAATGCAAAAAAATGCTCAGATGAACGTTAATTTTAACATGTATATCATACATATTCTTTTTAAGAGTGGAGCAATTGTCTCCACTCTTTTTCACATTAACCATTTCACACCACACCCCTCGCCAACACCCCATACTCCACCCGATTACGCCCATTCTGCTTCGCCTGGTACAGCGCCTTGTCCACTGCATCAAATAGCTGAATTAAATAGCGTTCTCCATCTTCCGGCACATCTTCGTCCTCATACGCAAAATCATCAATCGATAGAATACCGACGCTAATTGTAATTGCTATTTCTCCCATCCCATAATTCAATGAAATACGGTTGGACTCCACGGCCTGTCTTACACGCTCCGCCATATCCATCGCTAGATCATGCTCCGTATGCGGCAGGTAGATCATGAACTCCTCTCCGCCATAGCGAGTCAAAATATCAGTACTGCGCACAGATTGCCGAAGTGCCTCTGCCGTGCGCACCAGTACTTCGTCCCCAACAACATGACCATAATGGTCATTAATGGCCTTGAAGTGGTCGATATCGAGCAGCATGAGGGAAAACGGCGTTTTATATTGCAAATTCGTGAGTACTTCATGATTCAGATGTTGCGTTAGGTAACGGCGGTTATAACAATGCGTCAGACTATCCGTCAGCACCAATTCTTCCAGCTTACGGTTGGCCTCAGACAACTCCTGACGAATCATATCCAATGCCTCATTGCGCTCATGAAGTATCTTATTCTGCTGATTCATCGCCTTCGCATAGAAGCGCTCCTGCGAGACATCTTGGAACGTCAGCAGGTGCCCCAGGGGTGCAAGAGCCGAGTCTACAATCGGAGATGATTGCAGAATGTAGTGACAGAGCTGGCTGTCTTTTTCGACGATTACTTCGATCTGGCACAGCTCCATTTTTTTCAAACGATACTTGTTCAGAAATTCCTGACCATTGCCATCGACAGACACCCCAGCGAGAAATGCCTCCATGTCCCAGACATCCCCCACCTGTTTTTCTATAAAAGAACGAGAGGCTTTATTCTCCTCCACAATGACTCCGTTCTCATCCAGCACCAGGATGCCATACGGAATCGTATTAATGACGTCCTCATGGGCGATGGAGACCAGATTGAACACGTTGTACCTTTTGATCACATACACGAAGAACAGGTCGGACAGGAAAATACCCAGCGAGGTCAGACCCGGAATAATTGGCAACCAGCGGCTCAGCAGCACATTAAGGATCGCATCCAGCGTTGCAAACATAGCCAGCACAAAAATACCCCAAAGGGTTATTCTGACCTGCTTTTGAATCATAACAGGTGTCTTGGAGGAAAATACCGCACGAAACATAATGACGAGGGAAGTAAGGAAATAGMTCACCAAAATGAACATGACCACCCAGAACCACGGGCCGTAGGCACGCTCGATATAACCGCCCTCCAGAGGCATGACAAAATCATGCCAAGGGTTCGCCACGACCCCAATTGCTCCGATCACAGCGGGTACAAACAGCAACACCAGCCGCCTTTGGCTCAGTCGTTCCGCATAACCGGTAATAAATAACGTCAGCAGCAGCCACCCACTCCCCAGTAGCGAGACCGCTACAAAGGACAGCAAAACATAGAATAATTGCAGGCCCGGATCATCTGTGAGCGTACTCGCAAATTGACAGAAAGGCCACATCATCATCAAACCGTGAAACAAAAAATACACCTTATGTAAATTCGTAATTCTAACGGTAGCAAACACATACACGCCCACACCAAACAATAGCACGAATAACGAAAGATCATACCACACTAATGGGTTCACGAATCTTCTCCTTCTTGGATGTGACACTGTTCCATGGTTATCAGGGATAACTCTGATACGTTACCAAACATTGAACTTTTATTTTTCTTCTGATCATTCTACAAACAACTAATATGAGATACATCTGCCAAGCTTTGATTTTGTTATGGTTAAATTACCCATATCGTACCACACCCCTGATACGCTGAGTAGCCCATTCACTGGAAGTCCGACCAACCTCTGATTGAAATCATGATCTATTTTGCACTTTTGTGAAAGTTTTTGAAGGTTATACGCAAAAAAACGCCCAGCTTGCAACTGAGCGTCATCCAGCACGTAGCGGGATACGTGATCTATTCGGTTACGTTAAATCCCTTGTATTCCTCACTCCAGGCCATAATGGAATCGAGAACAGGCTTTAGTTTATGTCCGATATCGCTTAATGAATATTCAACTTTAGGGGGAATTTGAGAATATACGTGACGTACAACAATTCCGTGTTTCTCCAGAGCGCGGAGCTGTTTAGTTAAAGTTGCATGCGTAATGTCCGGAAACAACCGCTGAATTTCATTAAATCGCATCGTTTTCTCACTCAAAAACAAAATAATCAGCATCGACCACTTGCCCGACAATACCCTTTGAGCGCTTGTAATTCCGCATTCTTCCAACATCTCATTGGTATAGTTCATCCTGATTTCCTCCAGTATCTATTCGCATACTAACGCTACAACAAGAGCGTAGAAACCCACCTGAACCTGTTCTATGATATGAATTGCACGATACAATCGTATCATAAGTACCCTTTTTGGAACATTAAAATAATACTCAGAGGAGGACAATAAAATGAGTACCCTTTTACCAAATTGCAAAGAACATGTACTATCCGCTTTTCATTATAGACACGCGACCAAGAGGTTTGACCCCACCAAGAACATATCCGAAGAGGATTTCAACTATATCCTGGAGACGGGAAGATTATCGCCTAGTTCAATCGGATTAGAACCGTGGAGATTTGTTGTTGTGCAAAATTCAGCTTTAAGAGACAAGCTGAAAGCTGTCTCACCCGGAGCCCAAGGTCAACTCGACACGGCGAGTCATTTCGTGATCATCCTTGCTCGCACAAATGTAAGATATGATTCCAAATACATTACCGAACAGATGAGGAATGTGCAAAACAGGCCTGAAGAGGTCGTTGCGTTGGTCTCCGGCGCTTTAAAAGAATTTCAGGAGGTAAGTGGAATGCTGAATGATGAGCGTTTAATGTACGAATGGTCTGCCAAACAGACGTATATCGCTATGGGCAACATGATGACTGCCGCTGCATTAGCCGAAATTGATTCTTGTCCCATTGAAGGATTCGACTATGCAGCAGTAGACCGGATTCTAAATGAAGAAGGTTTGTTAGAAGAAGGAAACTTTAAAGCATCCGTTATGGTTGCTTTTGGATATCGAAATGAAGAACCTAAACGGGAAAAAACAAGAAGTCCTATAGACCAATTGGTGAGATGGGCATAAAGAGATTTTCTTTGGATCGAGCCTGATGGCAATAACGGAGGTAGACAACTTACATTCTAATGAAGGAGCCGGCATAGCTCGGCCAGTCTGCCCCGTTATTACCTTTTCAATGGCTCATTGTCCGAGAACAGATCCGGGTTTTCCTTCAACATCTCCGTAAGCACCTCGGTGGTTCTGGCGGCATCACAGACACTTGCTACAGCATCCCCGAAGCTTCCTTTGTGCATCGCACCTGCTTGAACCAGCACCTCATCCACCTTCCAGAAATGCTCTGACCAGGATAGTCCGCAATGTCTGCGTGAAGGCACGGAAATTTTAGCTCCATCTGGCAATACGGTATACAACATCTCATGTTCATCGGTCATTCTGCCCGGAATGTCCACCCACTCCTCGATTCCATGAATAAACGTATTCCGTTTCAAATCCACGCCCACCAATAAGATTGTCGCTTTGCGATCGAGCAACTTACCCCATGCAGAACCTCGTGCACATGGCGTATCGAAGAGATGGTCGTCCTGTGTAAACTCCCGTGCATCCTTACCTAGTGCCGCTACAGAGTGTGTAGGATGCCAGGAACGTATCACGTTAGGACGTTTACGGAACAACTCAGGCAGAATGCCCACACAACAGGAAGACGTTTCCACGTGGAACAATGGATTGCTTTTGTTAATGGTAGACCACGTATGTGTAGGCAAAACGAGCAAGCCATCCTTCATATATTCGCTCAGCGCATCCAGTACGGTATCTGCTCCGCCTTCCACCTCCCCCATACTCTTCATGGAAGAATGCATCAGCAATGTGCCGTGACGATCTATGCCTAATTCCTCTAGCTGCACGATAAGACTGTCGTATGTATGTGTCATCTTGGAATAACCTCCTTAGGGATCAGTGATGTATCGAAAAATAAAACAAAGAGCCGAGATAGGTTCTCGGCCTCTGTAGTAAACTTTTATACAGCAAGCAGATGCTCGCTTTAACGTTGAATATGCTGATAAGCTTGATCTTAGATACTCTGATCATACTTCAGGCTTGATCGGATTACAACCGAGATTCTTTCTTTGTATTTGGAATCAAGGCATAGATTAAAGAACTTAGTGATGATTCTACAACGATATATACAATTTATAATCTCATAATTCCATGTTTGTCGGTATGACTATTTAATTACAACGTACTCCAAGTTCACCAGCTTCGCATACGTGATAATCTGATCTGTCGTCAGGTTCAGGGATACCACCGTGTGGTGTCCGCCACCGTTTTCGATCCAAGCTTTAACTCCGTCTTGGAAGTTCGGTTTAACCGTCCACAGAACACGAGCAACTGGCAGATTTGGCGCTGGAACCGTTGGCTCGAAGGCAGATACTTCGTTGATCAGCAGTTTGTAATGTGTACCGAAGTCTGCCATGGATACTACAACACCTTCGCCAGCTTTGCCGTCAAAGACGAGACGAGCGGGATCTTCACGATCGCCAATACCCAGTGGGGACACGATGATTCTTGGTTTTGTGCTGGCAAGTGTGGGGTCTACTTCAAGCATGTGAGATTGAAGAATCGCTTCTTGGCCCGCTGCCATTTCATACGTGTAATCTTCCATGAAGCCTGTGTTTTCGTTATGAGCCATAATTTTCAACAAACGATCCAGTGCCGCTGTTTTCCAATCTCCTTCACCCGCAAATCCGTAGCCTTGAGCCATCAGGCGTTGTACTGCCAGACCCGGAAGCTGCTTCATGCCGTGCAGGTCTTCAAAGTTCGTTGTGAAGGCTGTGTAACCGCCATTATCCAGGAACTTTTTGATCGCAATTTCATAGCTTGCTTGCACACGTACGCTGGCTTCCCATGCTTCTTTGCTGTTGGTGCCATAATCGAATTCATACAGATCTGCATATTGCGTGATCAACTCATCGATTTCTTGCTCAGTTACAGCGTTCACGTACTCGACGAGGTCGCCGATGCCATAGTAATCTACCGTCCAGCCAAACTGGATTTGAGCTTCTACTTTATCGCCTTCTGTTACCCCTACATTACGCATGTTATCGCCGAAACGAGCAACTTTGATGTTGAAGCTCTCGTTGTACGCCACCGCTACGTCCATCCAGTCTGCAACCTGCTGCTGCACTTCGGGACGCTCCCAGTAACCCACAACAATTTTATTTTGTTTTCTCAAACGAGCATTGATGAAGCCGTACTCACGGTCACCGTGTGCCGCTTGGTTCAAGTTCATGAAGTCCATGTCGATGGTTGCCCATGGGATGCTCTCGTTATATTGTGTTGCAAGGTGAAGAAGCGGCTTTTGCAGCAATTTCGTACCGCGAATCCACATTTTTGCTGGAGAGAAGGTATGCATCCAAGTGATAACGCCTGCTACTTCATCGCGATAGTTCACTTCTTTCATAATGCTGGTGATCTTGTCTGCGGTTACAGCCAGATCTTGAAGTACAAGTGGATAAGGGAGTACGCCACTAGCGTTCAGGGCATCTGTAATTTTCTGTGCGTTTGCTTTAACTTCACCGAGTGCTTCTTCACCGTACAAATGTTGTGAACCGACAACGAACCAAAACTCTTTTGCTGCTGTTGCTGACATGGAATCATCCTCATTTCATTAATTTATAGTTGGATAGGGTAGTTACACCGGGTCACTGCGATTGCAGTACCATCTTTCGATCGCTGGTTATCCTCGGATTTCTTTCCTTCCCCTCTTAAGGGGGAAATCCGAGGATAAACGCGAGCGCTTCGCTTCTACAGATTGGTTCTGCACTCTCCGTTTAATGGTGTAAAAGTTCTATACAACCTTGGGTTGGATAAGATAGTTACACGAGGTCACTGCGCAGACAGATTAATCTTCCGATCACTGTTATCCCCAGATTTCTTTGAATCCCTTATATATAAGGGGAAATCCGGTGATAAAGGTGAAGCATATCCTTCCGAAGTAGCTTTCGTGCCGAAAGCTTTTAGCTCCGCTTCTACAGCTTTCTTCTGTCTGCTCTGTTAATGGTGTAAAAAGGTTATTCAACTTTGGGTTGGACAGGGTAGCTACACCGGGACACTGCGATTGCAGTACCATCTTTCAATCGCTGGTTAACCTTCGGGATACTCTGATTGCACCATCCCAACCTCTACAGTTCCAGATTACTTCTGGCCGTAGTATGCGTCCTTGCCGTGTTTGCGCAGGTAGTGTTTATCCAAGATGCCTTGTGGCAGTTCTTTAGCAAAGTTGTTCAGTTGGCGCGCGTACAGGTTCATTTTGCACACTTCCTCCAGCACAACGCTGTTCACCACCGCCGACTTGGCGTCTTTGCCCCATGTAAACGGTGCATGACCATGCAGAAGTACTGCCGGAATCGCCATCACATCCAGTCCGCGCTGTTCGAATGTTTCAATGATTACGCGACCTGTCTCCATTTCGTATCCGCGGTCAACTTCGTCCTGATTCAAGAAACGGGCACACGGTACAGCTCCGTAAAACGTATCGGCGTGAGTCGTTCCCATGACAGGTACGTCCAGACCGGCTTGCGCCCAGATCGTTGCCCAGGTGGAGTGTGTATGCACAATGCCACCAATTTCCTTGTAGTGTTTATATAAGACAGCATGGGTTGCGGTGTCCGAGGAAGGTCTCATCTCCCCTTCCACCACGTTACCGTCGAGATCGACGACAACCATGTCGCTGGCTTTCATTTTTTCATAATCGACTCCACTTGGTTTAATAACGAACAGACCGCTTTCCCGATCAATCGCGCTCACATTGCCCCAAGTGAACTTCACCAGTCCGTGCTTTGGAAGCTCCAGATTGGCCTCAAATACTTCTTGTTTTAGTTGCTCCAACATGTTTAGTTTCCTCCGTTCTCTACCAGATGCTCTACAGCGGCATGTTCAATGGCAAGTCCGCTTCGGTAGCGTTCGATAAATGCTTCAAAGCCCTTCACATCGGCTGCGTCTGGTGCCACTTCGACCCCTTCTACGTCCTTGAACACCTTCTGCTCAAGGAATACGTCCAGCGTTTCATGCTGATCTTGGTTAATCAGGTACGATGCCAGCAAAGCCATTCCCCATGCTCCGCCTTCACCAGCTGTAGACATCACAGATACCGGAACATTCATAGCTGCTGCTACGATACGCTGTCCCACTACAGGTGTTTTAAACAGACCGCCATGTGCCAAAATGCTGTCGATGGCTACCTGCTCCTTCTCGGTCAAGATGTCCATGCCCAGCTTAAGCGCGCCGAAGGCACTGAACAGATGCGTGCGCATGAAATTCGCCAGATTAAACTTGCTTTCAGGAGAGCGAACAAACAGCGGTCGTCCTTGCTCCAGTCCTGTAATATTTTCACCGGAGTAGTACCCGTAGCTAAGCAATCCGCCCCCATCCGGGTCAGCCTCAAGTGCCTTGTTGAACAATACACTGAACAGCTTGCCGGAATCGGCCTCGATGCCCATTGCCTCAGCAAACTCGCGGAACAAACCGATCCATGCGTTCAGATCACTCGAACAGTTGTTAGCATGCACCATGCCGACTGGACTGCCATCTGGCGTGGTTACCATATCAATCTCGGGATATACGCTGGACAATTCCTTCTCCAGTACGATCATGGCGAATACTGATGTGCCCACCGAAATATTACCGGTCCGTTTGCGCACACTGTTTGTGGCAACCATACCTGTTCCCGCATCGCCCTCCGGGGCACAGAGTGGAATCCCCGCTACCAGTTCTCCTGACGGGTCAAGCAACTTCGCTCCAGCTTCCGTCAATGCACCTGCATGTTCTCCTGCGAGGTACACTTTCGGCAACAAATCTTCGACCTTCCACGGATAACCTTTGCCAGCGATGTGCTCATCGAACTGCTTGATCATTGCCGGGTTGTAATTATGCGTTGTCTCGTCAATCGGGAACATACCCGATGCATCGCCGATCCCAATTGCCTTATTGCCTGTCAGCAACCAGTGGATGTAACCCGCCAGTGTAGTCAGGTAATCGATCTGAGGTACATGCTGCTCTCCGTTCAGAATCGCCTGATACAGATGGGCAATGCTCCATCGCTCAGGGATGTTGAATTGCAACAATTCTGTGAGCTCACGTGCAGCCGCACCCGTCGTTGAGTTACGCCAGGTACGGAACGGTACGAGCATTTCGCCTGCCTGATCCAGCGCAATATATCCGTGCATCATTGCCGAGAAGCCGATGGAGCCTACGGTCGTCAGCGGTACACCATACTTATGCTGCACATCCTGCTTCAACTCGCGGTAAGCCGTCTGCAACCCGGTGATGATATCCTCCTGATTGTACGTCCAATAGCCGTCTTTCAGCAGGTTCTCCCATTCATAACTGCCGGAGGCAATTGTCTCAAAATGCTCATCAATCAATACTGCTTTAATGCGCGTTGATCCAAGCTCAATCCCAAGTGAAGTTGCCCCCTTGGCGATGGTTTCTTTCACATCCACATGACTCGTCACTTCCGCATATCCCCTCTCTTGTTGCCATCTACGTCCGAGGAATGGCATCTATTCAGGTGCAAGTGTAATAAAGTGCAGCTCCACTTCCGTTTATGGCTATAATCTATTTGAGCATTCCAAGAATGCGCTTTCCTGTTCTGACAGCCTTAGTATATTTTTTGTACGTACATTTGTCAATGAGATATCCAAGTTATACTCACAAAGAACCGATTTTGCAAAAAATCCAATAATACCAACGAATTTTTATTCATTTTTCTAGCATATATGTAAGGTTCAATTTGACAAATTGATTGCCAGTTGTACGTATCATTCCGATAAATGTACGGTTTATCTTGCAAGTAAAGCGATTCATGCTAGAATATGTACGTACAACTTAAGCAATGATTGAATAACTTATTGATCGAATTAATATTAATAGAAGGTTATTCTGTCATCGAAGCACAGTGCAAAGACCTATAATTCAATTTATATAGAAGTTACAACGAAAGAAGTGGATGATTTGAAGCCGAAATACCAAGTGATTATTGATGATATAAAGAGCGATATCCTGTCGGGAATATACAGCATTGGTGAGCAGATTCCCACGGAATCGGCTCTGCAAGATAGTTATAACGTGAGCCGCCAGACGGTTCGCAAGGCCATTTTAGAATTATCCAACGAAGGATTTTTACGCAGCGAAAAGGGGTCCGGCACCTATGTCAGCAATCAATACCGATCGCGAACAGGTGGCAGTACCTCCAAGAAGACGATTGGTGTCATCACCACCTATATCTCGGACTATATTTTTCCGTCCATTATTCGCGGTATCGAACGTCGTCTGAATGAGGACAACTACTCGCTGTTGCTCGCCAGTACGAACAATGATGTCGCCCAAGAGAAAAAGGCGCTTGAAATGATGCTCTCGTATGGTGTGGATGGTTTGATTGTGGAACCGACCAAAAGCAATCTGTATAACCCGAATATTGCGTACTACCTGTCCTTTAAGGAGCAGGACGTGCCGTTTGCGATGATTAATGCGTATTATGAGGAGTTAGAGGTACCCTTTTTCTGTCTGGATGATGTGCAGTCCAGTTATCTCGCCACTAAAGAGTTAATCTCTAAAGGACATACCCAGATTGGGATTATTGCCAAAATGGATGATCTGCAGGGCAAGTACCGGATGAAGGGATACATTAAGGCTCTGRGGGAAGCAAAACTGAGGTTCCATCCCGAGCATGTGCTCTCGTTTGACACCGCATCAAAGGCTGATCTGTCTGCGAACGTGACAGCCTATCTGCAAGAAAATCGGGATGCACTCACCGCAATCGTTTGTTACAACGACGAGGTTGGTTTGGAGGTAGTACATGCCTGTCGCCAGCTCGGTATTTCGATCCCGGATGAGCTGTCGATTATTGGTCAGGACAATTCCTACATCGCCAAGAATGCAAACATCCGACTCACCACACTCACTCATCCCCAAGAGCAGATGGGGCGTGACGCTGCCGATTGGGTCATTCGCAAGCTGCAGGGGAAGAAAGACCTTCCCAATCAAACCTACTATCAGCCTGAACTGGTGGAGGGTGAAACCGTGAAGGAGATGGAGATCGAGTAAGTATCAGAATAAGAAAAGGCTGTCCCACGGCAGCCTTTTTTGAACTTTTTTTAAATTCAGATGCGCTCGAACTCTTATTTTCATATTATTCCGCTGTGGTTCTCTTCAACGCTCTCAATCAAGGAAGGTTAGCCGCGACAATCTTGCCCGTGTTACCAAAAACGTAGATCTTTCCTCCGAACTCCGCAACCTGATACCAATCTTCCGTAGATAAGACCTCTTGCTTCGTCCATTTCTTTGCATCCCTAGATACGAAAATAGAACCCTCACTGCCTACGGCAATAAACAGCCCTCCGGCATGTGCAATGCCGAAGAACCCTGTTTCCATCCCATGCGCATATAATTGGTCAGGGAAACCGGATTCCACCCACTTTAGGCCATCAACCGATGTCAGAACCACTGCAGTGCTCGCATTGCCATAATAACTCGCTGTGGTTACGACAAATTTGCCATCGCCCCATGTTATATCATAGTTATGACCTGGAAACAGCGCCCGAATCTCATTCCATGTCACCCCATCTTGGGATGCTAGAAGAAGCCCGTTATCTCCTACGGCAACCAGCGTCTTGCCATCCGATGCCATGGCATTAATTTTTTTCTTCACCTTCGTATTTAACGTCTTCCACGTCTTACGGTCTTTGGACGAAAGAATCGTGCCGGCCTCACCCGCTACGTAATACGTATTACGACTATATATCACACTTGTGAGAGAGCGAGTAGTAGGGGATTTAATATTCTTCCACGTAAGCCCGTCCACGGAAGACATCATCTTCCCATCATCCCCTACAGCGAAGAAATCCTGACCAGACCAGATCACATCCCGAAGAGGAAATGTCTGTTTCACTTGCGCAGATGCCCATTTGCCCGAGGTGTTCATCCGAGCTGATCCTTGAGAGCTTATGGATATAAAGTCCAACCGACTGCGATTACCACCTACGATAACCAGTCGGTCTTTGTTTACTGCGGCTCCATATACATTCGTCGGGATTTGAAAAGAATGCTGTTTGGCCAGCTTCCACTTCCGTCCATCTGATGAGGTTTGAATACCGGCATCTGTAATCGTGACATACTGCTTCCCGTTATGAAGAGTAACGTAAGGATATTGCTCTGGCTTGGATACAAAACCTGCATCACTCCAGTTCTTCCCATCCTTGGATGACCAATTGATCTGCTTCAGAATATGTTTCTTTCTATCGACGTATTCAAAACCTGTAATGTAAAATCGGTCTTTCACCCAATGAACACTGGACCAAAATACATTGGATGAAACAAAGCTCCACTTCTGCCCATCTCTGGAGGTCATTATCGTCGCATCGCCTACGGCAACAAAAGCCCCGCCGCCATAGGTCATATTCCAGATCTGCTCAAAGTTTGGCTGATTCGTCTTCACCTTTTTCCATGTGATCCCGTCCTTGGATACTGCAGTTATTCCTCCCTCATATCCTTGAGCCACAAACATCTGATTGCCCCAAGCTACACCCGTGAAGTTGGTTTCAATCCCTGTTTTTCGCTCCGTCCACTTCACAGCATCTTC
Organism: Paenibacillus sp. 2TAF8; assembly: GCF_052114825.1. Lineage (NCBI taxonomy): Bacteria > Bacillati > Bacillota > Bacilli > Caryophanales > Paenibacillaceae > Paenibacillus > Paenibacillus sp. 2TAF8. Next base: position 302,553 of record NZ_JBFRFN010000004.1, read on the forward strand.
AGAAGAAAAAATCTGCCCGTCATATGACGTACCGCCAACTACGACATACCTCTTTCCATTCCATGCTGCGCTTCTCGGAAAACTTATATGTATTGGTTGATCGGACTTCTCCCAAGCGAGACCATCCTTGGATGTCCATACACTGACGAATTGTGCTTCCTGACGAAAACCTACAAATTGGTTCTTGCCCCATATGATCAAACTAAAATCTACTGGATAACCTGTATAGGTCGTCTTCCAGGACAGCCCGTCTTTCGACGTCTTCACATTACCTCCAACAGCCGGCATAACATATGTCCCGCTGCCGTAAGCAACGGAACGGGAAAAGTGATCATTCAACTCGTCCAGCGATGACCAATTCAGTTGCAGCAGGCTTTCTACGGCATCTCCATTCAGGTTACTTTCCTCATCTGCCGCGTAGGAAGATGTAGCGAAAACGGATAGCAGTACAAATAGCATAGCTGTTATCAACAGCATAAAACCCTTTTTCGTTGAACCCCATTGTTTACGAATCATACGTACCTCCTTCATGATGTACATTACAGTTTTACGTTATATTAGATATTACTTCGAATTAACCTCGACATAGCTAAGCTCGCCACAAGCAGGTAGATATCTACTATCCGCGCAACTCAGCTGCGGTCTGCAGTCGGAAACGTCAGGAGCACCGTCGTACCCACTCCCTTCTCACTCATATACTTGATCGTTCCGTTAACCTTCTCCACGATGCTGAAGCAGATCATCAGGCCCAGTCCCGTACCATTCGTTTTGAGCGAGTAAAACGGCGTACCCAAAGCTTTCACCTCCTCCTCGGTCATCCCACAGCCTTGATCCACAATCTTGATCTCTACCTTTTGCTTCACAACTCTTGCTGTTACGTGAACCATGGCTCCCGTATCCGAAGCTTCAAGGGCGTTTTTGATCAGATTAATGATAACCTGCTTGAACTCAACGGCATTCATGAGGATAGTACAGCCCTCCCCAATCTCGATATCGATATGTTTATTCGACAACATGGCGTAGGAGCCTAATAGACTGGCTACCCCCTCAAGCACCTCCTGCACATCCACCTTCTCGTCTACCAATATTTCTCTGTTCGGTTTGGCAATGGACAGAAATTGAGAGGTCACCTGTTCCACTGTATTCAGCTCATCGATCATCAGCGCAAACTTTGAGCGATCTGCAGCGTCGAAGGCCGGATTTTGTTGATACAACTGTAGGAATCCTCGTACTACCGTTACCGGGTTACGAATTTCGTGAGCAACCGCTGCCGTCAGATGTCCTACCATTTTGAGGCGTTCAGATTGTTGCACCTGTTCCAAATATAATTCTTGCTTTCGTACGCGATCAAAGGTCAGATAGAAAATGAGAAACAGGAGCAGCTGGCTCGCCAAAATATTAATCAGATTGCCAGTCAAATCTATATGTATATATTTGTATATATTATCTTGCTTATGAATATAAGTCGTCACAACCACCAACATGATCGTATTCAAACTGAGCGAAATATAAAACAGCTTGAAATCATAGAACAGAATCGCGAGTGCTGGAAGCAAACAGATCATAATGTACGTTGTCCACGTCTGAGGATATATCAAAGCAAGGGTGTAGAAATAGACAAACCCGAGCAAAATGATGCTCAATCGAAACGCAAACGTTTCATAGCGGGGGTAAATAAGTAAGCAGGCAGGTATAGTCACAGCACATAACAAATGAATGACATAACCGGTTGTAATACCCTGAAGCTCTGCGGTCGAGACTGCTAATCCGGCTGCCATTAGAACGATCATCAAAAGCATGGATATATAGTAGGTCTTTCGATTCATTGGGCTATGCAATTCCTTCATATATTCACCACCTTTGTTCATGAATTTCATATATATAGTATTGTATCTTATTTCCTGTATTCCCTTCCATGGATGCGAAATATTTTATTTCCCCCACTCCTTACTGCAACCAAAAACAAGCTGCATGGGCTAGTCGCCCATGCAGCATTTCAAAACATTTTTCAACATCAAGACATCGTTAAGGTTTAATCACGGAAAGAAGTGACTCATTGCCCTCTGAGATCACCGTTACTTCCGGTGCGAACTCGGCATCCTCAACATGTAGCGTTTGACCAATTTTCATCGCGCTAATATCAAACTCGACCACGGTTGGTAGATGACGAGGCAGCGCCTCCACTTCAATTGTAGCTAACTGAATCTGCACAACCCCGCCGTATTTCGCATCCACTGGGGTTCCGTTGAACTTGACCGGAATTTTGGTACGTAGCACCTCATTATTCTGCACCTGCTGAAAATCAACATGGAGCAATTCCCGTGTAACGGGGTCACGTTGCAAGTCTTCCAGCAACACGGTAAGTGAAGGTTTTTCTTCAAATTGCAGTTCAATGAACCCGGACGCACCTTGTTTCAACCATTTTTGAAAGGGTACCGACGGGATATGAATCATCTCATTCTCTGTATTTTTGCCAAAAACAATACCTGGCAGGCGGCCAGATTGGCGTAAATTCTGAAGTTTGGACGGCTTTAATTTGATACGGTTCTCCGCTTGTATAAGAGTAGTCATGCTATGTTCGCTCCTCTGTATTCTATGATTTTCTGTATACATTCACTTTCCATCATCCAACATTCCCCTACGGGGGCTAAAGAGAGAAACATAGCATCACCACCTCCACATGCTTTCATATAAAATACATTAAATGTAAACTCCCGTAATATACAGCAAGGCACTCTACTCGGAAAAGTAGAATGCCCTTGGGATATGCTCAGCCTATCATAGAAACCTATTTTTGTCGATATGAACCAGCTAACCGTCAAACTATAATATTCATCACTTAACAAACCGATAAAGTATTGGTATATTGTGGATTATAAGAAGTCATTTTACACTTATTATAATATAATTTAGAAATTGGAGCATTTATTCATTTACGAATAGGGGTGTTTACGAATGAAGGTTCAAAGCACAACCCCGTTTGACCTCAATACCTACACTCATTCACAACAACGCACGGGACAAGCGGCTCAACCAACAATAATCTCAGGGAAGTTCGAATTATCTCATGACACAGATACCGTAGAGATCAGCAATGCTTCCAGACAGCTCGCCTCCTCCGATATCGTAAATCATGCGGCAGTTTTCTTCGGAACCGTTCAGATTAACGAGTCACTGGAGCGCCTGCTCAAGAGTCAATCTTCTGAGGTTAAAGAAGCAGTGTACGGCATCATCCAGTCCAATCTGATTACGGATGTAACAGATGAGGACCAACGATCCACTTTACTAGAACTTGGTCTAACTCAAGCACAATACATAGCGAACAACTACATGAAAGGCAATCAGGCCACCGAGTTCATGACTACGATCCGCCAGATTGGTGCGATCTCCACAACCAGAACAATCAACCCTGAAACGAAACAAATCCAGTATAATACACCACCGCAACGGCCGGTTGGTGCACCAGAGGATTACGTTGATCTTAATTACATGATGCGTAAATTCCAGCCTCAGACCTATGATAAGTTGCAAGATGCCATTATAAACAACAAAGACTGGAGCAGCATTCTACAGAATTTTGCGAAACAGGCATCAACGAATCAGGCATGGATCAAAGAATACCGTGAGGATGCGGCCCGCTCTGCTGATAACATGCCCATCCAGAACCGGTTTGAGAAGGCTGACACGACCAGCCTAAGCACATTTGTCCATGCAGTGAAAGAGATCATTACCCGGACCGATTCGCCAAACAACAAGCTGCTAATCGATAATATCGAAGCCTTTATGCGAAAGCTTAAACCCGAGGGTAAGACCGTCTAAGCAGAAGTTCCACTTCATATATATCAAAAGCTCCACTCACCGGTTTCATGGGAGTGGAGCTTTTGTTCAGTCCGTCCTGGTTGCTTCCGCAGCAGAAGGATACAGACGGAATCTGCGCTTTTTTTTCGAATGATACATACCTTGGATCACTTAGTCGTAAGCTTCAATTAAACGGTGGTCAATGTCAGCACGATCCGGTCACCGGATCGGGTGATTTTGTAGATTCCTTTTTGCATATCAATGCCGTAGTGTTTTTTTAACAACCATTTGGCATCGAGATCCGGCTCAATCACCACTAGATAGTCATAGTTACTCAGCAGATTGTCCATATTATCCTCATAGAACAGCACAATACCGTCCACATTGGGAGCATATAAGAAGTATCTACCCACGTATTGCATGTAATAACTGGTGACCTGTTGATCCCGGTCGGATCCATAGAACAGATACTTGTTCATATCCTCCTTACCGCCTGTATACCACCGATCCCCTGTCACCGTGTGCACCTCGTAGGGAAGAGTCTGGTCATACGTTTTAGTGATCGAGATCATCCCGTTATACTCCGACAAGAGTGTGGTTGCTGCGAGTGCCATACAACCGATAATTCCCTGTTGATAATGCCTCTTCGTCTGAACCGTCTTGAATGCTTGAAAATCGGGAACCTCACCAATGCGGTAGTGGAACGTGCGCTCAATGTCAACGGCTGCACAAAGTACCAATCCACCAGCAAAGAGTACAACGATACTTGAGGCGTAACGCTCGAATCCTGCCAAGCGGACAGCCTCATCCACAGGCATGGAGAACAGATATAACGCCAGAATTCCGGCATAGTACAGTACAACGACCACGTTCAGTGCAATCAGCACTTTCCACAGGTTCCACTTCTTCTTGAGCACCACATAGGCGACGATGGAAGCAGCGATTGCAGCGATCTCAAAAATGACAATGCCTAGCACAGGTCTGGATGTAATATCCACGCTAGATTTCAAGAAGAGCACCAGAATGTCCCACTTTTGCTCCGCTGTTTTACCAGACTTTAGCGCTGCAGCGGCTCCCTCGAACTTGTTATTCACACCTTGGAATACCGTTGCCATGCGCCAGCTCCAGCTGAAATACGGCAACAATGCCCCTATAATCGTACCGAACACAGCGAGTCCAATCTTCCAGTTGGCACGTTGCTTATTCGCAAGCCAGATGTAGACGAGAAAGATAAGACCAACGGCCGCAAAAATAATGCCTGTGCTTTTAATCACCGTCAGCAGACCTGCCAGCGGCAGGATAATGATGCAAGCTCGCTTAAGATCATGACGATACTGGTATATCGCTGCCATAATCGCGAGTGCATAGATTGGAAGCAGGAAGTCTACCAGCAGGTTGGTGATACGAATCGTCAGGTTGAAAAAGGATAACGTGGATAAACCTAACCCGAGAAAAGCATACAATAGAAACCTTTTTTTCTCTGACACGATGCCAAACATGGCATAGAAACAGGAAAAGATTAGTAGCCCCTGCGCCAGCAGCATAATCGGCTCAGCATGTCCCATGAATCGGCAGATGTAGTAGATAAACGACGAAGTGCCGAGCGGGTAATTTTTAAACTCAATCAGGTCCGAATTCGGCGTTGGAAACGCATTAGTGCTCAGCATCTCCTTCACTACAATCGCCCAATGTGAGAAATTATCGTAGTGAGTCAGCTCCGTGTGGAACAGAATGAGCAGAAATACGAAAACCCCACCCAGAAAACTTAATTGAAATAACGAAAATGAAAAAGACCATGCTCCCCGTTTGCTCTGGTACAAGGCTTGAATCACTCTGCCTCTGAGTAACAATAGACCTGTGACCAGCACAACAATGCTGCCCGTGAAGAGCTGCCCTGTTAATCCGGCGAAATAGACGATACAGGCAATAGCCGAGAACACAAATATCGGAATAAACTCCCACCGGATGGACATGAATTTACGGACAAACTGCATATAACCAACCATAGATATTATGAGTAACATGCCCATCACAAGTTGAAGCAAAAACAGCATTTCTATCTCTCCTAACCCTCTTTGGTGAACCGCTCAGCTTGTGGACGGATCAAATCACTCAGCAACTGATCAATCAGACCACGCCCCAAGATCTCATCGATATTCTCTACGGAGAGAAGCACTTCACGTTTGTTCGCCGTTGTTTTTCCTGTATGTTTTAAGACCACTTCAATATTGCTTTCGGTGTAAAAGGTTACCTCTGCCCCCTCTGCTATCTTACCTTGCAGATTTGTGGCAGAGAAGAAACGATAATTGAAGCTGAGCAGTGTACAGCTTGCATGATTTGTGAACGTCACGGGAAGATGAAGGGACAGCCTCGGCATTTTCCGCTGATCCGACTTAGGCTGGATGATCCGCTTTTTCACATTGCGAAGCATGTCATCGTATGCCGTATCCCATAGATTCATCTGCTCTGGCAGCGAGTGCTTCCGGTCATAAATGAGCTGCATGTATTGCCGATTATCCGTCTCACTGAGCGGTTTAACCGTTGCGGAATAGCGCCATCCCTCGCCATCGGCCTTAACATATACAATAACAGCATCAAGTTTGGCTTCATATCGACTCGATTTGACGATCAGAGAGATCGTCTTCTGCTCCGGCAAATAAATAGGGTATGGAACGTAAAATGCGATGCCATTTTCCGACAGATCAACGGTTTTGGCCTCATATCGTAGCGTACTATCCGGATAACCGATGATAACATCCTCCTGTGCTCGTATCCGCTCATTCTCCCGATATGCCCGGCGTCCGATCATGAAGAAGAGGGCATAGAGCAAGGCAATCATATTGTGAACGAGCCAGAAGATGATAATGCTGCTGAAGAACAAGGCGATGCCGTATTTGCCGTTCACATACCGAATAATGGCGGCGATGGATAACAGGAGTAGAAAAATATGCGGCAGTGCATATTTCATCGAGGCAATCCACTCACGTCCGGTTGAACGGTTTTTATTCGTCACCTTGAACTTACGCTCACGGATGCCCACTGTCTCCAGAATGACTGGCCAGATCAGATAAGGCATGAAGATCGTATCAATGACCTGACTCCAGCGTTGATTTCGTATATTACTCGACAGATAACGCATCGACAGACTGTAAAAGAAATACGAAGGCAGCCAGAAGATTAGAATCTGCCAGAAGGTCGTATTTACAATCTGGAAATCAAACAAGGCAAACAGAATAGGAGACAGGATAAAGATCAGTCGATTAAAAAAAGACCACCAGTACAGGAAACTGCTTACATAGGTTATCCTGGTCCAGAAAGGCAGCTTCCTGGAGATCGGTGCACGCGTATTTTGCAAACTCTGGATAATGCCCCTCGCCCAGCGAATCCGCTGCTTGATCATACTCGAAATTGTGGTCGTGGTCTGCCCTGCTGCCTGTACTTCCTGGGTAGCATACGTGATATATCCTTCCTGCTGTAACCGGATGCTTGTCTCAAAATCTTCCGTAATGGTGTTCAGTGGGAATCCACCGATATCCACCATACCTTGCCGGGAAATCACCGTATTACTGCCCGTATATGCAACCGCATTGGACGCATTGCGCAGAATGTTAACCTCACGCGAGAAGAAATCCTGTTCATTCGGAATCCCTTGCTCCGCATATAGGTTGAACTGGAACAGATCGGGATTGTAAAAGCTTTGCGGGGTCTGAACCAGCCCCAGCTTAAAGGTCGGATCCATCTCATCCTCACGGCGAAGCCGCCATTCTCCATTCTCCTCGGTAAACGTGGAGAGCAGGAAATACGGGACAGTTTTCATTAGAAATGTATGCTGCGGAATCATGTCTGCATCAAAAGTGGCGATCAGCGGAGAAGAAGTCTTGCTCAGCGCATTGTTAAGGTTACCGGACTTGGCATCCTTGTTGCCTGGGAAACCCAGATACCCTACGCCGAACTCCTTCGCCAGTTCTTCCACTGCAGGTCTCGCCCCATCATCACACAGATAAATGTGCACCTTCGACTTGTCCGGATAATCCATGAACGTACAGGCATTCACCGTTTTATATAGAAGGTCAACGGGTTCGTTATGTGTGGCGATAAACACATCGACATGCGGGTAATATTCATCCGGGATCACCGGAAAATCGAGCTGTGCCCGTTTCTTTTGCATCTTTTGAAAAAACAACTCGAAGGTCGTGCCCACCGTGACCGCCTCCGCCATAATGAGCAGTATGCCAAAGATAACATTCAGCACCCCTTCTCCCCATGGTAGCGTAAAGAACATACGCCAGATCAGATAAATCGTCATGAGAATCATGGTGATGATGAAAAAAACATTTTGTCTTTTCTCGTTTTGCACTACAGCTGTTTCCTCCTTGCTGCAAATACCCACCTCCGCTGCAGTTGAAAGCTCAGCAGGAATAGAATGGCGTCACAGACGAATTTCGCCGCCTTCTCATCCACGAGGAATAGGGTATGGAATAAATAAACGCCTGTACTTGACAGCAATATAACCAAGCCGCACAACGTTAAGTAACGCCATAGACTCCCCCGGCTGTCTTCCTTTCGGAACACAAAATATCGATTCAGTACATAATTCACAACAATAGAAATGACTCGGGCGATGACGGTGGCGAGCAGAATTCTTAAATAATGCTGATCCCCCATCAGGGGACGCAGGAAATCAATCAAAAACCAGGCAATGCCCAAATCGACCACTGAGCTCGCGACTGACGATGAAATAAAACGAAAGAAATTAGAGAATAGTACACCCATCACCCGGGCACTATCCTGAATAGCTTTGAAATGTGTACCTGCATTTCCGTTTTCATAGATCACCTGAATGGGCACAGTGTGAATGGCTATACCGGATTGAATACAGGAAATCAGCATCTGCAGCTCATATTCAAATCGCTTGCCGCGCACATCTAGCATAAATGACAATAACTTTGTGCTGAATGCGCGAAGTCCCGTCTGGGTATCCGACAGTTTCTTTCCATATAACAGGGCAAAAATAAAAGAGGTCATGCGGTTGCCTAACAGGGATTTCGGCGGAATACTACCTTCGTTAAAATCACGCACACCGAGCAGTAAGTTATGGGGATGAAGTTTGGCTTCCTGGGCAATGCGATACACATCCTCCGCAGCGTGCTGACCATCAGAATCTGCAGTAACGACGTAATGAGCCTGTCCGTAATGCTGTGCTATGTAACGAAATCCGGTCTTCAGCGCCTCACCTTTCCCCTGATTTTCCGCGTGTCGCAGCAAAACACATCCATTATCTCCCAATTCTTCGAAAATGTGTTGATAGGTTTCACCAGATCCATCATCTACAATGACCAAATTCGTAAACCCGTAGTCTCGCAACTGACGCACATAGGACAAAAGCCTATCATCTGGTTCCAACGAAGGAATGAGGATAATTGTTTCGTCCTTTTCTTTTGCTATAATCATCCGAAATGAGCCCCAATTCGACATATTTTCATGAAAATTTTGTCGCAAATTAGCGTTATTATCTTCTTTGAATATAGGAGAGTATACCATCGAAAAGGTGGGTCGTAAACGAGCAATTTTGTAATCTAATGGTAAAAAAGTTTGACATTCTCATGTACATATATTAGTCGTAACAGACTATATCACTCTGACATATTAATCTTGCAGATGCCACATAAATAATAAAGAACCCCCGTCTATTAAACGGGGGTTCGGATGACATCGTATGACTTATACAACAGCTTGGTAAAATGAAAGAATCTTTGATATCCAATGCTGTATGAATCCCTTGATAAATTAATGTGGTGATTGCAGATACTTTTGATTTTCTTTTGAGTATCTTTCGCTTAAACAGTCAGTTTAGAGTTGTTACTTGTGCCTTTATTCTGATATTTGATAGCCCATTTGTATACAAAGGTCAGAACAAATCCAGTAAGACCACAGATCGCTGCAATAACAAAGGCTCTCTGATAACTGCCATCCGCGCTATACACATTCCTCATGATGGATGGTCCGAAATAACCCGCCAGTGCAAATCCGATAAACATGATCCCGTAATTCACACTGTTGTTTTTGGCCCCAAACTGATCTGCGGTGAAGCCGGGGAATACGCCCATCAGGGATCCAAAGCTTAAACCAATCATGGAAATCCCTATATAAAATGTCCCCACACTGCTCTCTCCTGAAAAATAAAGCATAGTCAGCCCAGCGACTGATAAGAGAGAGGTAATGGCAAGTGTATTGATTCGGCCAATTTTGTCTGAGATATATCCTGCCAGAATCCGTCCGCCTGTATTAAACAGCGCCAGGATCGAAACGACTGTTGTTGCGGCAGCAGCCGACAAACCAACCATTTTCTGAGCGATAGGTGAAGCTTGAGAGGTGCACATCAGTCCGGCAAAAGCTCCGCTGATTAACAGCAAGATCATCACGTAGAAGATCGGGCTTGCAAGCATACCTTTCCAGTTCTTATCTTCTCTCACAGCACGGCCAAGATTGGCTGCCTTCGGTGTCCAACCTGTCGGAACAAAATCGACTGGACATTTCTCAATAAAGAATGAAGCCACGCAGATAATAAGAAGAAAGGCACTCCCAATGATAAAAAATGCAGAGGTTACACCCGAGTTACTGATGAATGCATTGGCAACCGGAGGAATGATTACAGAGCTTAATCCATAGGCCGCCGTAGTGACGCCCCCAACCAATCCACGTTTATCCGGGAAAAACTTGATTGAGTTGCTGATGGTGCACCCATAGATCATACCTGTTCCCAAGCCAAGCACAATCCCGTATGCAAATACCAGAAAACCTACAGACGTCGCAAAGCCGGATAAAATCATACCGCCCCCAAATAAAATCCCTCCAACCAGAATGACATTCTTAGGTCCAAACCTGTCATTGATCCATCCACCCGATATCATTGTAATAGGCCCAACCGAATTGCAGATCGTAAACACAATAGCCAAATCTCCTGGTGTCAATGTACGCCCTGTGAGACCACTTAGATATGCTGCCATCGGAGCAGCGAATACACTCCATGCATAAATGGAGCCAATACATAGATTGATAAAGCAACTTGCAATCAGAATAATCCATCTCTTTTTTGTCAGTTCCACTGAGATCGTTTCCCCTCATGATTGTATTGTGAAATAATTCACTAACTTATGCGATAAAGTGTAGCACAGCTTTTGATATCCATCTATGACAACACGTATAGCTTTATCAGGGATTTTTTGTAGTTACCGAACGGAGTAAAGACTCTCATATTTAGACGAATGGTAGGTTATGTAAGAAACAGGTTTGAACTAAAATAAGATGAGAGTCGTATATTCTGATTTGACCCTGATTAAAGGCTGTGATGTCAATGTTATTTCAACGGGACAAATGGCTACAATATCGGGCCTTGAGCAGTGTCCCTTTACTCGCCAGCCGATTGCCGGAAACACAGTTGCTTGAGCAAGAAGCCTTCGACCAAATGCTGCTACAGCATTCCAGTGTCGTGCTGAAACCCTGCGATGGGCGCTATGGCAGAGATATTATGTTTATCCGGCGTCTGAAGACGGGCACCTATCGAATCCAGAATGAGAATAGTACCATTACGATGCAAAACAGAGACGAATTACAGGATTGGCTTGATCAAGTTGGTAAGGATCGTGAGTATATCATTCAGCAGCGTCTATATTTAGCTCGTATTCAGCAAAGGCCTTTCGATCTTCGAGTTATGGTTCAACGCCAGAAGACAACCTCTTCTGTTTGGCGCGTGACCGGCTCCTATGCCAAGATCGCGTCACGCGGATATCTGGTGACTAATGTGACCAACCGTACCATTCCTGTGCTCAAAGCGTTACAATTAGCACGTGCTGGTGGACGAAAGCAACTTCTTCAAGTGGAGCGCACTGCTCTGCTGGCTGCAAAGAGTCTCGAAGTGCACTACCCTGATCTGAGACAAATCGGTTTTGATATCGGCATCGATAAGAAAGGCCGAATCTGGATTATTGAAGGCAATTATCGACCCGACCTTCGTCCTTTTCGGCGCTTGAAAGATTCCTCGATGTATCGCCGAATATTGTGGTACCAGAAACACTAATTTTGAAGCTTTATGACGCAAAGAAGCGACTCACCGTTGATCTGGAGAGTCGCTTCTTGCGTTGCATACATTTTTTTACGCAACAATCTGCTTGATCTCGCCTTGCTCTACCATATTACTGATCATCCTTAACATTTCCGGCGATGTCTAGCGGAGCCTACCACACGCGTTACCCGAAACTGGTTCGGGCCGACCTGGATAATGGCAAATTGGCTGTAAGATGTCCCTGATGACGTGTACGGTTCGGCCTCGATGTTTCCACTCGGTGTGATCACAGTAGCTGTTATTCGAGTCACCAGACAAACACCGCGCCCTGAAGACTGCCACGTCCCTTCGCGTTGAACACTGTAACGGTCATTGCTACAGAAAACAGATGGATACTCGACCGTTCCATACGCATTAAACGAAGTAGAGTTATAAATCTGCACCGGATCATAACCACCTGTAGGTCTACGATTTCCCATTCTCAAAACCTCCTTATTGTTGATAGTTTATTAGATACAGTAGAGGGATTTTGGTGAGGGATAGACGTGGACAAGGCAGAAAAAAGTGTTTTTGCCTCACAAAAAAACCACCCGCTGGATTAGCGAGTGGTTCGTAACTGTTGTAGCCATGTATAATGCTCGTCACATGTTGATCTTGATTCGATCATTCATTGCTTGCAGGTGAGGATTAAGAAGCTTTAGCCGCTGCTGCTTTTTGAATCAATGCTTTGGCATCATTCATCGAAAGGCCTTGCTTAGGCTCTAGCATTTTTTTGTCTGTTACATTGAAAATACCTTTATCAATCAGTTTCGCCAGTGGCTTCACCGCATAAGCAGATACGGATGTTCCATCTTCAAAACCAGCAATAATGGTTGCTGCCTGCGCTTCGGACGCCGGGCTGTTTACCAATTTGGCCAAAATTGTTGCTGCCTCTTCCCGAGTAATATCACGTTCAGGATAGAAGTTACCGCCGTAACCTTGAATAAATCCGGCTTTGGAAGCTTCTGCAATTGCATCTGCATATGCGGCATTAGGAGAAACATCCTGATAAGATGGTGCTGTAGATACTTCGTTAAGCTTTAACAGATCGACGAGTGCAGTTACAAATTCAGCACGAGTAATAGGCTCATTGTTAACTGGTGCTGGTGTTTCTGCTGGCTCTGTAGCGACAGCCAGATTTGTGATACGTCCTTCTTTCTTAGCTTGGATGTCGCCGCCTTTGAACGTATCTGTGATGTACTTGTAGAACACATCCAGATCAATCGGACCAGCCAAAGATGATTTCGCATCCAACAGTACTTTGTAGTTATCTCCACCTGCGGCCATGAAATTGTTTACAACAGCGGTGTATGATTTTTTAGGATCAACCGGTGTACCATCTTCAAGCGTAAGAGCCGTCACACGCTCAGCAACCGGCTTGCTGAAGTCAGCGGTGTATTTCAAACCAGCGATTTGCAAAGTTTTTGTGTTTGGTGTGCCGTCTGCATTCGTTCCCCATTGCTGTTGCAGTAACGTTTTCACTTGCTCACCTGTCAGTTCCAGCTTCACGAGTGTATTGCCGAAAGGCTGGATTTTAGCCAAATCCGCAAAAGTCACATCACCTTTTGGCAGGTCTGCACGGATGCCACCTGGATTCATGAACGCAAAGTCAGCCTTGCTTGCTTTATCTCCAAAGTCCGCTTGACGCATCGCATCTGCGATCAGGTTGCCCAGCGGAGCTTCGTTATTGTAAGCATCTGTACGCAAAACGGAGCCATCTGTTGTACCTACTGGCTTAGTCAGCTCAGGGTGCTTGTCCAAAGACTTTTTAATGATAGCGAGTGTTTCAGGGTCTTCTTTTACACCCTCTTGGAACGTTGTTGTTACGGTAGCTGATTTTTCAGTTACATCCCCGGTAACAGGGTCAATCATCAGCTTGATATCTTCAAAAGCCGTACCATACGAGTACGCTTGCACAATCAGTTTGCCATTCACGACACCGTTTGCCAGAGCATGGTTGTCACCCGCAACGATAACATCAACAGGTGAGTTTGCAGGCAAGGCTTTTGCCAGATCAGCTGCTTCACCAGTTGTTACGCCTTCTTTAGTCGATGCTGGGTCATGGGCCAGAACGATGATCGTTTCAACGCCTTGGTCTTGCAATTCTTTTGCATATTTATTAACGGCTTCAACCTCTTCTTCAGCGCTCAGGAAACGTACGCCTGCTGTACCTGCTGGAGATACTTTGTTCGGCGTCGATTTCGTCACAAGGCCAATAAATCCGATTTTAACGCCGCCTACTTCTTTAATCACATACGGTTTAATCAGGGGTTTACCCGTGGAGTTTTCGATCACGTTTGCATTTACATAATCAAATTTCGCGCCGCCATGAGTTACTTTACCTTCTTTTGGATCAAGACCGCCGAAAATCTGTGCTTTCAATGCTGCGATCCCTTGGTCGAATTCGTGGTTACCCAGGGAACCCACATCAAATCCCATCATATTCATCCACTCCATCGTAGGCTCATCCCGATCAAGAGATGACACTGGAGCCGATGCGCCAACCGAGTCCCCGTTATGAAACAACAGAGAATGCTCATACTTGGCTTGAGCTTCTTTGAGATAGGTTGCTAGAATTGGAGCCGATCCTGCCTTTTTATCACCAACTATGGATGTTGTATCTAGCTGGCCGTGAAAGTCATTGATTCCAATCAAATGTACTTCTACATCTTTGCCTGCGGCAGAAACCGAACCTGCTGCACCGAATAGCTGAGTGAGTAATAATGTAGCAGCAGCCACACGAATGGTGCTTTTCCCCAAAACTTTTTTCCAAGACATGAGTAAACAAAACCCCTCTCCAATTTCAGATCCTGAGATATTTTACCATAGTTCAATTCATAAAAGGGGTTAATTCTATTAAATCTATGTAAAAAAATTATAGAAAAGATATAACTCTTCATATTGAATATGTTACATTTTATATTTTCCACTTGCTGTAATGGAATAAAATGTTATATATACTTTTTGTAATCACTTTCCGACTCTGTTACATGCATAAACTACCCTCTTTCACGACCACTACGCCTTCCTGCAACTTCTATATACATCCTAAATCTCATAACGATATAAACCATCTATTCTAGCACTTCATTTTCCATTAAAGGAGGTGACTATCGATAGACCTTGTAAAAACCGGCACGTTATAATACTCCCCAAATCCCCTCTCGTCAAGAAATAATGTGCGAATGAGCGATATAACGAGAGAGCCCCCCTTATGCTTTCTATACAGTAATGAATTTCCGGATATGCAGGGCAATATCGCTTTTTCCAATTCATCCGGTATCACGTAAAATATTGTTCAGATTGATGAGGAATTAAGAAAGGAGCTCAACATGAACAGCGTGGATAAAATCCAATTTTTGCTCTTTTATGGTGAAGTGCCTGAGGGAAATTGTTACGGGTATATGGAGATAAATCAGGATGGCAATATGATTGCTCTCTACAACAGTTATGGCGAGGAGATCGACCTGTTTGGCGGGCATGAAATGGTCAAGGTGCGGACGCTTGGCAAATTCGATGATGAAGACCGCGATAATTTTTACTCCCTGTTAGAAAGTGATGGCGTAGGATAAACTGCACAATGTTTGCTTTACTATTAAACTTTGCAGGGGTTCTCCTGTTTTTATCCCTGGCTTGAACCCTAGAGATCGTACTACAAAGAAAGAATTCATTTTCCGAATTACATTAAGGGCCTCCTTTACAGGATGGCCCATGTATGCAATCAAACTTTATCAACAAAAATAAATACATTGCCGAAATGTTTCATGAATCTTTTATATCCGGCATTTTCTTTCAAAACAATGATGGAGGGATAGGCGTTTACTTTGCGTTGTTTCAACGAAGCGAGTAATTCTTCCTGCATCATACAATGAAACGTTCCTTCCCTATACTGAATAAGGAGGGGGAGGGACATAGATTTACCATCACTTTCACTTTCGCTTGCTACGTTCTCCACGTTATCGAATTCTTCATGCTGAATGAGGCGTAACGGAAACTTAACCACTCCAAAGTATAAATCATCCTCCCCCAGGAGCTCCTGCTCATCGGGAGAGGCTTGCAGGGTGAGCAGCAAATAGCATTGAATCCATTCTTCAAGCATGCCGCTATTGGCGTAGCTTACAGCTGATTCGAGTGTCGCAGAATAAGCTAGTTGCACATCATTTTGCTTCGAGTAGATGATTTTCTTAATGGAGTCCAAGGATAAATAATACTCGTCCGCAAGTTCTGATACGGTACGCCCATGAGCGTACTTGGTTCGGATCATTCGATTGCGCTTTTTTAGTTGGGTTCGGTAACCGGATGTTTCTCCCCAGGCCCTTTTTTCCTCTCCAGAAGGAATATACAATAGTTTGCCTGCCGCATACTTTTGAATTTCTTTTATCAGTTCCTCGGGAAGGACATCGCTAGCATTGATATATTTCATAGCATCACCATCTATAAGGCGTAAATTCGATCTTTTAGTTCACTGATGGACTTCATAATGGACCGGCAAGACTCCGTATCGTCAATGGATGCATGCCAGCGCAAGACATCAATGCCTTTATAATAAGCCATACATAGAAATCTTTCCTGAAAATCTGGTATGTCCATATCCCTTTTTTTGCAATAATCGAATAATAATTCTGGAATACGCAAGTATGGCTTATTTAAATCCATAATAACAAAATCGAGAAGGAAATCACCGATGCCGGATCTGCTCCAGTCAGGGAATCCAACTGTTGTTTTGCCATCCGTGATCATATTAACGAAGAATGTATTGTTATAAACCAAATAACGTTTCCCCTCACAATACGGGATTCTATCCTTCATTTCCTGCAAATATGTTTCAAAAAATTCACGATCAAGTATCGTTGTCTCGAACATCTCCTGCCAATTGTACCAATAGCCCTCTTGTGGTTCTGCGAATGTTTCGATCAGAAATTCTTTACAGCTTCCGTATTCTGTTTTGCATTCCTCATCAAATTCACCGTAGCCCTCAATTCCCTGAATATCAGATACATGAATTTCCATGATCTTGTCGAAGAATAACTCGTGGCACTCAGCAAACTCTTCCGGGTTTAATTGATCGGCGATACGTCCATTCGGCGTCATATTTACTTTTTCAGATAACATCGAACGAATCATGTGGTCTTTACTCATCTCTTATTCTCCCTTTCCAATTTAAGGATTGATCAGGTGCGCATCTGACATAGGAAAAGGATACCACTCGAATGGTGCGCGATATAGGTAATGAATACCTTAAGTAAACTTTACATAGCAACGTTTCCGGGAACGGTCCGAAAGCTTCGAATACGGCCCACGTCATTGCGGGGACTTCTAGTTTTGCAAACCTATCTGGGAACTCCTCGAATGATGAGCTGTTTTTTTATGTGTTTATTTACGGATCAATGTCCCTCATTTTATTCGTTGAATTGCTTCCTCGGTTACCGGTTGAAAAAGGTTCACGAGGTTGCCCGCCGGATCGCGGAACAGCATCGAACGGTTCCCCCACGGCATCGTCGTCGGCTGCTGTATCCAAATCATACGTACAGAAGCAAATTTCACAACAGATCATCCTTCCTAGTCTTCTTCATTATTTCTCCCTAAGTCTTGATACTTACCTGTCTCCTTTGCTGTACTGATCTGATTATAAAAAAACACCACTGACAACGTTATGTCAGTAGCATTTATAGGCATGGTTCCGGACTTACATCTCACGAAGCAACGAGGTATCCAATTCCCCTCTCCCCAAATAACCACTGCAGAGGACAGGACGGCCAAGGATTTCATAAAGTTTTTTATTATTCCTTGAATGATCCTGAGACCACATTTCAAACGAATCAAATTCCTCCTTAGATATCTGATGGTACTCCGGGGAGTCTGTTACGCCGGTTAAAATCTCATATGCATAGATGCTATCACCAAACTTCCCTACAGACTGGGAACTGCCTAGATGTTGTCTTATGGGTGAAACTACGTAATATAACGTACAGATAATAAAGACTTATTGTAATGAAGGTACTATACAGTGACACACTTACCGTTGTTGGAGCCCAAACTTTCACAAATGACCACGATAGGCCCCCCATAAAAATAGGTGGTAATATAATTATACATTCTGTTACAGCAACCGCTGCTATCGTATGCACAAGAAAAGAGTTGCTCCTCCTAACATTCAACGAATTCCACATCCGCTCCTTCTTGGCAAGGTTCCGGATCATGCTCACAATGAAAACAATAAACAACGCACTGCAGCAGCCAAGAACGATACATACGAGAGTCAATATTTTATCCAATTCTTGAAGCATGTCGGTATGGTGCGTATTGACGTCATTTCCTTCCCAAAGATCCAGTACACCCTGACCTATCGCTGTCGTATAGGATGTATTCATATTGGATAAAATGGCCACACCCACCTGTTCCTCAGGCTGCAGGATAAAGTAGGAGGTGTAGTTGGGATTTGCTCCTTCGTGCAGTATATATGTCTTATCTCTTTTCTTATGAATAACCCAGCCACTACCGTAATAGCTGTCTTTATCAAAAGGTTCTACAGATGAATCAGGGACATGGGATAATTGTACGATTTGTTGATCAGCCTCATTACCAGTGCCCACTCCTAACTGGAAATTCATCCACTTTGCAATATCATTCGTGCTGCTGATCAAATATCCGGCAGGTATGTTGCCTCTATAGATCGGTGCTTCATAAGCCTGTGCTTGCATAAATCCAAGTTTGTATCCCGCCGCCACTTCAGCAGACTGTACTTGATGTCTTCCAACCAAAGAATCGTTCATTCCGATCGGCTCTAGAATCTTCTGTTTTATATATTGGTCATAAGGTTTCTTGGTTACTTCCTCTATAATGAGACCAAGCACATCATAATTGATTGTTGCATATTTCATAGAACTCCCTGGTTCACGATCCAGTTCCTGACCTAAAAGCGTCCTGACGGTCAGTTCAAGCGCGTTCTCTTCGTTACTCTCAGGAATATGTGCTATGGATTGAAAGGCAATACCACTGGTGTGATACAGAAGTTGATTAATCGTAATCGTCTGTGGGTTCCCTTTATAGTTCAGTTTGAACCAGGGAATATAGGACTGGACATCATCCGTTCGTTTTAACATCCCTTCCTTTTCCAACTGCAATATAGCTAGACCTGTAAATGCCTTTGTTGTTGATCCAATCTCAAAACGAGTCTCTGCAGTTACCGGCTGCTTCGTCTCCAGATCGGCATATCCAAACCCTTGCTGATAAACCGTCTGCCCTTTCTCCACGATTACGAGTGAAATACCAGGAATTTGACTGATTTTTTGCTGCTCCTCAATATATTTCTCAATGTTATGTACTTTGCTGTTTGGCTCGGCATCGACTGGAAAGGCTGATAAACCGTATGTTATTATCCCTACTAGGGCAACTAAAACTATTCCTGATTTAATATATTTTTTCATGCCGCCTCTCCTTCATCGAATTTAATTTTTCTGTGTAACCATGTGTGTAATTCTATGTAACCATAGAAAATCATGAAGGAACTGCACTAAATTTTCACACTTGATCGTCCACACTTTTTATTGTAGTTAAAGGTTCTGCCTGATCGTACAGGCTTGAGACTGATTTGTTCTTAGACCTAAGCCTGGGAAAAAATGATTCCGCTCTCCGATAGTAAAACTAAACTTGCAGGGTGCCATGAAATAACAGAAAAGCTGAACGGAAAACAGCACATTTTCCATCCAGCTTTGCTTCACTGATTTATTCTGCTATCAGGTTGGTTAATCAGCACCAAAACTTGCTTTACGGTTTGATACTAACAACTCTTAACCTTCCATTATACGTGTACGCCCAGTAGACAAGGCCTTCATGGTATATCGGCGTTTCATATGAATTTAACTGCATACTGCCAATGGAGGTTGCTGGTGTAATCACATCACCTTCCGCAGACAGCACCATATAAAAGGATTTGAACTCTGATTTCTGATCTTCTTCCGTCCACATGATCACAATACGGTCATCCGCAGTGACCACCTGAGGTGCGATAACATCCTTGTCTGTATAGTCGGTCAGCCAGATTACCCCACGATCCGTCACCTCTGTTAAAGGTTTGCTCTTGCTGTCATTAATATCAAACGAGGTTGCACCACTGCGATTAGTACCTCCGATAGCAGAAGACGAGGATAATTGGGAAGCACGTGGGTCAAATATTTGTATGAACAGATTTTGCTTTTCACTCTTGGCTGCCTCGCTGATCGACTTGGCAGATGCCCCTACAAGTACAATTCCTTTGCTTGTCTCGGTAAGCCCACCAAGCTGCGCAAAAGTTTTATTTACGATTCCCATATCATAGTTTGCATTGGCTCCAAGATAGAAATGGAATACAATTTCATCGTTATTTCCATATTTCCCATGACTATCATTTATTCTGAACCCACGCGGATATGCATCACCTTGACTCGCAAAAAGGAATCTTGAAGACAGCTTACTGTAAATGAGACTCTGATTAAATGAGTGGCCGCTGAAGGTATCATTAGGCAGTGAATAAGCTGACATATCTGATATTTTGACAGCAATTGCATTATCGCTTTGATGACCGTCATATCTTAACTTGGAATGATAATTGACCAAGATACCATTTGCGATCACAGAAACACTGTTACCATGCCGAAAGGGTGACTTCGTTTTGGCGGAGCTGCTGTCATGCCAAGGAGAAGATTTTCCTTCAAAGCCCGTTGTTTGGATGTGCTGACCATCAGATGAGTACTTTGAAATAAACACCGTTTCCACTACATCATTATTATCGTTTTCTTTTCCCCATACTACGTAAAAATTCCCATCATCATCGGATATCACATCCCCCAATACGGGATATTTCATCTCTATGCTCAACTTTTTACCAGATGTTACCATTTGAAGGGTGCTGTCCTCGACATAAGCATATGCCAAGCCTTCATTTTTGTAGGAAAACTGCTGTACTGGTGAAATTCTAGCCCAATTGCTTAAATAATCTTCTTGTGAATTATCTACTTTAATATTACTTATGTACGTTGAGGTGTCACTCGAATTTTCTGAAACATAACTGAACATGGATTCTATTTCGAGTGTATTGTTTCTTTCATCCCAATTAACATAGAAATCAAGTGTACTGCCCAGGTCTCGAAGTTTAAAATAATTGCTGCCATCGACCGTATAAGCCGTTAGGTTGATTTCTTTATTATCAAGATACACTTTTGATGTTGAACGTATTGCACTCTTTGTTCTGCCCCACGGTAACTTGGCCATCTCACCACCAATAACAGTATACGGTCTGCTACTTAAAAGGCTGATTGCATTCTTTTCTCCATCCCATGCCACATCAAACTGCTTTGTTGTACCAGACAGTAGGTTAGCAATATCACGCAGTTTAAAATAGTTATTACCCCCGATATTGTAACCGTCTAACGACTTCTCCATACCGTCGATCATGACATTTGATGCATTCTTCGTGGCGGGTAGAGAACCATCAGCAAACGCCGCGACGGGTACAAACGTGAGTACCATCACGATGGCCAGTAAACTGGAAAATATTCTTTTCAATTCGTCTTCCTCCTGTGTTTTATTGAACTGAGCTTTATATCCGCGACAATTACAAACGAAAAGAGACCTTGGAGTGATTATCCAAGATCTCTCTTCCAAACACGATGCTCAGCTCTTCCTAAGTCTATTAGCACTACATATTCCTGTCAATTGCAATTGCTGCAGCATTTAGAGGTACTTCTAAGTTTTAGATGGCCCCTCAAAATGATGATGGAAGGATAAGCATTCGATTATTTTCTTGTTTTTACAACGACCTTAACGCTTTACAGCCACCACCGCTAGCCGGCCATTTTCAGTCGAATATTCACATGTGGACAGTACAACAAGCTTATCACCATACTGAGCTGTTACACCTGTGTCATAAAGAGCGAGTTTTTTAATATTCTGAACATATGCATCGAACTCGGCTGGCGTCTTTACATTCTCAATCTGATAGTACTTAAACACGTCATCTGATTTACGATACACTTTGGACAGAATCACGGCAACAATCTCGTACTCTTCCTTCTCGTAAAGCGTGCTAAACTCAAATGTATTGTGCTCTTTATAAAAGCTTTCAGTCTTGTATTTCATTAGATCTTTAAACATCCAGCCACTCTTCATATGATGTCCGTGAATCAGCAAAATATCTGAACTCTTGATCTGGCTATTCCTGTCCAAAAAAGGAAGGCCCGCCTCGGTTTCATTCTTATCGAAATCATGATTGAGATAGTACCCCGCATCCTGTGGATTTTGCATGACTGGATACTCAATTCGAGTGCCGTTAATTTTCAGCCAGCCGACAATGTCGGAGTTCCGCTCGTAAAGGCCTCGAAATTCAGGAAGCACGACTGGCTTATCTTTCTTATTGAACAAAAAAGAGGGGATAGCATCCCCTCCGTTTTTATTCGACCCTTCCTCCCACATGCTCGTCAACTCATTCATTTTCTGTTGCTCCGCATAATCTCGCAGCAGTGATCTCGAAACACCAATGAGAGAAAATATTAACACAAGGGAGGAAATGGCGATAAGAATTTTTTTAGTTTTACCCATGTTCTTACCGCCTTTCCGGTCATTAAATGTGCTTTTTCTTCTTGTTACCGAGCAGACAGAATACAATCGTGATCAAGGACATTAATGCCAAAATCATATAAGACATTGGCGATATGCTGTTGTCTCCTGTTTTCGGAGCATCGTCCAGCTCATTGTTGCCACTACCTGTTTCGTTGCTACCCGTGTTCGCTCCACCGTTGCTGTTGTTCGTTTCTGGTGTTCCGGCGTTCGTTCCACTATTGTCAGTGTTTGTTTCTGGAGTCCCCGTGTTCGTTTCACTGTTGTCAGTGTTTGTTTCCGGAGTCCCAGTGTTCGTTCCACTGTTGTCAGTGTTTGTTTCCGGAGTGCCCGTGTTCGTTCCACTGTTGTCAGTGTTTGTTTCTGGTGTTCCGGTATTCGTTCCACTGTTGTCAGTGTTTGTTCCTGGAGTCCCCGTGTTYGTTCCACTGTTGTCAGTGTTTGTTCCTGGAGTTCCTGTGTTCGTTCCTGGGGTACCGTTATCGGTTCCACTGTTGCCATTGTTACCGCCGCCGGTGCCACCACCTGAACGGATTGGCTTCATTGGCACGTCGTATTTGACAATGTCAAAATCTACAGAAATCGTACCACTTGTGTGCGTTTCGTATCCGTCCTTCGTTACGACCAGATAATAATCCGCTTCTGGAAACACCATGTACGCATAGAATCCATTGGCATCGCTATCCTGCTCTGGACTCTTGTTGTCGTGCGGCGGGAAATTCGGAACCGCTGGAAGTGTTACTTTTGTACCCGGAATGCGGCCCTTATCTCTGTTCCGCTGTGTATCCGCATAATACAGTGTAACTTTGGCTCCTTCAATCTTCTTGCCCGTGCTCGCATTCCCTGTAGTTTCGTCATAGACCGTACCATAAGGGTCAACTAACTCTTCAGAGATATTGAGCTCTCCGTTAGCTTTCACGTCAAGTTGCGTCACTTTGAGGAGCAACTCCTCACCAGTCTCCACTTGATAACGGACTTCCATTGTGTACTTCTGTTCGCTTAACCCTTCCACTGAGAAAGTTCCGTTCGAAGCCATTGGAAAAGCCTTGGGACTACCATTCTCCATAATATAATTACCGTCTCTGTCCTTCAGGTAGATATACATATGGCTGGTATACAAGTTGTTAAATAGCTCTGTTGTTCCGTCCATTTGTTTGAGCAGAATGATACCTACAGCCGTAATATCCGCTGGAACGGTCTCGTCAGTAACACTGCTGTTCACATTCGCTTTTTGTGTGAACTTGACAGGCACATCTTTCCCGCCTACCCGATACACCTTCGTATATGTGATCGTGTAGTCCGTGTCAGCTACGGCTGGAACCGCATATTCACCCTTCTCGTTCGTCTTAATCTGAAGCTCTTCGCCTGTATTCAGATCGGTCACGGTGATGGATGCATTCGGAATGACTTCTCCTGTATTGTTGTCACGCAGTACACCTTCCAGATAAGGGCGAGTATTCATAAATTTAGCCTCCGCCGCTTTTTTCTCTGGAATCACACCCGTACGAACAAAACGTTCAGGATCGGTCACAAAACCATCTTTCGTATAATCGTCTTGGGTTACCTTATACTCGAGAGATGCCGGCAGTCCTTGCACAACAAGTGTCTGGCCATCTGTCAACTCGAAGCTATCGCCGTTCTTGATCATGCCCTTGCTGCCGTCTGACTTCTCGTAGACGTAGGATTCGTCCGCTCCCTCGCCTGTGAAGTCAACTGTGTACTTGAACAGCTTCTTCTTGTCGTCATCTTTGCCTTTAACGACGTTGCTGATGAGTAGTCCGCCCTTCAAGACGCGCACGTTCGTGAATAGAGCTTCTTCATCCTTGCCTTTCATCACTTCGGTATAATACCGTTCCTCAGGAGTAGTCATGTATTCATCGGTTGTGTAGTCTTTTTGGTTAACTGTGTATTTCAGATTTTTAGGCAGACCTGAAATATTCAGTGTTTCTCCGTCCTTGAGGCGGAAAATGTCGCCAGACTTGATCGTACCTGCACTACCATCCGACTTCATATAGGAGTAACTTTCATCTTTGCCTGTATTCTCAAAGTGAATGGTGTACTCAAACTCCTTCGTCTTATCGCCACCGTTGCCCATGACCGTATTACTAATGGTCAGCTTGTTAACGATTCGTTCGTTAATGAAGTCCGCTTTATGATCACCTTTGTTTACAATGGAGCCGGATAGCTCTCTCGTAGCAGGAGTGGTCGTATAGCCATCAACGGTTGTATAATCGTCCTCGGTTACGGTATAACCCAGATTCGCAGGCAACGCCGGAAGCATCACAGATTCCCCGTGCTTGAGGGTGATCTTGTCTCCATTTTTGAGCGTTCCAGACGTATTATCCGATTTCTTATAGCTATACTCTCCGTCCTTACCTTCACCAGTGAAGGTCACGGTGTATACAAACCCTTTGTTCGGATCACTGCCGTTGCCTTCTACCTTATTGGTAATGGTCAGCTTGCCTTGGGCAGGTGTAGGCACAACCAGCGGTTGATCCGAGGTTACTTTTACTCCGTCTACCCAGATCGGTTTCCCCGGTGTATTGCCTACATATACTTGATAAACTCTTGTCGTTGGCAACCAAGTATTTGTGTCAATATATGTTTCCTTCAGCTCATAGTATCCTGGGTCAGGGAATAGCAGATTACGTTTCCCTAAGCTATCGGTTTTCCCTTTGACAACTATAGTTCCTGTGTCCTTTTTATAGAGTGTAAATTCTACATCTTTCAGCGGATTCCCATTCGGATCTACTTTTATCAAAGGCAGTAGGGCATTAGAGCTTGAGCTACCTGCTACATCTGAACTGTCCAGTGTACTTTCACTTCTGGCACTGACAGCACTCAGACTGTCATCGCCCTCCAGTTTGACCTCGTTGCCCATTTTGTCTCCAGCTTTGGCTGTAGTAGGATCAACTTCTGTCTGGTACACAAACTGGTAAAATTTATTAGGATATTTCATTTTGAATTTCAGAACCGTAGTTCTTTCTGGGCCTGGTGCAACTTCTACTTGAACTTCAGCATTCGGGTCGCTCAGGTTAATTGCTGTGTCTTCTCGTTCCAACTTACCGCTGGCAGTCAATTTAGCAGGATAGACTGCCATACTAGGTGAAGACAGCACCAGATCTCCATTTTCTTCATAACGCAGGTTCATACCAGCACCCAGAGTATCCTCCAGATAAACGCCCTGCTTCATGTTAAATGGCGGAGTATAATTTACCGTCCATTCCAACACACCTGGAACAGGTTTAGTTACCGACTTGCCCAGAGTCTGAATAGGTACGATAATCTTACGCTGTTCAGAGACAGTCTTTTCGACTCCACCCCAAGACATATGGAGTTTAGCTTTGTTATATAACACCTGCTTGTCCGTACCACTCGTCGTGTATTCGTTCAAATATTCCTCTAAAGCTTCGTTAGATGGTCTTGCCTTCACTAAGATCACATAAGGACTTTCCAATTTAGAGAAAGTGAACGTTCCTACGTTGCCATTATGAGTGAAGGAGCTTACGACATGAGCAGCCGTGCCTGGTTCAATTACCGATTTAGCATCGTTTCTCGTACCGTATTCTGCACCTGCACCGTTGTCGGAAAGTCCTTTCCAAAGCTCATAATCTTTACCTTCAGAAAAAGGAACAAACTCCCAGCCTTCAGGCAATGTATCCACTAGCTTGATGTTGCTAATGACTCGATTACCGCCGTCCTTAGCCATCTCTTCTGTGTTATATCCAGGCATATTTACCCCTAAACGGAAGGTGACCGTCTTGGTTGTCCTGTCATAAGCAGAAATCGTCCATGCTTCATTGTTATCGTTTCTAATGTAACTGTTAACGTTATTTGGGCTAACATTTTCAAGTGTGCCATCTACTTTCAATGGCCTCGAAGCAAAGAGCATATCCTTGTTAAGCATACGTAGATGTAGATTGGCGTTGTTTTGTGCTTGTCTTACACTTTCGCCATCAATGAGCAACGCGCGATTCGTACTTGTTTTCCCTGCGTTGATATCCTGTCTGAAAAGGATGTCCGGGTTCGTTTCTAGTGCACGGAAGCTAAAGGATGCGGAACTATCCGTATATCCAGTCACCTTGATCAAATCCGCTACCACTTTTCCGTCTACCGTTAAAGGGATTGCCTTCATCGTCAGATTGGCTGCACTCGTCTTCAGCGTTCCTGCCTTATACTGCTTCCAAAGCTGCGCGGAAGTTACATTTGCTTTGATCTTCGCAATGGTTTCTGCACTCACTTCACCACTTACATCCAAGGCATTGTCCAAGACGTCCAAATTACCGCCATGTACCAGAACATCATATACTGCCGCATTCGGCAGAGCATATTGTGGAGCAAGGTCAACCGTCCACGTGATGCTGCCTTGGTTATAATCCTCTATTGAAACAGCACTTGATTTGGTGAAATCATGTGCACCGATGTTGACGATAGCCTCGTCCGTTACTGCTACCGGCCATTTACCCGCCTTCACATCGTTGTTTTGTATGCCAGCCGGTGTATCCAAATTCCAGTTGGCACGAGGATCAATTCTGAAGCTGGAACCACTTACTACTTTACTTTTAATAACTAAATCCACTTTACCGTTAATGTTTCCAAAGGAATACACGCCATTTGCATCCGGTGTAATAGGTGTTACTCCAGATCCAGCGCCCTCCTCTTGCCATTCAGCCGATAAAAAATTCAGCCCGGTAGGTAATACATTGGTAATTGTAAAGTCCTTCAATCCATTTTTGTTATATCGGTTAGCTGTGACTCTCCAGGTAATGGTTTCACTCGCATGATCGTAAGAGGCACTGGATTGAATCCAGTCGGGAGCAAAAGTTATCTCCAGTCCAGCCTGTACCAGCATGCTATTGTCTTGCCTCAGTTCCACTTTACCATTCGTATCCCGGTGGCTACGCCCCAGATTGCCTGGTGGGTTCCGATACTCGAAATAATACGATTCCTTAGGAATCCAGGTTTTATATTCCACTTTTGGTTCTGGACCTGTTCCTGATGGAAAGATGTAAGTCAGCGATCCGTCTTCTCCAACGTCTGGGGTTACGTTCTGATCGTTAACTTTGAAGGAACCCTCCACATAAATACCGCGTGAATTTCCAGGGAGCGTATTATATGCTGAGGGATTCGTATAAAATGTCTTCCCGTCTAATGGTAATTTGATCGTTTTATCAAACTTGTCAGACGCGGTTACGGTTGACTGCCAAGTTACCGCACCTTCTACGAACTGAGCCAGTTGAAGTACGCGATAACTATACTGATCCCATTTGACCATTCCAGGTGAGATTAGATTGATACTATACTCCGCTGTAACATCGGGATTCTCCAGTTGATATGTGCTACCAAAGATGTCGACAGGCTTTTTCTCGCCATACGCCAATCCCTTTACATCCGCTTCGGCGGTAGTTTCCAAGCTGATGACAATTCCTCTTCGGACACCATTGAAAAAGTCATCATCACCGTCAAAGACAATCCTGATGCTATTTGGAGTGAACATGGCTGTTCCTAGCGGCCTTGTACCTGATTCTGTCTGTGCCATCAGCGCTTTAGTCGCTGTTGGCAGTATTACTTCCTTGAAGTAATCTTCTCTTTTCAGCTCAATCCAGTCACCCTTTTGAATGTATTGCTCCGCATCTGCATTCGTTGGATTGGAGTCATCACCATTCACGGGTATCTTGAGCCCTTCTGATTTAAGCGTAAATGGCTGTCGCCCTTTAATAATACCGTTCGGATCAATAACAGTATCTCCCTGCTTCACTTCCAACGGAAATGATGAATTAGTTCCCATAAATACCGATGTTTTGTCCGTTGGGGCTGCTGTCATCATTATGGAATTGTCAGGTACATCCTGCACTTCCTCAGATACTGAGGGCGATTCGTCCACAATCGGCGTTTCGGGCTCGTTGACCGTTTCCTCGGATGTTTCTTCGTCCACAATCGACGAGTCGGGCTCGCTAACCGCTCCCACTTCAGTATCGTTAGGTACACTCTCTGCATATGCAGCAGTGGAGAACATCACTGTCTGCATAACAAGCATAATTGCCAATAATAAAGACAATAACGGTTTACCTACATTGCGTCTTTGCTTCAATACGAGAATCTCCTCCATTTCTAAAATTTTAAACAGAATCGAGAGACTTTTTCTCTCCCCTTACCCGCTTTTCTCCTTACGATAGGAAATGGATGAAAGATCTCATCACATTTGTATGGCATACTTGATCATTATAAATTAGAGGTCTAACCAAATTCTGACCACGGTTATATATGCACTTTAGACATGATTCGTACTGAGTTTCCTCCATTTAATATGTGCTACATTTTTAGCGATAATATGGATTACGAATCTTGTATGAAAGCAAAAAAGCGCCCTGTCTACTGATTTAACAATCAGTAAACAAAGCGCAAATGGGGAGCCTGAATTTAATTTTTAATTCTAAATCCACATCATATTTACTCCCTGCACGATGTAGAAGTCGTGGGCATTTCAATTAAAATCTATTCGGGTATATACGGAAGATCCAGCATGTTCGGAACGTTGATCACATGTTTTTCCGTATACGTGCGGATACCCTCCGCTCCGTATTCACGACCAATACCCGACTGCTTGAAGCCACCAAAAGGGAACCGGACATCAAGCCCCTGCACAGCAGCTGTATTGATCATCGTTGTTCCAGCTTCGAGTTGGCGGGCCAGAGAGATGGCATCCTCTTCTTTCCCCCACACAGAACTCGTCAGTCCATATATACTTTCATTGTGTAAACGAACAACCTGATCTTCATCGTCAAATGGCAGAATCGGAACGGTAGGGCCAAACTGTTCCTCCACCACAATCGGATCATGAACATCGCAATCCAAAACAAGCGTAGGTTGCAGGTAGTACCCTTGTTCAAATAGCTTCTGATCAAGAATTTGACCGAGAGGGATGACCTTAGCCCCGCGCTTTTGCGCATCTTCTACCAAACCCTGCACATAATCTCTCTGTTTCAGGTTATTAACAGGACCTATTGTCGTATTGGAATCAAATGGATCACCAATTCGAATCCAGCGATTTGCTGCCTCTATATATTTTTCCACAAAAGCATCATAAATCGAACGGTGTACATATACGCGTTTGGCAATCATACAGATTTGGCCTGTCGTCAAAAAGTTAGAGATGACAATCCGGCGCATCGCTCGCTCATCATGAACATCAAAGCTTTCCAAGAAGATTGCCGCGTCGTTCCCACCAAGCTCCAGCGTCATGTCTTTAATCGTTTCGGAAGCAGCTTTGATAATATGCTTCGCTGTTGCAGTTCCACCTGTAAAGGCGATTTTCGTAACAAGAGGATGACTCGTCAGTTCAACGCCCACATCCGCATCACCGTATACAACGTTGATTACACCAGCCGGGAACTCACTCGCAATGATCTCAGCCACCTTCGCCGCCGCCAGTGGTGCATATGGACTCGGTTTAAGCACGATCGTGTTGCCCGCAAGTAATGCAGGAGCGATCTTGATTGTAGATAGAGCAATCGGGTAATTCCATGGACTAATCGCTGCCACCACACCGATTGGATCATAGGATACAATCGTTTTACCATGGTCATGCTCATGGATCTCTTCTGCCAGAACGGATGTAGCTTCATTACAAGCAAACTCCATCCACATCAGTGAAACAAAAATTTCACCATGTGCATCATACAGAGGCTTGCCATGCTCTCTGGACAGCAAATGTACAATATCATTCTCCGCTGCTCTAATTTTCTCTATCGCCTTGCGCATCCGAATAATGCGCTCTTCAACGGAGGACTGTTTCCATGTTTTAAAAGCCCCTGCCGCCGCTTCAATGGCAGTGGCCGCTTGTTCTTTGGTTGTGACAGGAAAATAGCCTACAATTTCAGATGGATTAGCCGGATTTTCTTTTGCTAACTGCGAGAGGGATTTTATATGTTGACCGTTAATAAAGGCCTCAACTGTAACTTTCTCTTGATTTGCTTGAATCGTCATATGAAATCCCCTCCGTTAATGTGTAAATGAATTCAACTTATGAGAACTCCTTAATTCCACACTTCTTCTGCAATTTCCTTAACGTAACGAAGTTTACGCCATTGTTGTTCTTCAGTTAAAATATTGCCTTCTTCGGTAGAAGAAAAGCCACATTGTGGGCTCAAACAAAGTTGATCCAGAGGTACGTAAGTTGCCGCTTCTGCAATCCGGGCTTTAATCTGTTCTTTATTTTCTAATTCGCCGGTTTTGGATGTGATTAACCCAAGCACGATTTTCAAATCAGGTCGATTGACATATTTTAATGGCTCGAAACTACCTGAGCGCTCATCGTCAAATTCTAAAAATAAACCATCTACGTTTAAGCCTCCAAAAATAACCTCGGACGCGTAATCGTAACCACCCGTTGAGAAATAGTTGGATTTATAGTTACCCCGACAAATATGCATCGTCACAACTAAATCTGCCGGTTTATGAGCCAAAGTTTCATTAATCATACGCTGCATCGTTTTCAACTCTTTTGCCGGGTCCAAACCTTTAGCGCGCAGTTTATCATGACCAGCCTCTGAGAAAAGATCTGCCCAAGCTGTATCGTCTATTTGCAGATAACGACACCCTGCATCATAGAAGGTTTGAATGGCTTTTTGATAGGCCGCAATCGTATCTTCAAGAAATTGCTCCCGATCCGTATAGCTGTTGGCGCCGTTTTCCAATCGATAAAGAAGCATATTCGGACTTGGAATGGTTTGTTTTGCCACGGCGTCACCTGCATGTTTTTTCACAAATTTAAAGTGCTCCACAAAGGGATGCGTAGAGAAATCGACCTTACCTACAACCCGAATTCCACCCTTGCGAGTCTGCATGTTATGGAACTGAGGTCCATCAATCTCCTCATACAGCTCTACGCCATCCAAGCCGCCCAGAAAATCAAAATGCCACCAGCTTCTGCGGAATTCACCATCCGTAATAGCAAATACGCCATTTTCTTTTTGTTTCTCAATCAATCGGATAATCTCTTGATCCTCGACATCCCTTAGTTCCTCATATGTAATCGTGCCAGCTTTATATTGTTCACGTGCCTGACTCAAGTTCGCAGGACGTAGGAAGCTTCCAACATGATCGTTACGAAATGGTATCATAGAAAAATCTCCTTCTAACTTTTAGTTTACTGAGTATAGCATGATCAAAATGATTACCTGTAATATGAAAAAAGCATGACTGGTCATAGCTTTTAGGAATAACAAAAAGATTCCAACAGCAAAAAATCCACAACCTGATAGGGCAGTGGATTTATAGGCTGGAGCGAAATGCTGTGGTCATCATGATCATCTCATGTGCGCTGGAAACAAGCGTTATCATTTTGCATTGAATATAATCGAGATTACAACTTGGTCTACTTGCTGAGCGCCAGCATTGATGATTATAGCTGCTTGATAATGCCTTCCAGCTCATCGACCAAGCCTTTTGCACGTTCAAAATCGGTATCTTTCAAAGCCATTTCAATTTGCATTTCAACGGCCTTTTTATTTTGTTCATTTTGCAAATAGTCTTTATTGAAATGACTGGCGTATATCATTTGTCTGAACTTGCGCATACTCATTTTTCTGATCGTCTTATTCTCAATAATAAGTACATAATCCATACCGTTGACGACCGAATAGAAATCATGCGAAACCATGAGGATGGCGCCTTGATATTCTTCGATAGCTTTCTCCAGTGCGATCTGCGAATAGATATCCAGATGACTTGTCGGTTCGTCAAGAAGCAACAGGTCAGCTTGAACCCCCGCAGCTTTAGCCAGTTGCAGCATGTTTTTTTCGCCGCCGGACAGTGATTCGATCGTTTGATCCAGGATTTCGCCTTCAAAACCGTAGTTTACAAGATATGCCTTGATCTCATCATACGTCTCAAACCCGGCATCAATGAATTCATGGAGGATCGTATTCGAATCTTTGAGCGTTTCGCCTTGAAGCTGTGATAAATAAGCTAATTTGAGATCCTCATTGATTTCGATGGAATCCTGATTGTTTTTGAAAATATCCCGAAGCAACGTCGTTTTTCCAGTACCGTTCGGGCCAATAATGGCCACTTTATCTGTCGATTTGATCTCGAAGTTCACATCTTGCAGGATTAGCTCATCAAAGGAAACACTATAGTTATTGACCTTGATAGCAACACTGTCTTCGACTTGATGATCCAGATCAAATCGAATATTTGGCTGCTTAATATCGACAAACGGTGCTTTGATTCTACGCGCTTCCAAGCGTTCTTGAAATTTCACTCTCGCTTTTAACGCTCTTCCTCTGGAAGCTTCCGAATTAATTGTTGCAATCGCTCTGAGATTTTCAATGACACCGTCGTATCTCTCGATCTCTTCCGCTTCAGCAACCGCGATCTCTTGCAGCTCAATCTTCGTCTGAAGCAAGGAGAAATTGTACTCGATATATCGTCCATCAAACTCCTGAAGCTCCATGTTTTCAAGGTGAATGATTTTGTTGAAACAATGATTCAACAGATAGCGGTTATGCGTAACGACCAGTAGCATGCCTTTATGGGAATTAATCAATTTTTTAAGCGCATTGAGATTTTCGAAATCCAAAAATACATCCGGCTCATCCATGATCATCAGATTCGGACTGCGGAGCATTTCCTTCATGACTTGAATAAGCTTAAATTCCCCACCGCTCAAGGACGATAGGCTTGCATCCCTTAGCTTCATGAGGTTGGCCAGATTCAACTGTTTATGAATGGTGTTTTCATAATCATCTCCACCCATGGCCTCTAGTGCGTCCAAAGCCAATTGGACTTTTTCCATCAGCGAATCCATATCCGATGTGTTGGCCATTTCCGCATAAATCGCTGTGATCTCATCCTGAAGCTTAATAAACTCTTCTCCGATATATTCAAAAACCGTCATTTCTGTCGCTGGGTCTACCTGTGAGAACTGACTCATATACCCGATTGTACAATCTGGATCGATCTCCAGCTTTCCCTCGAACAGATGTCTTTCCGGGTCCATCAAGATTTCAATCAACGTACTCTTGCCACTACCACTTGTACCGATGAAAGCGCAATGTTGGCCCTCTTCGAGGGTGAATGAAATGTCTTTGTAAAGTTCTTTTTGTGGAAAAGAAAAAGATAGATGTTCAACTTTGATCATGGTGTTACCTTTCTTGGTATCTAAAATAGTGTGATTATTGTGTGGGATTGTTGCAAAACGTAAATTTGAATAAGCATGAGGTTTCGATTCTCAGCGTAACACCGATTGAGGGCAAGTACAATTGATTTGTATTGCCAGGCACGAACCAAAGTTTGGCTGTGTCAGATCACTGCTTAAAATGAACCTGTAAACCAGTTCCCAAAACATTGAATTGTTATTAGATGGTTCAGTTAACGATGACTTTGTGTTTACTTGTGGTACAATTCTCCGCACCGTCTATATCAGCACATTTAGGGCCATTCTTTGTCGGATGGCCCTTTCTTTATAAGTGATTATGGACGACTGAATAGCTTCATCAATTTGATGTAAATCGGATTGACCATAAGACCAGTCGGGCTTACGGAGTATCTTTTCCCCGTGTCCAAGTGGCGAATTTGTTCCATTTCCTCTGCGTTCAACTCAAAGTTGAATAGATCACTGTTCTCTTTTATCCGCTCAGGATTTGACGATTTCGGGATCGCAATAATGCCCTGCTCCAGATGCCAGCGCAAAATGACTTGCGCCACCGACTTTCGGTGCTTTCTAGCGATTGTAAGCAGTTCTGGATGCTCCAGCAGTTCTTTGCTCCCCTGTCCCAGCGGGCCCCATGCCTCATGCAGAATCTGATTTTTCGCCATATAATCATGCAACTCACGTTGTTGGAATTCCGGGTGTGTCTCGATCTGATTCACCATCGGCAAAATCCGGGCGTGTTTCTTCAGGTGCTCCAAATGCTCGATCTCGAAATTAGCTACGCCTATGACTTTGATTCGGCCTTCATCGTATAACTCTTCCATCGCTCTCCAGGCATCTACATAATGGGGACCCGCAAAATGAATTAAATACATATCGAGATACGTTACGTTCAGTCTTTGGCACGTTTGCTCGAATGTTTTTCTTGTCGCGTGGTATCCGAGATCCGTTGTCCATGCTTTCGAGGTGATGAAGAACTCTTCCCGAGGAATGTCACTTTTTTGAATGACTCGGCCTAGCGCTGCTTCATTCCCGTAAATTTTCGCTGTATCAAAATGGCGGTATCCGATTCGAATCGCCTCTTCAACCGTCTTTTCGAAGGACTCCCCCTGCTTGATTTTATATAAGCCGAATCCGAGTTGCGGAATATCCACTCCGTTTGATGCTTGCATTGTAAGTTTCATCAAAGATCGTCCCTTTCATTGGTTCGGGATCGTGATTCCGTGACTGGCTCCTCACATTGTTCAAACAGCTTATCAATTTCACTCGCCAAGTTTTTCAACGACTTCAGCTTGCTTCCGGCGTCCAGCCGATAAAAGTTACGAGTTCCTTCTTTGTGAACGCTGATAATCTGCGCGTCTTTCAATATTTTCAGATGGTGCGATACAGCAGGCCGGGAAAGGTGCGTTTGCACTCTGATCTCACCCACACGCATGCCCGTTTTCTGCGGCCCTTGAATCAAAGCCATCAAGATCGCCTGCCGAGTCTCGTCTCCGATGGCATTCAGCACCTTCTGGTTGTTCTTAAATTCGATCGCGATTGTATTCAAAAATTGCTGTTCGACGGAAATCTCCCCTTTCGTTGAACCGTTTAATTCTTTTGACGAATATAAGATACCATGATCTCAGACACCGTGACGCATCGGGAAAGAAATCCAAGAACAACATTTTTCCAATTGCACGGGAGTTCCCGATAACTTGCTGTTACTTGTGATGGTACGGTTCACCATATCGTCTAGAGGGTCTCGCTTTATATGCTAGGCAGGCATAGTGATATTCCATCTATTAAATAAATCCCAGTGTAAATGAACTAGGCCATATTTTGAAAATTAAATGTGTTAAACTTAAACGAGCATTGCCTATCTATCCTAAACGATGCTACATAACTGAATATAGGCCGTTTATACAACAAATATAGTTAGAAAGGAACCGCCATGAAGCTTTCTCTGAAGCAACCAATGAAGTCATTGTTAATACCTGTGATTCCCGGTGGAATCATGACAATTCTTATATTTTATTTGGATTACTTTCACTTCGAACTTGTTGAAAAATTTCTACTGTTTGCGGCATTTGTCATTGTTCCTCTTGTCATTTTGCTTTTGAGATATGATGCGAAAAATAAACAGCAACGAATAATGTATATCCTTATGAAATGGCTTCAATATCCGGCAGCACTTCTCACCCTATTTTCCGTCATGAGCAATAAGATGTGGGGATTCGAAGACACGGCAACACCAGGCTTGCTCTCCCTAGGATGGTTACTGTTCACA
The DNA here is from genome assembly GCF_052114825.1 of Paenibacillus sp. 2TAF8. Lineage (NCBI taxonomy): Bacteria > Bacillati > Bacillota > Bacilli > Caryophanales > Paenibacillaceae > Paenibacillus > Paenibacillus sp. 2TAF8. The sequence continues at coordinate 338,469 of NZ_JBFRFN010000004.1, forward strand.
TTACTGCTTGGCTTCTATGGCTTGATTACGATTGGGATTGCTAAAGGAAAAGCAGCGGAAATAGCAATTGGCGCGGGACTCGTTTACTTTTTTATCGGGGGAATATGGTTCACGTTATATCAATATCAAGTGGATCTCTTCAATGCTAATGTGGCAACACACGCGCTAAGCTCGGTTCACTTTCATTTCTCATCTGCGATTGTTCCGATTTTTATTGGTGCACTGGGAAGGATTATGACAAAAAAAAGCTGGTATCCCTGGGTGGTTGCCATTGATATCATCGGACCCCTGTTGATTGCTTTTGGTATGATTTTCTCCAAGCCGATTGAGTACGTTGGTGTCGCTTTGTTCGCATGTAATATTGTGGTTTATACCGCTTATCTCCTGGCTTACTTGAGAAAAAACACTTTAAATATGAAGGCATCCTTCTTCCTAGGCCTTTCTTGTCTAACCTTTTACACGGTTGTTGTCATTTCCATCTTCTATCCGTTACTGAAAAATATGTACTCCTTAACCATTCTCGATTTTATTCCCATTTACGGAGCTCTGCACGCGTTCGGTTTTGTCTTATGTGGATTGATTGGTTGGGTGTACATGGTGGACTCTATTCAGGAAAAAGACTTGCCTACGAAACTAGATGGATGATCACATACAAATTCAAACACCCTCCGTCCCCGTCCCATCTATTCCAGAACGAAACAAAAGATATTGAAATGCTATTCTTCAGTGTCTTCGGTAAGGATACTATTCTATGACTGTCATTAAAGCTGTTTGATTATTCCATCAACTCGTCAACCAAACTTTTTGCACGTTCAAAATCGGTATCTTTCAAAGCCAATTCAATTTGCATTTCAACAGCCTTTTTCTTTTATTCATTTCCCAAATATAGTATTTGTTAATATGACTGGTACAGATCATTTGCCTGAACTTACGCATACTCATTTTTCTAATCCTCTTGCCATCAATTGTTTTTTAACTCGGTTGTAAATGTACGTCGTTGTTGTTTAGGCATTGTATATATCCGCTCCTTGCACTAATTTGTAGGTTGACTTTAAGAAAATTTAAATTTAAGCATCGGCTTCCTTTTCAAAAAGTATATATGATGAAAATCTTACTGAGGTATGTCATTACTAAAAAAAATGACACCTCAGCCCTTAAATTGGGTGAGGTGTCATTTTTCTTTGATCAGATACAATTTAAACGGTTTGCTTCTGTTGATTAAGCACTCTACGATGTTTACCACGAAATGCGAGATTTACAGTGTTTACTGCTTTATCGGCAACTTTCGCTTCAACTGAACTACATTTTTTGCATACTGTAACTTGTTTTCCTTCCGAATTAGTCACAGTATAAAGTAGCTTAATGCGGGTTGATAGGCAAATTGGACAAGTACCTCTACCCTTAGAAGGCACATTCCATAAACCCTTACCGCGTTTCGTTTTAGCCATAAGGAGACCCCTTTCAATATAGAAACATAAATATATAATATCAACAAACAAAACGATTGTCAATTATCCCCAATGATTAAGTACTGTACAATCGCAAAATTAGTTCCATTTAGATGCAAAGTATATCTCTTCCCTTAGCTCCCGTAAACTTAGAAGCTCCATAACCACATCCTAAAAAAAAACGTCTCATACGTGTATTTTATTATCAATGGGACATTCAACTACTATACATTCGAGCACATTTTACAGATGTTTCGAATTAGGATTTATTGTTAAGGCTCTCATGAGCAAAACTTCTTGACAGGTAAATCCCCCGTTGAGCTAAATCACTTCACAGTGAATCATCCCCTTTAAGGTCTCATATTCTAATTTAATACTAAATAACCTTTTATTTTATGTGACAGATTGTAATATGAAGTGCGACACCTACTGGAAATAAATAAAAAATGGCCCATGGCCGGATTCGTGTAGAATGAAGGTTCCTACACCACATTCACACAAGGAGAATCCACCATGAGCTACACACATCTTAGCATAATCGAACGCAGCAAGCTAGAAATCCTCCACAAGCAGGGGAAATTTCCGCAGGGAAGTGGAATCCAGAACTGGCGAGTCGCATCGAAGAAAAGCTTCAGGCGACCTGGTCTCCGGAACAGATCGTAGAGCGTTTGCGTCAGGAAGGTCAAGCGATGGTAGGTTTTAAAACGGTCTATCGTTGGCTTTATACAGGCCGCTTGGTGAAAGGCGTGCTTGCCGTCCTCAGACACAAAGGGAAACGTCGRAAGCCGGCAGAAACACGCGGGCGGTTTGCTRTGGGCAAGCCCATCTCGCAGCGTCCGAAAGAGGTCCGTAACCGGGAAACCTTCGGCCATTGGGAACTGGATACGGTGGTCTCGGGCCGTAGGAAAAGCAAGGGCTGTGTAGCGACGTTCATCGAACGGAAAACCCGCTTGTACACAGCGATTCGCATGCCGGATCGTACCGCATTGTCCATGGAGATTGCCTTTGGGGTAGCGGCTTCGTAGTACCCTGTCCGTGCATTTCAAACCGGTACCGCAGACCGTGGCAAGGAATTCGCCTGTTACACCAGCCTGGAAGACGTTCATGGCGTGCAGGTGTATTTTGCAGATCCCTATTCCTCCTGGCAACGCGGCTCGAATGAAAATGCTAATGGCCTCCTGCGAGAGTTTTTTCCCAAAGGGACGGATTTTGCCCAGATCACGGATGAAGCTCTGGAAAACGCTCTGGACTTGATCAATAACAGACCACGTAAATGCCTGAGTTGGAGAACCGCTCACGAATCCTTTTCAGAGGAACTGTCGCACTTGGCTTGACAATCCGTCATGTAATTTTAACATTTATAAAATTTCTAAGCCCACTTCAATTATCTTTTTCTCATCTAATAAGCTAATTTGTATCTTAGCTCGTTTCTTTCTTTTATCAACTTTTTGAATGATGTCCTCTAGACCCTTTAACGGGCCGGAAAATACTTTTACATTTGTGTTGCTACAATCGACTTGAGAATACTCAATGATCTCATTTTCATTTAAAAGCCTCATGATAACTTTAATTTCTTGTGGGCATATCGTTTGAAAATACTCTTCTTGATTGGATGAGCTTTCATTATACGTATATCTTAATAATCGATAGACATTCGGAATTTCTCTAATCTCATAATAACGCTTTGCATTCATCACGGTATGTAAAAATAGGTATCCAGGAAACATTAGCTTTACCACATGTGTTACTTTCCCTTCTCTCCTCTCAGGAACTTTCCTTTTTGGAAGCAAACATTGGAGTTCATTTGAATCGAATCTTTTTTCAATTATGCTCTTTATTTGACTCTCGCGTCCCGATTGTACATATATAGCATACCAATTCATCTTTTCAACCACACTCCCGCGTAGCTTATCAAATAATTATCTTAAACTTAACCAGCACGCGAGAGTTTGTCAATATTTATATTTTATAACTTTAAAATTACTTCTTTGAAAATTAAATACTTAAAGATATAATTCTGTCAAAACCGTGGTGAGCACTTGGCTTATGCGAAACCATGATCACAGTCCGTTTATGCTTCTGTAACATTACTTCCTTCATTACCTTCTCTTCTGTTAGATAATCTAGGGAAGAGGTGGCTTCATCTAAAATTAAAATTGGAGAGTCTTTTATGAGTGCCCTAGCTAATGCAATACGCTGCCTCTGACCGCCCGAAAGATTTGTGCTTTCCTCATTCACCAGACTTTCATATTTCAGGGGTAGCTCCATAATAAACTCATGTATGGAAGCAGACTTTGCAGCTTGGATAATTTCCCCCTCCGTCGCATCCGGCTTTCCGAGCCGAATGTTTTCAGAGATTGTCAAATTAAACAAAAAACTATTCTGGGGAACGTACGCAATCATCTGACTTAGGTCCTCTGAAGAGTAGGTATAAATGTTTCTGCCGTTAAGCAAGATCTCGCCTTCATAGTCCACATTAAGTCCTAAAAGCAGCTTAAGGATTGTACTCTTTCCAGACCCGCTATCTCCAGTAATTGCGATTAACTCGCCCTTGTCGATTTTCAAATCTTTTTTATAAAGAATTTGTTTGCCGCTTTCGTCGCAGTAAGTGACTTGATTAAACTCGATATGGGAATTATTTTTTTGTTCTGTAGCTTGTCTCTCATACACTTTATGGTGCTCCGAATGGGGGAGATTATCGATTTCAACGATGCGTTCAATTGCAGGAATGGATGCACCCAGTTCAATAAGAAATCTACCAAGGTTGTTCAACATAAAGTTTAAACCGAATAACAATTGACTGATGGCCATCAGATCTCCTAACTCTGAAATACCCCGAACAAAAAACAGACAACCAATGAGAATTAAAATAAGGTTGGACAACCAGCCGAACAAATAGTTGGTGCTGTCTAAATAGGCATACCGTTGGTTGTTGCTAAGGAATGCTTCGGTAGCCTCTTTATTACTCTCCGAGAACTCCTTATACCTGAACTCTTTCATCCCGTACAACTTCACGATAAGTGATCCTGCTAGTAAATTATTCAATCTTTCTGTCATTTTCCCCATGCTTTGCTGCAAAGTTCTTGATGTCGCCTCGACTCCCCGAGTCATACGTGTATTTAAAATAGCAATCAATATCCATCCCCCTGTAAATACAAGGGCATAAAACCAGTTTAATATCATCATTGAGATTAATGAGCTAATACCGAACACGATTGCGAAGCAAATATTATAAACTTCTCTTGATAATACCCTCTGTACTACGTATACATCGTTCGTGATTCGAGAGAGCATATCACCACTTTGTACCTCCTTAATAGACTTTTCGCGCTTCTGAACCAGTTGCTTATAAAGCCTCAGCTTCAGAGATCCAATCGCATTGAGTACAATTCGATTAAAGAGGAAATGCGAACAGAAAATCACAATAACTGATGCAAGCACACAAAAAACAGTGAGTATTAATGTTCTAATAAGTGGCTCCGTATCATTTATTATTACAGAGTCGACTACATATTTAGTCACAAAACCAACAATGATATAAAGCGAAGCTTCCGCCATACTTTTGGCGATCATGAGAACAATGTAAAACGCTTTTCGACCATCCACTATTGATAATAGAAGTCTGCCTTTTTTCCATGCCGAGATATTCAATCTGTTACCTCCTTGATTGCCAGACGATTACTTCGGGATTGAATCTTATTTAATTCCTGATAAAGTCCTTCTACTCTTAAAAGATCTTGGTGCGTCCCCATTTGAACGATTCGCCCGTTGTCCATAACAAGGATTAAATCGGCATGTTCCATAGCTGATAATCGATGTGTCACAAACAACATTGACTTCTCACCCAATTTTTCTTGAAGAGATTTTAATATTTTCCTCTCGCTGTTCGCATCAAGAGCTGAAGTGGCTTCGTCCATTAATAAAATAGGAGCATCCTTATAGATACTCCTCGCAATCGCGACCTTCTGTTGCTGTCCGCCCGAAAGTCTATTTCCCCGCTCTCCCACGGAACTCCCAGTGCTATCCGGCAATACGGAGATGAATTCGTCTAAATCAGCCAATTCCACTGCTTGAGCCAATTTTCGACTGTCTGTGTACTCAGTACAACTAATGTTTTGCTCAATTGAGCCTGGGAACATATGAGGATCCTGCGCAACTAAAGCTATTAGGCCTCTTAAGCTCTCTATATTCCAATTTTTAAGATCTCTTCCATAGACAGCAACTGTTCCTTCAGTTGGTTGATATTGACCGCATATCAGCTTAATAAGTGTACTTTTCCCACTCCCACTGGGACCCACCACTGCAACGGTCTTACCCGCCTCAACCGTTAGGCAAATATCACGAAGGACAGGTTCCTCTGATTGATAACCGAATGATACGTTGCAAAATTCAATAGCTTTAGATGAACTCGGCGTTGTTGTATCTCCCCCTTGCTCTTCTGCCCGAATATCAAGATTATCAAATATTATTTGCGTAGCTCCTGTAACCCTTCTTACGTTCGATGTGAAATCGGGTAATGCTTTTAATGTTTCATTAATATAATTTTGAAGTTGAATAAAAGCAATTAATTGACCCAGTGTGATTTCATGATTAAGGGTCAAATAACCGCCGTATATACTGCAAATTAGCAGTGGAGCCAACCCTAAAGACACCGCTGCTGGAATAATTGAGCTCTCTATAAAAAGTACTTTCTTGGCATAATAAACGGATTTCAGGATAGCGGTTTTATATCTTTGATAGATATGGTCAAAGATGTTGAAACTTTTTATAATCTCACTTCCGCTTAAGCTCTCAAGAAGTATCGCATTACTTTTCCCATGTTCTTCTTGTTCACTACGCGCATACGTTCCAATTGCCTTGCTTAGCTTGTTACTAATAAATATAGCCACTGGTACTGCTATTAGCCCAGCTAACAGAAGTTTGATATTAATAATCGACAATATCACCAGTGCAAGAATTGCCCTCACATATTGATGCACGTAGCTTGGAAGTTCTTCCTTCAAAAATTGATGAAGCGTATTGCATGCCTCAAACAGTCGCGAAGTCAACTCTCCCTTCTTGGCTTGTTCTAAGTAAGGAAGAGAAATATCTGCAAGATGACGGAAGATTCGATTTCTGAGTTCTTCCAAAGTATAGGCTGCAAACTTGCCTGAATTGATAATGCTCATTGAATTTATAGCGAATCCCAGTATAATCGTTAGGCATGCTACTGTAGCGAATAACGCAACCTGCATGTAAAATTTATTCAAAGCCAAATCAATGATCTTCTGCAAAAAGAACGCCATGCCAATATCGATTCCAACAAAAATTAATGCACATATTATACTAATTATTCCGAACTTACGACTCCTTGCTATAAAAGGAAATAATCGCTTATAAAATGCGATTAGCTCTCGTATCATGACAAAACTCCCCATTATTTTCTTAATTAAAATAATTAACAATTAACACGCTCGGATAAATAAACAAGAAGTTCGCGTAATGACTTAAAGTATTGCTGGTCCAGCTTCTCCTCATCAAACTCAAAATCAAATTCTGACTCGATCTGGACAAGAATCGTAATATATGCAAGTGAACTTAATCCAACCTCTTCGATCCTTTGGTCCCAGAATTCGTGACCTTGAAGTTGCACCTGTAATACCTCTTCTACGATTCGTTGCATTATTTGTGCCAACTCAGTGTCTACCATGTTCCACCTGTCCTTTCTTCTCTTTATTCGGAATAGAGTAATTTTTGGGCATACTCTCGCTCCATCGTTATCACTAACGCCATCTTCTCTTTAAGCTGATTAACGTTCTCATGATTCCGACTACCCGAATTGGTTAGTCTGACAAAAAGAGCTCTAATCAAGTTCCATATCTTAAGGATATCGTCAGCACACCGTCCCACAAGCGGCACATTATGCATTAGCTTATTAAATCGATATGATTCTACTTGTTTGCACTTAATGATTTCATTAATTTTTTCAATGATCACACGGCCTTCTGTTATAGACAGATGATTAGCCTCAATATAAGAAATGAGATGACTGACAAAAAGCTCGAGATTGTTATTGCTTTCTTCAATAACAACTGCATGCTTTTGCAAAGCTACCATATATTCGCTGTCACTTGAATACGGATTTTCAAGCATAATAGTGTCTTCTCGCCTACTAAATATATAATAGGTAGGTATATTCTTTAATTGAAAACGCGTACAATATGCCTCATAGCCGTTTTGTACAATTTCAAAATCAACCCATTGTTTCTCATAGGACAACGTGTCTTTATGCACCTGCTCAATCACCAGATATTTTTTTTGTGCCTCATCGTAACCGCAGATCAATATAGTGTGTGGCAGATGTTCCTTTTTATATGTGTCTTGCCGATTAATCATTTCGTAGCAATCCACCCAAACAATTACTGGACAATCCCTATCCAAACTCAACTTTGCTATAAGCTCATTGAATGCTCCATGATGCGCCTCTGTTTCCATTTTAAGCCCCAGACGTTCCTGCATTTCCGACCAATTTTTCAAAACAATTGATTCCACAGCAAATTCCTTCCATGTAAATCCGTTGTGATATACAAATATGTCGTTCAAAAGCACTGTCTCTATCGAACAGTTGTAGTGACTTAACACAGGTAAAAACGAATTATAGAAGCAACTTTTGTAAAACAATTCATTAAAAGGAATCATCCCTTCAATTGTTACGGTAGTATCTTGCGTTATTGGAGTTCTCGATTCAGAGTTTGGATTCTGGAACGAATGAATAAACGAAGCTAAATTCTCTATTGTTTCTTGCATATAGATATCGGTAATAGTAATGCTTCCCGGATACTTTTTGTTAATCTCCACAGCCAACTGTGTAGCTAATATTGAATCTCCTCCAACGTCAAAATATTTACGCCGAACATCGATCTCCTCAAACCCCATAACCCTGGACCAAATTGAAATCAATTCGACGAGAGTATGCTCTAGTGATGAATCGGTATTGTTTACACCTTCTTTGTTGAGATGTCCACCTACCTCCGAGTTATTCAAAGAATTACTTCTAACATCACCAACCCAACACCGAATTGGATCAAAAGGGTATACAGGTAAATTTAATCTTCTAAGTTTAAATTTCGAATAGGCCTTATCCCAATCGATATCCGTCCCTTCGATGAAAAATCTAGCCAGCTCTTTCAAATTGCTTTTGCTGATACGGCCATCAACCATCTTATAGAGTAGCTCAGAGGCACGTTTTTCTTTCGCTACATCTGCGATACCTCTCCTCTCCCCCCCAAATAGATGGTCGATTTCTTTATTTCCTTCGTGAAAGGTCTGAAGTTGAAGTGTAAGCTCTTTAACGTTTTCAAATATGAAAGCAACTCGGTAGTCCAATTGGTCTCTTCCAGTGTTAACTGTAAAACAAAGACTAGCGGGATCAACATCAGGATTAACAAGCAAATATCTATAATATTTCTCGATAAGGGCTCTCATAGATCCTTCGCTCATAGCCGACAGTGTGAACAGATGCGGCATTTCTGACGGCCATCGATCACGCTCTCCAAGCCCGCCAGGAGTATAATCAGGAGCTTCCTCCAGAACAACATGGCAGTTCGTGCCGCTCAGTCCGAACGAACTTACACCACATTGTCGCGGCAAGCCGGAAGAGGCCCATTTCTCTAGCCGATCATTTAAATAAAAGGGCGTATTCTCGAATGGTATCTTTTTGTTAGGCCTGGCGACATGCAAAGTACGAGGTATTTGCTTATATTTCAAAGCAAGTACAGCCTTCAATAGTCCTACAGCTCCTGCCATATGATCTAGATGTCCAAGATTCGATTTGACTGATCCTATAGCACAATATTGATTCTTATTCGTATGGACTCGGAAAGCCATTGTCAATCCTTCTATCTCTATCGGATCACCCAGTTTAGTTCCGGTACCATGAGCTTCGATGTAGCTAATGTTACCCGCAGATGTTTTTGCCCGCTCCCAAGCGGCTAGAATTACATCTCGTTGTGCCATCGGATTAGGTGCAGTGATGCCGATCGAATTGCCATCCTGATTAATAGCACTTCCTTTAAGAACGGCATATATGGAATCGCCATCATGCTTTGCCTTAGCTAAGGGCTTTAAGGCGAAGGCAATAACGCCCTCGCCAAACCCTGTACCATCCGATTGATCGTCAAAACTTCTTGCTTTGCCATCAGTCGAAGCAATGCCAATATGCTCAATCACTGAACCCTTTAGAGGAAGCAAATTAATCTTAGCTCCCCCAACAATAGCTTGTACGCAATCCCCATTACGAATGGCTTCGCATGCAAGATGGAGGGCAACCAGCGTAGAAGAACAGGCAGTATCAATCATGAGACTTGGCCCTGTTAAGTCTAGTAAATACGCCAATCGGCTTGCTGTCATTGATTTTACATTTCCTGGAACGGAGATACCATAGGATTCGGGATCGAAAGCAGCTACAGCATCTTTGTACTCTTCTCCGAAATCAGAGCTGTGACCCAAGTAAATTCCGGTCTTAGTACCAGACCACTTGCCGCCCCCATATCCCGCATCTTCAATCGCCTGCCACGCTGTCTGCAAAAATAGACGATGGTTGGGGTCAATAAGTGCAGCTTCTCGCGGTGAAATTCCAAAGAATGAATAATCAAATTGGTCGATATCCTCAAGATACGCCCCCGCCATATACTGGTGGTTGTCGAGGGTTCCATTCATCATATTCAGCATACGGTCTGTATCTTTTCTCCGTTTTTCCGGGAATGAAGTATTGAAATCATCACCATTTTGGAGTCGCTCCCAAAATGTGCGCCAATCATGTACTCCTGGCAAATTACAAGCAAGACCAATGATCGCAATGTCTTCTGGAGTTGTATCTTTCTGCTCCTGCTGTAATTGAGAAATTAGCTCAGCTGCGATTAAAGGATCGATTGTACCACGCGACGTTTGCTCCACCACATAGCGCAACATTTTACTCATTCTTACGCTTCATCTCCCCAATGTTGTATAAAACCTCGTCTGTGCTTATATTCCCTTGGCTGACCTGATTCAGCAGGGCGAGAATACGTGCTTTCTCCTCTTGCTGATCCGTCTGATTCAATACCTCTTTCGAACCACTTAATCGCAATTCAAGGTATTTAGCAAGCTTGTTTATTGTTGGATACTTGAAGAAATCTACAATTTGAAGTTCTAAACCTATTACCGATTCCAATCTCGAATTGAGACGAGCTACCAGCAGAGAGTTACCACCAATGTGGAAGAAATTATCATTTGTACGAACTCCTCCGATACCAAGCACTTCTTCCCATAATTCCTTAATTCTATCAACCATTTCATTTGTTGATTCCTCATATGTGAGCTTTGTCTCTACCGAATGGGCATTCGCTAGCTTCTGCAATTGTCTCCGATCTAACTTGCTGTTTGGAGTCAGCGGCATTTCCTCAACAGGAATCAATAAGGATGGCATCATATAACTTGGCAGATGCCCCTCTAATGAACGAATGAGTTGCTGTTCATCGCAATTATCACTCGGTGTATAAAAACATACAAGACGTGCGATATCACCTTCGCCGTGGAGTACCACGCCACATTTTGTAGCCATCCCAGTTTGCAACACGCGACCTTCTATTTCACCGATCTCGATTCGATAGCCGCGGAGCTTTATAAGCCCATCATTTCTCCCAATATATTCTACATTCCCATCTGGTCTAATTCTTCCAATATCTCCAGTCCGATACAGAGTATTTCCAGAGGCATCCATCACAAATGACGTTCGGGTTTTATCGAGATCTTTATAATAGCCATTAGTAACATTTTTGCCCTTAATCCATATTTCCCCAGCTACGCCAATCGCACGACTTTGCCCGGATACAGGATCAACGATTCTAAACGTATTCCCGACGATTGGCTTACCTATCGGTATTATCGCCTTTTCGAAATCGCCTGCTGTAACACGATAGCTAGATACCCAAATGGTGGTTTCCGTCGGACCATACATGTTTAGCAGCTGGCAGTTCGGTAAGCAATGCAAAATAGCTTCTGCAAGATCTCCACCCCAAGGTTCTCCTCCAATCATAATAGTTCGAAGCTTCATAGCATCCAAGAGGGACGATGAATATTCAGTATTTTGGCATGCTTCTAACCAAATTGAAATAAGGGCTGGTACTGATTGCCACACGGTTATTTCGTTATCCACCAAGAAAGACAACAATCTCTTTGGTTGTCCTAACATATAGTCAGACGTCACGTATAGATGTGCGCCATTCAGAAGTGAGCCAAACAGCTCAAAAACTGAGATGTCAAAACTAATAGAAGTAACTGAGACCATACGATCATTAGTAGTAATGTCTATTTCCGTTGTTGCCCATTTCAAGAAATTCGCCACATTAGCATGTGAGACCATCACACCTTTGGGTACCCCTGTAGAGCCAGACGTGTAAGTTATATACATCAGTTGATCCTGATGGACCTTACGGTGTGGGTTTGTTTTGGGGTGCTCCCCCTCTGTCCGACTGAAGGATGCATAATTAATTACATCTTTGCCCTTATATCTCTCCGTCATTTCGTTGAAACGCGCGTTCAACGAGTCATCCACAATGATAATTTCCGCACCCGATTGCTCAATAATTTCGGCGATTCTTCCCTCAGGAAGAGTCCTATCGATTGGGACGTATGCTCCACCGGACTTCATAATTCCCAGCATGGCCTCAATAACTAAGCAACTCCGATCCATCAGGACAACTACAGGTTGATTCGGTTGTATGTTCTTCATTATTAGATAGTGGGCGAATCGGTTAGCACGAGCATTCAATTCTCCAAAGGTTACGGTTCCCGATTCATCCGTAACTGCCGGACGTTCCATATGTGCGTTTGCGGCATGTTCAAACAGTTGATGAACAGTCTCCGTCGCAATAAATCTGTCGCCGCCATTCAATTGCGTGTTAAGCCAATTCTTTTCATCAACTGGTAGCATATCAATCTCGCCCACTGCCATACGAGAATTAACGGTGACAGACTCTGTGATATTTCTAAAGTAGGTCTCCAACCTTACAATCGTCGCATGTTCAAATAAGTCAGTATTATATTCGAATCTAGCGGCAATTGTCCTCGAGTTCTCCTTACAATGCAAAGAAAGCTCATGCTGACTGATCCCTTCGTGCTTAAAAGGAACATTTTCATAGTATTGAAAGAATGCAGTATAGATCGGGTTGCGTGCCATATCCCGTTCAGGATTCAGAACTTCTACCAAGTCACTGAATGGGTAGTTTCCATGACGATAGGATCTGATACATTTTTCCCTTATTTTCTGCATGAGTTGCTCTACGGGGTCGTTCGCGTTCACAGATACGCGTATACATACTGTGTTCATAAATAACCCAATTGTATGCTCAAAGCGCTTTTCATCTCTTCCAGAGTATGGGGTACCAATAACAAGTTCGCTAGTACCAGAAAGTTTATTAAGCATAATAGAGAACACTGCCAGCAGTAGCATGTGCATAGTGACATTTAACTCGCGAGCTATTGCTTTTAATTGTGCCGTTAGAGCCTCATCCAGTTCAAATTCTAATGAACTACCGTTATACGTTTGAATTGGCGGCCTTGGGAAGTCAATTGGAAGGTCAAGAACAGGAACATTACTTCCAATTTCCTCTTTCCAGAACGCTTCTGCCTTCTGATAGCTTTCAGATTGTTTCCATTCGGCTTGCTGCTCTATCCAATCGGAGTAATGTCCTGCTAAAGGCTTTAGTAGCCCTTCGTCCCCTGTTGCCTCAATGTCGTAACAAACAAAGAGCTCCTCTATGAACAAACGGTACCCCCAGCCGTCAGTAATTAGATGATGCAAGCTTACATAAATGCGATGATCAGATATACCTAGCTTAAAGACCTTTACTCTGAAAAGTCTCTCCGAGAAGTTGAATGGTTGCCCCGATTCTTCCTCTACGGACTTCTTGAGTGCAAGCTCTGGATCAGACTCTCCAGATAAATCTACACATTCGATGCGATAGGGAAGCTTTTGCAATAACATCTGAATAGGTGAACCCGTTTGCTCCGATATAACCGTCTTCAGAACGCTTTGCCTATCAATTAATCTGGCTAGCCCGCGATTTAGAATTTCTAAATCAACTTCCCAATCTACCTTAAACACCGCAGGCATATGGTAGGCAGTCAATCCTGGATTAAGCTTGTGTAGAAACCATATCCTCTTCTGGGCCGATGATAATGGCAGTGCAGCCATATTAGGTTCCTCATCCAGTTTTGTCCCATGCGTCTCCTGTCCATCCCCATTTACATTGGAAATGTGCTCAGCAAGCTCACTGATAGTAGGATTTTCAAACAAATCGCTGACATCTAGCTTGTGAAGAATTGAATCGTTAATTTCGTTTACGATTTTGATAGCCTGAATCGAATCTCCGCCTATATTGTAAAAATCGTCAAATATGCTAATTTCATCTAATCCAAGGTATTTACTCCACACGGTACTAACCATAATTTCCATAGGCGTATACTCATTGGTGTTTTTTCCTGTAAGCGCTATTTTCCCTACCAAAGTTGCTTTATCCATTACTTTCTGTCGATGCTTTTTGGCTTCCCCGTAAATAGAAGAAGAAAGCTTAATAGGTAAAGGGACATCCAGATCGGCAAAAAGCTCGTGCGCATAATTTAATTCACCTGCAATTACATTGACTAATTGAGTTGACATTAGCGTTTGGAGTAAATGGACACCCTGGTCGGTTCCAATCGCTTTAAAAATGTTATCCTCATTAACTCCATAATCAACGGCCATTCCGGTTTCTTTCCAGGCAGCCCAGTTGATGGACAATGTTGATTTTCCTTTCAGCGCTCGACCCCCAGCATATGAATCCAGATAAGAATTCGCTGCCGTGTAATCACCCTGACCCATGCTGCCAAGCAAGGAAGCAATGGAGGAATACAAGATGAAAAAGTCCAGCGTGTCTTCTGAGGTGAAATGATCAAGAAGCCAAGTACCATTGATTTTTGGCGCAACCACCTTTTGGAATTCTTCGACTGATTTCCGAATAAGGAATCCATCTCCTGCTACGCCTGCACTATGAATTATACCGTTTATAGACGTAAATTTTTGTCGGATTTTATTAAACGTTTCCATCATTGAAGTTGCGTTAGAAACATCACATCGATACAGGTGAATTGTTGCTCCCAAAGCTTGAACTTCCTGCAATGCCTTTACTTTCATGGCCAGTTTAGCTTGGCTAGGCGTCTGAGTAATTTCCGTCCAACTCTCCGGTGTCGGAAACTCCGACCTATGTAGGAGAATTAGCTGAATCTGTTTTTGATGGGAAGCAAGCATTTTCGCACTTTCAAGCCCGATTCCACTCGTTCCCCCTGAAATCACATAAACCCCGTCGTTTCGAATCTGAAGATCACCATTTTGCTCTGACAGGTCTACTGCATTCTCCAAAACCTGTACATAACGCCTACCGTCGCGCGTCGACACAGCATACGAATCTGAGTACGTCTTGATCTCATCTAGGAGCATATCGTCGACAGCAGAATCTCCCAAATCAATCGTTCTACACAGCAAATTAGGATATTCTTGCTGAATGACTTTTCCTAAACCAGCTGCCGCAGCCGCTTCCGATTGTATAAATGTTTCCCTTCCATCGATCATGTACGCATTTCGAGTAATGATGACAAAGTCGATTGTCTGCCGCACCTTCAAACTTACCATTGTTCTAACGAAATGAAATAAACCATACAAGCTCTTATTGAGTCGATGGTCTAAATGTGCGATCGTCTCTGGTTCTACCGTCTCTTCTCCCCCTATGAAGAAGAGCACGCGACCAACATTTACCCAATCAAAACGAGCAAGTTTGGTTTCGAAACGCTGCTGTACTCCTATTCCTGTATCGTCTCCAAGTACATCACCATAATAGATCTCATTGACGCTCTCCCCCGATGCTCTTAGACGCTGCACTAATTGCTGACAGTGTTCACTTCCGTCACCCCATACCAGCGTGCTTCCGGAAACCTTACGAAGTTGGTGCCCGATCTCTTCGGGTTGCCAATTCAATTGAAATAAAGCATGATTATTTCGTGTTTGATGAAGTGTCTTGTAGATATTACCTACCCTTTTGAAAGAGAATCCTTCGATCTCAAGAACAACTTGTCCGGTGTGATCAACAACGGAAATGTCGAACTTTGCAATCTCACTTTGTCCATCCTTGCCCTTCCTCGGCTTAATAATGCTGTAAAGGCGTCCAGGCATACTACCATACACATAGACTCGGTCATAGCCAAAAGGTAAATAGATATCATTATTGGTTAGCGTTACGAATCCAGATCCGACAGCGATATCCAACAGTGAAGGATGAAGTATATACTGGCTTAAATCAGCTTCAAAGTCATTAGGTAGCTCCAGATAAGCAATCGTCACACTTTCATTTTTGTAAATATCCTTCAGACTATGCCAACGAGGTCCGAAGGTAAATACCCCCACCTGTTCGCTATGGTCAATATGCATGTGATCCATAGAAGCATCCAGTAATGTATTTATATCATATGAAGCTGGAGCAGGTACGGGAATCGCGCTCATTTCACCTGTTGCGTGAAGTGTCCATTCTTTATTGTTGCCTTCTTCACTCGAAAGGCTCGCAACCCGAAATGTCAGCTTATTTTGCTCTTTTCTGATCTGCGTATGGACAACCACTATATTTTCTTGCCCGACTACCAGCGGCTCATAGAATTGCACCCCTCCGATGGACGTTATCTGTTGATCTTCAAATGCGAGACCTGCCTGATAAGCCATCTCCAAATAGGTTGTGCCCGGAACTACACATTCATCAGCGATTTTGTGGTCGGTAAGCACCCATTGTTTATGGGCTTGAAATTCCGTCTTATAAATCTTCGTATCAAAAGAGTCCACAATACATTCGTCCAGTAAGGGATGAATTGAATGATACGTAGGCAGGGTCGGAGTACGACGGACATTCTCATTGCCCTCTTTGGCTGCAGATACCCAAAAGCGCTTCGCTTCGTACGGATAAGTTGGAAGATGGATCAAATTATGCACGTTATCATCGCCATAGTGTCCCTTCCAGTCAACGTCTGCCCCTTGCACATATAGCTCGCATATCTTCTCGTAATAGATTCTGTCTGTTGGTTTTGCGGATTTTATAAATTCATCTGCCTGTCTAGAAAGGATAAGCTTTCTCTCTTCTGTAGACATTTTGACGGCGTCCGGCTCCGGAAGGCTTGCATTTCCAGTCCATATACCTTTTTCTCTGAGCCATTCGTGACCAGCATCAAGTTCTCTTGCAGCGCGCAGTTTATGCTTCAATTCCTCGACACTCTCCACGATCATTGCCACTCGGCAAACCATGTGGTTCCTTCCAAGCTGGTTAGTATAGCAAATATCCGTAACAGATAGCTCCGAATTGTTTTCCAAATGGTACAGATACAAGTCGATATATTCCAACAATTGCTTATTGTTCTTAGCCGAAAGAGTAAAGATTGACGCTCCAGTCTGACTCATTTCTGATTTACGACTTAACGTCGGGGCCTCTTCAAGCACAACATGGCAGTTCGTCCCACTGAATCCGAAGGAACTGATCCCACATCTTCTTGGAACGCCAGGTTCAGTCTGCCAGCTTTGTAGACGACTGTTGACATAGATTGGCGAGTCCGCGAAATCGATCAGCGGATTCGGCTTTTCAAATTTTAATGTCGGTGGGAGCTGCTTATGCCGAAGACTTAATATAACTTTGATCAAAGACGCTATGCCCGAAGTTCCGTTGGAGTGGCCTATATTGGTCTTTACGGAGCCAATTCCGCAAAATTGCCGCTTATTGGTATGTCTTCTGAACGCTTTAGTGATGCCCCTGAGCTCGATTGGATCACCAATTTTTGTTCCGGTTCCATGGGCCTCGATATAGGATATGGTCTCCGGGTTCACCCCTGCTTTCTCCCATGTCGTGCATAGAACTTCTTCTTGCGATTCCGCACTAGGTGCTGTCAGACCATTGGAAGCACCATCGTTGTTGATTCCCGTACCTTTAATAACGGCATATATATCGCACCCGTCTTTAATCGCATCTTCCAACGGACGTATTAATACGGCACCAAGCCCTTCACCCCACACCGTACCGTCGGCTTTGTGGTCGAATGCTCTCAGCTCATAGTTAGGAGAGTCAAGCATGCTTCCTTGCGTAGGTAAAAGCATAACATTGACTCCGCCGACTAACGCAAAATCACAATCACCTTCTTCAATTGACCGGATAGCTGTATGTAACGCTACAAGTCCGGATGAGCAAGCCGTATCGATAACCATGCTTGGTCCGAACAGGTTCAAAATATAAGATACTCTTCGTGCCAAAATACAAGTAACGGAGCCAGTACCTTCAAGCTCGTTCTCCTCCGAAAGGAATGAGTATCCTAACGTATTGGAGGTATCCATACCAACAAACACACCGGTCCGCGAACCATACATCCGCTGCCCCCCGTAACCTGCATCTTCCAGTGCGGACCATGCTACCTGCAATAGAAGCCGTTGTCTAGGGTCCATCAATTCCGCCTCTTTCGGTGATATACGAAAGGAAGATGGGTCGAACTTATCAATGTCGTTCAAATAGCCGCCGATTCTGTAGCGTTTGGGATCGCTTTGCAGTTCTTTAGGCAAGAATAGATCAGTGTCTTTCCGCCGCTCCGAAGGAAAGTCACCGATCGTACATTTGCCCCTCGTTAACAGGTCCCAATACTCATCCAAATTCTCAACACCAGCAAATCGGCAGGACATCCCAATGACAGCCATGTCTTTCGACTTCCTCTTAGTAGAGCCTTCTGTGGTATATAGCTCCTCCATATACATCTTAGACTCATCAACTGAAAGCTGGTTGGTTCTCATCTGTTCGAAAATATACTGCTTTACTTTTTCCATATACCGGCTCCCCCTTTTTTAATCAACTGATCTAATTGTTCCGCTGTAATTTCCCCATCTTTGAAGCGCTCCATCAGTACATCCAGGGACATATGCTCGTTACTTATTGACGATGCAGGAGTAGTACCGGGTGCTGAATCTAGAATGCCCTCCAGATAACTAGCCAACTCCGAAATTGTCGGGTAAGAATAAATATCTACAATATGGACCTTATCAGGGAAATATTCGTTCAATTTCCTAGTCAACTGGGTTGTTGCGATCGAATCTCCCCCCAGTTGGTGAAAGTTGTCGTGGATGCTGATTTGTTCCCTTCCCAAAACTTCTGACCAAGCACTTCCTAATATTCGTTGGATTTCCGTATAACCTTTTACTTCCCCTCCCAAAAGCTCCACCTCCGAACTACCTCTGATTGAATTACCAAGCGGTTCTATTGGTGCATAACCACTGCCAGCTTTACTATGCAAATCTTGTTTATCAGATGCTCTTGCCGCTTCGCCAACAATTACATTCGCCATTTGCCTCTTCAAAATTTCTTCGAACATTTTGCTCGCCTTGTGAGGCATCAGTTCCTCATATGCCACGTCCCCGTAAGCAGTGGAACCAGCATCAATCTTTGAGCGATTTCCCATTCCTAATTCTGCCCATTTAACCCAATTAATGGATGTGTAGGAGCGACCATTCCTTCTTCTATAACAAGAGTAGGCATCCATGAAGGCATTTGCAGCTGCATAATCTGCTTGTCCGGGTCCACCAGTGAGTGCCGAAATGGATGAATACATAATAAAAAAATCAAGCGGCTCATCTTGTAACAAGCTATCCAAGATGACTGTCCCCAGAATCTTCGGGTATAATACAGCATTCATTGACGCAGCAGACTTACGGACAATATAATATTCTCCTCCTACACCTGCGCAATGCACAACGCCCCTTACCCTTTTGTACTTTATCTTTAACTGTTCGTACAACTCAGACATGACTACCTGATCAGCTATATCGGCCGAGTAGACCTCAACCGTTGATCCATCCTGTTCAATTTCCATCAATGCTCGTAATTGCCGAATCCGTCCTATCTCCATTCCAGCATCGATGATCGCTTGCCATTGTGTACGATCTGGGAATGGCCTCCTGCAAGTCAAGGCAAGCCTGATTCGTTTACGAGAGGAGAGAAATCTAGCCGTTTCCAATCCCAACTCACCGGTTCCACCAGTAATCAAGTAGACACCGTCATCCCTTAACGGAATATTTTGAACAGGGTAACGCTCACGGCTAAATTTCTCCACCACTTCCGTGTAGATCTGTCCCTGGCGATACGCAAGCAAATAATAATCTGAGGCCATGCTGACTGCATGAATTATCTGTGGCATAATGATTTCTTCCCCAATATCCAGAGCACGGCATCGCAAATTCGCATATTCTTGTTGAATTGACCGCCCGAATCCAAACACTGCATTACCCGCCGGATTCAGTGCTCTCTCTTTGCCGTTCACTTCATTTATATTCCAACCAATGAGCAGTAGTTCAATTTCATGCGTCCACTTCATCTTGCAAACAGCACGTGTCAAGTGATACAACTGGGTGACATTGGTAATCGCCCGCTTGCCTATTGCAGACGGAGACTGGTCTGTCTCTTCGGAAATACAATATACGACTTTCGAAAAACGGATAGCGCTTACTTGTTCAAGTAACCATTCGTAATCAGCTTCTTCCCCAGAAATCTCAAACGTCTCATTTCCTAGTTGACTTGAAGTGCTTGCCCCAAGGTGAACAATAACAATCTGATGACCCTTCTGCTCCAGCGACCTGCAAATCTCTGTGCTTTTCCCATATCTACCGCAGAAAAACAATACCGAACCGGGCCGACTTGGTGATTGTTGCTCAAAGGCAAGTGAAGGCAAGTCAATCGGTCTCCACTCAATTTGATGAAGAAGGGAGTCTGCTACATGCTGGGACGAGACCCAGCATCGTTGCTGTTCAAACGGTGTAACCGGCGCACTGACTCTATTTCCCGGACGGCCCTGATAGAACGTCTCCCAATCAATTGCTTGTCCAGCCAAATATGATTCCGCCAATCTAGATGCTTCACGATAATACAGCTCAGATTCTGGTACGGACACGGTTACCCTTACGTCTGCTGTCATGTTCAAATCTTCATCAGATGCTGCCATTTCCTCCTCTGATGCGTCATTAAGCCATTGTTCCAACCGTTCTAAACATTGTTTTTTATTACGTGCAATAATTGCCGTTCGAACCTGATTATGTGTGCGTACCGTTGCCATGGTGTAACAAATATCCTCTAAACTTGGACCATCCGGTGTGGCAAGCATGCGTTGAATCTGTTTAACTAACAGTCTAAGCCCGTTATGGCTTCTCGCAGACAATACCAAGAGATTCCAAGGGCTATTATTTTCGCGGTCAAGTGCCTGGGTAGGAGAATACTCTTCCAGAACCATATGGCAGTTCGTTCCGCTTAAACCAAATGCGCTGATTCCGCAGCGTCGAACTCCCCCATTTGTTTCCCATTCCACCGCTTTGTCATTGATGTACAAGGGCGAATCTTCAAACGCAATTTCCCGGTTAGGTTTCGTAAAATTCAGCATGGGAGGAATTTTTTTATGCTTCAAAGCCAATATGGCTTTGCAAAACCCTGCGATGCCCGCCGCACCGTCCAAATGACCAATATTAGTTTTTACGGAACCAAGTGCACAGAACTGCTTTTTGTCCGTAAAATGGGAGAACGCCCTCTTGACGGCTTCGGCTTCGATGGGATCGCCCAGCTTCGTGCCAGTACCGTGAGCCTCCCATAGCGTGATTGTGGAAGGATCAACTCTCGCATCCTTCCATGCCTTGAGAATGACTTTCTCTTGGGCTTGAACATTGGGTGCCGTTATCCCCAATGAAGCACCGTCTTGATTTACCGCGCTCCCCTTAATCACAGCATAGATATGATCTTTATCCCAGATAGCTCTGTACAGCGGCTTAAGTAGCACGGCAGCATGTCCTTCTCCGATCCCAGGGCCTTCTGAGCTATCGTCAAATGATCGCGTACGAGTGGAGCTTAATCCAAGATGGTCTGGTCCTTCTAAAGGAAACAGATAGGTTTTGACGCCACCAGCCAAAGCCATGTCACATTCTTGGTTTAGGATCGCCTTACAAGCTACATGCAGAGCAACAAGACTTGAGGAGCAGGCCGTATCAATGACCATACTTGGTCCGTTAAGGTTAAGGAGATATGAGATTCTGCTGGCAATGATTGATTTGACATTCCCCGGAATAGCCATAGCAATTTCCTTTGTTTCCATTAACTGAATGAATCGATAGTACTCCTCCTCCATATCTCCACTACATCCGACGTACACCCCCGTAGACGAACCATCAAGTTTCCCGCCTCCGTACCCTGCGTCCTCAATGGCTTGCCATGCAGATCGAAGGAATAACCGCTGGCGAGGATCCATGAGTCTGGCTTCCTTCGGTGTTAGCTTGAACAACTCATAATCCAATCGGTCGATCTCACTCAAGAATCCGCCTTCCCTGAATCCAGTTAACGGAGGAAGGAACGTCTGCTGGTCGTAAAAGGCTTCGATGTCCTGCTGCCGTTGTCGAGCGAGGGGACCTACAAAATCGGTTCCGTTAGCTAGATGTTCCCAATACTCTTGAAGATCTGTAGCTTTCCCAAAACGGCCGGCCATTCCAACCACAGCAATATCGTTATTGTCAATATCTTCAATTAATAAGTTCGAGACTGAGTCGGCTGGCGCGTTATTTGGAATCAGTATCTTTTTCATAGTAACTGCTCCTTACTCGACAAGAACGCGACTCCCAGTCATGTCAATGAAATTGGGCTGAAACTGATTGATGTTAGTCTCTCTCATTAATTGCTCAAACCGCTCGCGCTGCTCTTCTTCAGGTGTAAGTTTCGTCTCAAATACGCTCCGCAGCATATCCATTGCTTCTTCAAGCTCCTCGTAGTTTGGTTCGCGCCCTGTGGTTTCAAGTTGCTCTTCCAGCACTTTTATTCGACGATAAGGCATTAATACACCCCTCTCATATGCCTCGTTATCCCAATTGCGGTTGCGGGTGCATACGGCAATCGCTAAACAACGGCTGATCAGTTTCATTTTGGATTCACGTTCACTTTGCACTTCTGGCACGCTCAGAGCGCTCCACTGCTCAACATCATCAGCCAAATCAAACGAGAAGGCGCGAACAGAAGGATAATTCTTGAATAGATTTTTCAGTATCTTCTTAGGGCCAAGCTCGACAGCTGTATCGATGCCCTTTGATACTAAAAACTTCATCGTACCGTTCCAACGAACAGGCTCCACAATTTGTCTGCTTAATAACTCAACAATCGTTTCTTTGCTCTGGTAGGGTTTTGCATAAATATTGGAGATTACTGGGATTTGAAGATCGCTATACTTAATGGTCTTTAGCGCTTCTTCAAATCGGTGAGCCGCCTCCTCCATTAACGGGCTATGAAAAGGGGCGCTCACCTTCAGATACACCACTTCTCCACCTTCTTTTTTCAAAGCTCCCTCTACACGTTCAACTGCCAGCTTGTTACCAGATACAACGAGTTGATTGGGAGAGTTATAATTCGATATAACAGCTATGCTCTCATCCGTAGAGTGCAAACGGCATAACTTTCTGACCTGTTCCTCTTCGCAACCGCTGACAGCAATCATTGCACCGATATTGTCACCGAGCGATTGTGTCATCAATGATCCGCGGAGTCTTACCAGACGAACCGCATCGGCAAAAGAAATTGCACCACTGACCACTAATGCCGAAATTTCTCCTAGGCTATGCCCAGCTAGATAGTCTGGCGTCAATCCTCCATTGTACTTATAGACGCGATACGCTGCTATGCTAGCTGTAAGAATTGCCGGCTGAGCAAACTCTGTTGCTGTTAGTGTCTCGGGATCCCCCTCGAAGCAAAGTTTCGAAAGTGCAAATCCCAGGGCCTCATCACTTTCTTCGAACGTTTGTCTGGCCACGTCCCACTGATCGAACCACTTTTTACCCATCCCCACATACTGTGAACCCTGACCTGGAAACAACAGTGCTATTCTCATTTTGTTTTCTCCTTTTTAACGGTTGCTGGAATATAGTCATCTTTATGGCATGTTCAAAAATAACGACTCCATGTTCCTGATCCATCGTTTTAGCAAATCCTTAACAGTATCAGCTGCCCAACGATTGACGTCGTATTCGCAGTAGATTATGATATCCAACGGCTGAGAATCCGCTCTCATGATGAGATCGAATGAATCAATCGTTGCTCCTCCCGTTTCCGTTCCTTCGATATAGAGCAACGATCTTTGAGAAGAAGTTTTCGCAACTGCCGAGGGAATACTCAATATCTCTGCATTTTTCGTTTCACTGCTGAGTAAGCGGATGACATCCTTGATGTCTTCGCACATTTGAAAGTCAATATGTTCGATAAATATCTTATTCCGCTCAGACATCGGACGAAGATATGCAATCATTGAATCCTCGGTCACCTCGTAAAGCGTGTAGGCTAACACAGCCCTTAGAGTGTCCTCCAAACGAGCCCTTAAGGATTCCGCGTAATGATAAGCCCCTTCCTTAAGCTTCGATGGAAAACGGACTTGAACCTTATTCGACTTAACTTTTCTCAGATCATTTAATAGTAGATTATCTTTGAACGACAAGGTGAACATTCGATCAGAAGCAGTATGATTATTGCTCTGCTCCATCCATTCTGCTAGTAATCGAATCGTAGGGTAGGCGAAAAAGTCCGCAATGGTTACGTGTCCTGGTAGGCGATCAGCTAATTTGTCGTAGACATCGATGACCTTTAGCGAGTTGGCTCCATGCTCGAACACATTATCGTTCACATGAAGTGCAGAATATCTAAGTACGGAAGACCATGCTTCCAACAAGCGACCCTGCCATTCCGACTCAATTATTGCATCAGTCGTTCCCTTCGATTCTGGTAGCCGATAACGAGCCAATGTATGATAGTCCACTTTGCCGTTAGACGTAAGAGGCAGGACATCCAACTCGAGAAGCTGATCCGGTAGCATGTACCGCGGAAGCAGCAGACTGAGATGGGCATACATATTAGTTACTTCTCGGTCCGCTCTAGTAACATAAAACCCTAGCATCTCATCGGGGGAGTCAGACGATTGGATGACTGCGCATTCCTCGACATCCGGATGCTTAGCGATCTGTGCCTCAATCTCCCCTAGCTCGATCCGATAACCTCGAACCTTGACTTGTCTATCCAATCGCCCAAGTAGTATTACTTCTCCTGAAGACGTCCACTTAGCCGCGTCTCCCGTTCGGTACATACGATGCTTATCATCATGTAAATCCGGCACAAATCGTTCAGCTGTAAGCACTTCTGAAGTCATATACCCCCGAGCCAACCCCAGTCCTGCGATGTATAGCTCACCAGGAACGAAGGATGGGACGGGTTGCCCATACTTGTCGAGAATCCGAAATTTCGTATTCGATAACGGCAAGCCGATGGTGATGTCATCTGCAGACTCAATTCGTTTAATAGCACACCAAATTGTAGCTTCGGTGGGTCCGTAAACATTATGGATTGCTGCGGATGTAACGTCCATCAGCACCCTGCATAATGCAAGCGGCAATGATTCTCCTCCGATTAAGATATCAGCAATGTTCGACAAGCTACGTCTTGTTGATTCCGATTTTAGAAATAAAGTGAGTCGTGAAGGCGTCATTTGCAACATATTAATATTGTGATGACTGATAAGAGCGCTGAGCTTATCATAATCCCGTTGATCATTGGAGTCTGCTATCACAATTTCCATTCCCGATACCAGAGGTAGAAGCGCTTCGAGAATAAAAATATCGAAGGTAACCGATGTCAACGCAAGTATTTTTCTGCCTGGGGCAAACGACACTTGTTCAGAAATAGCATGAAAAAATGATGTGACCGAACGGTGTTCAATCATTACACCCTTTGGTTTGCCCGTCGAACCCGAAGTATAAATGACATAAGCCAGTCGGTCGGCCTTTAACCTTGAGCGTACCATATGACCTTTTGGCATATCTTCATCTAGTTGTTCGAAATCCACCTCGTTCCATTTCCCAAACGGCAATGGTTTCGCCAGAGTAGTGATTGTAATCAACTGCTGAACACCGCTGTCCTGAAGCATATCCTCCAAACGCTGTGCTGGAGTTTCTGGATCGATAAGCAGGAAAGCTCCCCCTGCCTTCAAAACACCCAGCATCGCTATCCACAGCTCTACTCGACGATCCGAGATAATTCCTACAACTGCATCCTCGAGGATCCCTCTCTCGATCAATGCTGCGGCAACGTGTTCTGCTCGTTCCCGCAGTTCCCCGTAAGTCAGCGATCGGCCCCCTGCATGCAACGCAATTAAGCCGGGATTGGCATCGACTTGTCTATCGAACCAGTCAACCACCGTATCTTCAGATCCAGTGAAGGTTGGGGCAGGCTGCACCAATTTGGCATGGTCTTCCGGCGTGAGCAAGTCGATTGTTGCTATACTGCAATCCAAATGTTCCAACATATGAATCAAAATATTCAGATAACAATCCCCGAATTGAACCATCGTTTCTTTCTTAAACAGCTCTGTGCTGTATTCAACGTCCAAGGCGATTTCCCCCTCGAACTCCGTCAGGCCAACAGATACATCGAAGCGTGAAACACCGCATTTTATCGGCTGAACCGTGACCTCTGCTCCTTCAATGAATGGTGTTGACCGTTGCATCTTGTGTAGCGTAAACATGGTATCGAACAATGGATGCCGGCTAGGATACCTGGGCAGATTGAGCTTGTCCACCAACAGTTCAAATGGGTAATCTACATTTTCGAACGCTTCAACTGTTCCCTCCCTAACACTCACCAGAAATTCACGCACAGTCGTTGTTGGACGGAAATATTGGCGTAATGCTAGTGTGTTTACAAAGTTACCTACCATCTCACTTGAACCAGGATAGTTGCGATTGGAAACCGCTGTCCCGACTGTTATGTCCTCCTGACCGCTAAATCGATAAAGCAGAATATAGTAGGCGGTAAGGAGGAACATGAATGGCGTTACATTCATATCAATCGCCGCTTGGTTAATACGCCCTGTTAGCGACTTGCTTAACACCCACTCAAGTTTGTCACCTGAATAGGTTCTTGCATCAGGTCTTGTGAAGTCCATGGGCAACTCCAGAAGAGGCACTTGGGTGGCAAACTGAGAGAGCCAAAATTCCTCCTGCTGTTCCCATGCACCTGAAATAAGCGCCTCATTCTGCCATCCGGCATAATCCCTATACGTAAAGTTAAGCTGTTGTATTTCGTTGCCCGAGTATAGCTGCGACAAGTTGTCCAACAAAATCTGCAGAGAGATGCCATCTGAGATAACGTGATGCATATCCCAGAGCAGTAGACTTTTAGTTGCACTCATCCTCACATGCTTCAGACGGAACAGCGGTGCGCGATCTAGTGAGAAGGGTTTCACGAATGACCTAATCAGTGCCTCAGTATCTTCATCGCTAGCCCCATTCAGCTCAGATTGCTCAATCTCAATATCAATTCGATCATGAATGATCTGTTCAACCTTTCCATTTTTTACAATAAAGGATGTTCGCAGAGACTCATGGTGATCAACCAAACGCTTCACACAAGCATTGAGTTTCTCAAGATCCACTTCTCCGTTGATGGCAAACGCAGCTGGAAGATTGTAAGCGATA
Organism: Paenibacillus sp. 2TAF8; assembly: GCF_052114825.1. NCBI lineage: Bacteria > Bacillati > Bacillota > Bacilli > Caryophanales > Paenibacillaceae > Paenibacillus > Paenibacillus sp. 2TAF8. The sequence continues at coordinate 365,508 of NZ_JBFRFN010000004.1, forward strand.
CTCTCTCCACCCAGCTTATCTAAGATTGCAAGCCGCTTCTGGTTGAAAGATACCGGATAGAAATGATTACCCAGTTCATTGTGCTGCGTATTATGAGTGGTAACTGCAACTTCCCCCTTCGCAGCCATTGCCTCGACCTCTGCAGTGAAGTCTCTCAAGACAGGTGCTTGGAATAGCTTGTGGAGTGGTATATTTACACGAAAACGGGAGTTCACCTCCATAATCAACATCATCGCTTTCAGCGAATCACCTCCGGCTTGAAAGAAATGAGTAAGGATGCCTAAAGTATCCATGCCCAACAGCTCTCTCCAAATGTACGACATTGTCCGTTCAGCTTCGCTCAGTGCATTTTCCTCAATCGTTTGTCCTAACCGTGTATTGGGAAGATACGACAACAAGACCTGTTTATTAACTTTCCCGTTAGCTGTGAGCGGCACATCCTCCACAATTACAAAGTGCTCAGGTATCATGTAAGAGGGCAACCGTTCAGCCAATAACCGCTTGATTTCCGCAAGATCGATCGTTCCGTCGCACACCATGAATGCGGCTAGACCTTTTACGTCATCCCCCAGTTCGGCATCCACTACTACAGCCTGCCGAATTTCAGAATGCTGCATTAAATGCCATTCGATATCCGCAGGTTCAATGCGATAGCCTTTAATCTTCAACTGGCGGTCAATTCTTCCGAGGAACTCAATCTTCCCATCAGGAAGCCAACGGGCGAGGTCTCCTGTTCGATACATCCACTCTCCGGGGCTTTCCGGATTAGCAATGAACTTCTGCTCCATAAGCTCAGGCATTCCAACATAGCCCGCTCCAACGGCCTGGCCACCGATACATAGCTCCCCGATAATACCTGGAGGTTGTAGCTGCATATTGTCGTTCATAATATACACACGAACGTTAGCAATCGGCTTGCCTATAGGTACTGAACCCCTACTATCCGACTCCGGATCAACGATGTGAGTAGTCACAACATGAGTCTCTGAAGGTCCATAATGATTATGAACCGCTACACCATATTCTTTGATAAGATGTCGAATGCCCTCTGTAAACATTAAAGCCTCGCCAGCAACAATTATGTGTTTAACTGTCCTCAATCCATCCGCATGCTCCTTTCTTCGGAACATGTAGTTGACCAAGGCCGAAGGAAGAAACACGACCTCCACACTCTGCACTTTAACATAATGCAACAATGCCGATAGGTCGTTCCTTAAGCTGGCGTCCACAATGTGCAACTCTCCACCATTCAGAAGCGCGGAACAAAGTTCTTGCATGGCAACGTCGAACGTGAGGTTTGCATATTGCAGAATTTTACAACGAAAGTCAATTTCCCCCGAAAGGTTCTGCGCATGGATCAAGTTGACGAGGTTCGTATGCTTCATCAACACACCTTTCGGTTTACCTGTTGATCCCGAGGTATAGACGATATAGGCAGCATCCTCCCCATCATGGGTGGAACTCAAGGCCGTTTCTGGTTGGAGAAGGACCGATTCCCAGTGCGCATCTAATGCAACATAATCGCAAGGAATATGAATTTCAGTTCGGCACAGGACCTTCGAGTGTGTAATGACCAGTTCAGCCAATGCATCCGATAGAATCACACGATTGCGCTCGGCAGGATCAAGCGGGTTCAGCGGCAAACAAATCGCTCCAGCCTTCATGATACCAAGAACTGTAACTGGCATTTCAATTGAACGATCAAGCATGATACCAACAACCGTTCCGGTTGTGATGCCCCGACTGTATAGCCAGTGCGCTATCTGATTTGACCTCACATCAAGCTCTTTATATGTCAGCTTTTCTACACCGTGAACTAAAGCTACATTTTCACCATAATCTAAGGCTTGTGTCTCGAACCATTCATTTACTGTGTCATACGGCAGTGGGACCATGTCCGAGAAGTTACATTCATTCAGAATGAATTCACGCTCCGAAGCAGTAAGCAGATGGAGATCGGCTAGCCTCTCCTCTGGTCGATCAGCCAACTGTGTAAGAAGATGGACGAAATGTCGACTCAACCTCTCCATCGTTTCGCTTGCGTATAAATCGGTGGAGTACATCCATCGGAACCGAATGATATCGTTTATCTCATATCCTTCGAAAAATAGATCAAAGTACGTTGATTTTAAATCAACATTGATAGGTTCAAACTGGATGTCATTGATTTCACGATTAAATTTTGCAGAAGGTTCTAAAATATCACCAATATTGTCCACATTATGCAGAACAAACATCGTATCGAAAAGCGGGTTTCTGCTCAAATCCCGATCCGGGCTTAGCTTATCGACAATCTGCTCAAATGGATACTCTTGATATTCAAACGCTTGGAGTGCATTCTGCTTCACTTCCGTTAGTAGATCTATAAATGATTTCTCAGGGCTTGCGAAATGCCTCAGAGCTATCGTATTTGCGAGCATACCGACAATTTTCTCAGAACCGGGATGTCGGCGTCCTGCTACAGGGGTACCAATGATGACCTCACTTTCCCCCGAATACTTGCTAAGGAGCACATTGAAAGCTGCAAGAAGTACCATGAACAATGTAGTTTGATATCGGGAACCCATCTGTCTAACCTTTGCACTAAGCTGTGGGTCGAGTTCAAACTCAATTTGATCGCCGCGCGTGCTTTGTATAGCCGGCCTAGTAAAATCAGCGGGAACATGCTGAATCGGGGAACTCCCCGACAGATGGTCCATCCAGAATCGTTCCATCTCGGACCATCTCGACTCGTTTACTTGCTGCAGATACATCGTGTAGTCCTTGTATTGCAACGCTGAGGCTGCATTCTCCCCATTCTGGTATAGCATGAGGTACTCTTCCATTAGAATGCTGGTCGATATCCCGTCGGCAATAATATGATGCATATCAAATTGCAAAATATATTTTGACTTCTCTAATTTGGAAAGTCGACAACGAAATAACGGTGCACACCCCAAATCAAAAGGTCTGATAAACTGCTCGATCAGAGCGTCGGGCTCTCCCCCCGTAAACTCTTCGTATTCGACTGCAAATTCCACTTCATCATAGATTCGTTGCACCACTTCATTCCCGACCAGTTCAAATGCGGTGCGAAGCGACTCATGCCTTGCTATAAGTGCCTTTATCGCATGTTCTAGGCGCTCTACGTTCATTTCCCCGGTTAACTGGAAAACGACCGGACGATTGTACACTTTTTCCATCCCTTCCAGTTGACGTAGGAAGTAAAGCCGCTTCTGCGGCGAAGAAGCCGGATAATAAGGAAGCTTCTCTTGCTTGGGGATATCTTGATAAATTGACTTATTTAGATGCTCGAGTTCCGTCGCCATTACTCGAATAGTCGGAGCGACAAATATTCGGTCCAGCGGGTATTCCACTTGAAATTCCTGATAGATGCTGGCGATTAAGCGTGTTGCTCTAAGCGAATTACCACCATGCTCGAAGAAATTATCCTTCACGCCGATTTCACGTTTCCCCAGAATGTCACTCCACAATCGGGCAAGTCTGAACTCTATCTCCGTCTGCGGTGGCTCATACGGACTGGAACTTTGCGTTTCCTTCAGTGCTCGTAATGTAGAATAATTGACTTTCCCGTTCGCATTCAGAGGTATTTGATCTAAAATGTAAATTTGGGAAGGCATCATGTAATTCGGTACCATACTAGACAACCGTTCCTTGATTAGATTTTCATCCTGTATGGAAGAACTATTTTTGAAAGTCAAATAAGCATGAAGCTCCTTCTCTCCCATGCTGTCGGTCTTAGCTATTACAATCGCTTCTTCAACTCCAGCTAGCCTTTGAATCAAACTTTCCACTTCCCGGAGTTCTATGCGAATCCCACGAATTTTGGTCTGGCTGTCCATCCTTCCAATATACTCTACCGATCCATCCGTGAGCCACCGCACTATATCACCCGTTCGATATAGCTTCTGACCAGGTAAATACGGGTTATCGACAAACTTCTCGACAGTTAACATCGTGTCGTTTAGATACCCTCTCGACAGTCCCTTTCCAGCAATGCATAGTTCGCCTACTGCACCGAATGGCTGTAGCTGCATTGTCTCGTCCATGACATACATCATCGTGTTGGAAACTGGCTTACCCAGCATAACCGGCTGGTCGAGAATACATTCGCAGGCCAACGCGTCGATGGAGACTTCCGTCGGGCCGTAGTGGTTATGCAACTGATATCCTAACGCCAATACTTCGTCTTTCAGCTTCTCATCCAATGCTTCCCCGCCGCATATGACGGAACGCACCGAAGGAATTCGTTCGTGCGCCGTGAACAGCACCTTCATGGAAGAAGGTGTAAAATTAAGAAGATGAATCTCAGATTCCCTTACATATTGAAGAAATCTACGCTTATCCAAAAGTATGTCCTTCGGGATACAATGAAGTGTAGCACCGGTTAATAAACTTCCAAACATTTGTTCAATGCTAGGATCAAACACTAAATTTGTCATCTGCAAGACATTCGTGCCACGCCCGACTTCATAGCGCTTAATGAACCAATATAGAGTATTTATCACATGCCGATGTTCAACAAGTACGCCTTTAGGTGTTCCACTAGTGCCTGAGGTATACATTACATAGGCCAGATTGCTGCACGATCCTAGCAATTCTACTTCTACTTGAGATGGACACTTTTCAGACTCCCATGTGTCCAGGGAAAGACAAGGCTTTTCTCCAAACCTGTGTAGTAGATGGCTCTGCGTCAGAATAAACGCCGCACTGCTATCCATAAGTATATATTCGACTCGTTCATTCGGATATTCCGGGTCAATCGGGACATAGGCTGCTCCCGCCATAAGCGTCGAGAGAATACCAATGACAGCGTCTGCGCCCCTTTCGGTCACAACGGCAATTCTGTCTTCTGGACCTATTCCTTGGCCTTTAAGATAGGTGGCAATTTGAGCGGTGCGTTGCAGGAGCGCCCGATACGTCCAGTATTTGTCCTGAAACCGTAGAGCAATGTCATCGGGATTCATGTTTGCCTGATTAACAAAAAGTGCCTGCAATGTTTCATGGCCTGGATATGGTATAGCCGCCGGCGTTAATACTGCCAGCATGGCAGACTCATCTTCCTTCGATTGCAATGGAAATTCATAAAGACGCGATGATGGGTTAGCCAAGCATACCTGAAAGGCATGCTTCAGGATTCGCAGCCAGTTATTAATAGTCTCAGCTGCGTAATGGAAAGTGTTGTACCAAATCTCCAAGGAAACCTCGCGATCACTGCGATCAATGACAACTTGAAAATCGTAGCGATCGCTCTGGAATACGGCATCCTTATGAAGGTTAGTAGAGAGACAGGCAATTCCGAAATAAGGCTCCCTGAAAACATCATCTGCCAGACCCACTGATAGTGCATTTCGCCATGAGGCTTGTCGGTTTTCGTTCGCATTGATAACGGTTTCCCGAACCTGCAATAGCAATATTTTAAATGTATCCTGGGAATCAATTTGGTCGTAAAATAACAGCTCGCTACCGTTCGCATTTATAGGATAGCCGATTATTGCTGTATCCTCTTCCCTGGAGCATCGATGCAGGATAAACTTCAGCAATGCACATGCCGTCAGATAAACCGATATATCTGAACCTTTACTGAGCCGTAGCAGTGATTCGCTGACCTCATGGTCAAGCTGCACTCTGCGGTGTCCTTTAACATATTGTCGGGGTGTGTTCCGATTCAAATCGTATGGTATTGCACTTCCCCTTGGACAATTGGCCAGCTTGTTCAACCAATAGGCCGTTTGTCTAGGGTAAGCCGACTCCTGTGTTGACCGTTCCAGTTGCAACTACAACTCCCCCTTCCTTCCCACAAGTTCTCAACCCAGCGAAAACTTTATATTTAGCTTAGAACTCGAAATCCGCCATATCAAATAAGTCCGTAGAACCGCTTCCTCTTCCTGCTGAATTCAACTCCAGAATAGTTGCTTCCGGCCGATCTGCTGCCACTTCCATCACTCGCACAATGTTCTCAGCAAAATTGAAAGCTGTGTTGGACTCCAATGTAGCAGGGGCATACAAGAAGCTACATTCCCAACCACTCTTTGTGACCACGACATGAAGCACTAGATCATATCTGGCTTTGCGGAGATTGCTCTGCATGGGACTTAACTTGATTTCTCCATCCTCAAATCTACCCTTTTCTTCATTATAATGCTCGAAAATTAGGACCACGTTGAACAAAGGATGTCGATCAGGGCCTTGATTACGCAGTTTATCCATCAATAGATCTAGTGGGTAATCCTGATTGTCTAAGCCTGCAGCGACTTTACGCTTCACTTGTGAGACATACTCGTCAAACGTAAGATGCTTAAGAGGTTGGCTGCGGATGGCTAACATGTTCACGAACATGCCAATAAGGGATTGTGCTTCCTCGATCGGTCGTCCAAGTACAGGAATCCCTACCGTCACATCCTCCATCCCACAAGTTCTGCCAAGCACGGCCTTTAAAGCAGATAGTGCCAGAACGAATGGGGTCGCGTGCGTCCTCTCCTGAAGCTTGTCGACCACGTCATTGGCAAGGGCAAAACGAACGATTGCATTCGTGCTGCACGTATCTTGCGATTGCGTAGGCACGGCTGGCAAACGCAATGCAGACGGATATTTCGCAAACTCGGATAGCCAGTAACGTTCCTGTTTCAAACACTTCTCACCTTGTACATAATCATTATGCCAAACAGCGTAATCCTGCATTTGGATCGGAAGCGGAGGAAGCTCAGCCCCCTCATAAAGCTGCTTAATTTCACGGGATAGAATCTCCATTGAACTGCCGTCCATCAAGATGTGATGTGTATCCAGTAGCAGTACCTGCTCGCTCCCCTTCAGATCGAGCAACTTCATTCTTAACAGAGGCGGCTTGTCCAGTGCAAACGGTTGACTAAAGGTTCGAATCGCGTTATCTACATCTTCATCCTCTACATTCTCTACTTTCAGCCGAAAAGGGAGTCCCTCATATACGAACTGCATCAGTTCCCCTTCTCTATTCACATAGGAGGTCCGCAGAGAATCGTGACGATTGATAAGCTGCTGGATAACTTGCTCCAGCCTTTTTGAATCGAATTTCCCTTTTACCCGATAGGCATGCGTCTCATTATAGAGCAACTTATTATTTGAGAGTGCATGCTGAATATAAATGCTCCTCTGAGCAGATGTAAGAGGGTAATAGTTATGCTTACTAGGAGGGGAGGACACAACTGGCAACACTGCTCCTCTACATTCTTCAGCCGCGACTACTGTTACCTGCTCACCAAAACTTGACGCTTCAAAAAGCTTCGAAACCGGAATATCACAACCAAACTCTTTAGAGATCCGGGTGGAAAGCATCATTGCTGTGATTGAATCGCCCCCACTTTCGAAGAAATCATCTTCAGGGCCGACATCTTGAATCCCTAGAATCCCCTGCCAAACTTTGGAAAGTCGGATTGCAATTTCTCTGTGCTCCAGTTCCCCGCGCAGTGTGACACCTTTATCCCGAACATCGCTTACTGTACTGTCTCCAACAGGAGCCATAAAGTTTACTGCAAGTCCGTTGGTTTCAAACCAGCAGCGGTCTTTATCAAAACAGTAAACGGGGAGATTAGTTTTTCTAGGCACTCTATTTCCATACCATAGTTCCCAGTTGATTTCTTTGCCCGCGATATATGCTTTACAAATTTCGAAAGGTCCCATTGGCAATTGTTCGGTCCCCAACAACGACAATAATCCCTGAGAGCCCTCCTTTACTCCAGTTCCGTAAAACATATCCTCTACCTCAGGCTGAACCAGTCCTCTTATTGCAAAGACCCTCAGTTGCCGGAGCAAGGAAGCTTTATCTCGAACTAGCGTGGCAATCCGATACTGATGATGACCACGTCCTGTATTCATGGTGTAGCAAATTGATCGTAAATTGGAAGACCGCTGAGATGGGAGATAAGTAATGAGCTCTTCAATTATGGCCATCAGCGCTTGCTTGCTTGAAGCGGACACAGTGAATACCTCTACATCTCCTTCAGACTTATCAGTTTGTTGCTCATCATTCGGGGGCTCTTCCAACACCAAGTGACAGTTGGTTCCCGACAATCCGAACGAGCTCACTCCGCACCTAAGCACATCAGCATTCCACGTAATCATCTTGTCGGCAAAGTACACCGCTGAATCCGCAAAATCAATGTTTCGGTTTGGACTTTCAAAATGTAAGCTCGATGGAATGATCCTGTTCTTTAAAGATAATACCGTTTTAAGTAGCCCCGCTGCTCCGGAACAATGGTCCAAATGACCGATATTGGTTTTGACTGAACCTATCGCACAAAATTGTTGCTTGTCTGTGTAATGAGAGAATGCTTTACGGATTGCACTAATCTCGATCGGGTCTCCAAGCCTAGTCCCTGTACCATGAGCCTCTATGTAAGTTATGGTTTCCGGCTCAATTCCAGCATTTACCCAAGCTTCATGCAGGAGCTCTTCCTGCGCAATCGGATTCGGAGATGTAATTCCGGTTGAACGACCATCTTGATTGACCGCCCCACCTTTAATTACTGCATAGATATGATCTCCATCCTCTACTGCGCGGTCGAGTGGCTTTAGTAGAAAGGACACAACGCCCTCGCCCCAGGCTGTTCCATCCGAACTATTATCAAACGTTCGCGTCCTGTTGGATTTTGAATCTATTCCAATGCCGCTAAGGCCTGCAATCGGCGAAGGAATTATTTTCACACTTCCTGCAATCGCTTGATCACACTCCCCATTTCGTATGCTTTGGCATGCCAAGTGCACGGCTACAAGCGAAGAGGAACATGCAGTATCGACCACTAAGTTAGGCCCTTTGAAATCAAGCAAATAGGATATCCGACTTGCAATGACCGACGTGACATTGCCAGAAAGCGCTAGTGGGGCTGATTCAGGATCGAGCATAGTTATCATTTGACCATAAACAGGCATTCCAATATGGCCGACGAAAACTCCTGTTTTGCTCCCTCTTAGCCGGTTGCCTCCATATCCTGCGTCCTCCAATGATTGCCATGCTGTCTGCAGAAACAATCTTTGATTCGGATCCATCATGCTAGCTTCTTTGTACGATAGATTAAAGAAGCGATAATCGAAATCATCAATTCGCTCCATATAGCCGCCCTCTGCGTAAGAGACGTCTTTCCCTGTCTGTCTTAGAAAGAACAGATAGGGTTCGCTGTCTCTCACCCGCGCCTCCGGATATCGTTGAATGCAATCCAGATCACTCACTAGATTATTCCAAAAATCACTTGTATTATCTGCATAAGGCATCCGCGTAGCTAAACCAATGATCGCAATGTCTTGTCCCTTTGGAGCGGCTTGCAAACGAGGGCCGGTTGGTCCGGAGATCTTACCAACTGCCTGTTCCCCAATATAGACCGCTAACCGTTCTATCGTGGGATGAGCGAACAGATCAGTAACGGAAATCATACCAGGGTAATGAGTCACCAGCCTTTCATAAACCTGTGTGAGCAATATGGAGTTGCCACCTATTTCATAAAAATTATCATTGATATGAAATTCTCTATAGCCCAATACTTGGGACCACACCTCGCCTATAGTGCTCGCGACCGCTTCCCACTGTTTATTCGAAGCACCATGGATGATAGAACTGGTCGCCCCCTCTGTACCGTTTGCCCTATGAAGCTTGGCTCTTAATGGTTCCGATAAACCGATGCCAAGACTCTCGGCTGACCGACCATATATATGGCCTCCTTGCTGCACAAGTCCTACAGCAACATACTGACATGACAAGGACAATATTTGGGTAAACAGGCTCCGCGCTACATTTACGGATAACGCCTTAAAAATGCCCTCTTCTCTGCTGTTGTCGTGCAATCTCGCCATTCCAGTATTCTCCCACGCCGACCAGCCGATAGTTATGGTCTTCTGGTGTGGGTGTGTTCTACGACGGTATGCGGCAAAAACATCCTGGAAGTGATTAGCTGCTGCATAATCACCCTGACCAGGCTCTCCAGACAATGATGTCACTGATGAGAATAAAATAAACGCTCGAAGCGGATCATCCTTGGTAAGGGCGTGAAGATTTAAAGTACCCTTAATCTTGGGATCGATTACCCTCCAAAGGGCTTCAGGCGTTTTGTTCACCAATGCCCCTTGTCCCGGTTTCCCCGCACTATGAATCACACCTCGAATCGGTCCTTCTGAGCTTCTGATCTGATCAAGCACACACTGCAAACCAGCATCATCGGCAATATCTGCCTCGTAAAAAGTAATTGTAGAACCATTCTTTTCGATCCTGCCAAGAATATCAACTTTTTTACGTAACTGCTCGTTATGATGTTCAACCAAAATGTCCCGCCAATGCTCTTTCTCAGGGAATCGAGTCGTTCCAATGACAGCAAAACGGAGCCTTGTTGTTTGGGAGAGCTCTAGCATAATCTCCAACCCTATACCGCCCGCACCGCCCGCTACTACAAATACGTCATCGTGCTCGGCAAAACTCTCTCTTGCAATTGGTAATGATTCTTCCTCATGCAATCGCCACTTCTCCACATAACGAGTTCCTTCCCGATACGCAACCGAGTAATTCTTGAAGGGACTAGCAATTTCATTCAGAAGTTGTTCAGTCGTGGTCACGTCATCGATGTCGATAGCCCGACATAGGAACGGTCCCTCCAGACGAACGGTTCTTCCGAGCCCATACAACGCTGCATTTACTGGATTCAGATACGGCTCCCTACGAGTTACCTCGTAGACATGATTCGAAATGAGAATAATTTCTGTTTCCTGCGTAAATTTATAGTTCATAAACTGCTGAATGAAATAATAAAAGCTGATTAAACCCTTATTAAGCAGATCCAGATGCAATTTCGAATTCGAATAGCCTTGTTTCGATGGTTTATCATTAAGTGAGACGGATGCAATGTGTATGATTCGGGTGATCTTAAAATACCTTAAATGCTCATATAGTTCTCGAAAGCTACTATAATCTATTCCTACCGTGAAACAGTCCTCGCCTATACGGCTGTATCGATCGCCAAGGCATACTTCTAGAACCCCAATTTTAGCTGAACGATACGCTTTAATTAATCGATCACCAATTCCACTATTGTCATTAAACACCACGATAAAGCCTTCCTTGTCATCACGTTCATCACGCCGACGTTCCAGTGAAGCAACAAGTGACAATTCTTCAACTATCCAGTGTGCAGATAACAATGAAGGGGATTCCGCTTCAATGTCTGTATAAGGTAACCAGCATCGGCTAGTCTGGAAGGGATACGTTGGAATGCTAGTTTTCCGAATCTCCTTATCTTCATAAATTAGTTGCCAAGGCACCTCAGCCCCACGCCTGTAGCTCTCACATAAATTTCGGATTGATGTTAAGGCCGATTTGTCTGTAGTTAGCGGTCTGAACATAGTTGTCTTGAGCACATCGATATCCCAATCTTGTTCAACATGCTGCTCCGTCTCCTTATCTATAGGAAGACCAACGAAAATACCGCGGTTCGGATCATGACACAATTCATAGACCAATTGTTCCAGCTTATCATGGAGCTCTTGACTGTTAGTGGCAATGATCGCGACTCTACATTGATAGTGGGAACGGGAGGTGTTAGCTGTGTAGCAAAGCTCGTCAATCTCATTATCCAAGACATACGTCTGCCATGATTTAAGGAGTTTCTTCAATCCAGCTTCGGTTTCCGCTGATACGGTAAGTACGCGAAGTTGCTCTCCCGACTCATTATCGTACTGCCCTGGGCTCTCTGCCAGAGGAGCTTCCTCTAGCACAATATGACAATTCGTCCCGCTGATGCCAAAAGAACTAACACCACACCTTTTCGGATAGACTTGTTCAGGCCAATCGCTCAATTCCGTGTTAACATACACGGGCGTGTCAGGGAATGTAATTTCACTGTTAGGATATTCGAAATGCAAACTAGGCGGAATTTTTCCATTTTTAATGGACAAAATCGCCTTTATTAATCCGGCAATCCCGGCTACATTATCAAGATGACCAATATTCGTTTTCACCGAGCCGATTGCGCAGAACTGTTTCTTTCCAATTCGTCGAGTTTCGAATGCCTTACGAATACCTTCGATTTCTATAGGATCGCCTAAACGAGTGCCTGAGCCATGCGCCTCCCACATCGATAGTGTTGCCGGGTCGAGACCAGCATCCTCCCAAGCCTGCAGGATAACCTCTTTTTGTGCTTCTGAATTAGGAGCTGTTAGTCCAATTGAAGTTCCGGTCTGATTGATAGCGCTCCCTTTAACAACTGCATAAATTTGATCATGATCAGCTAACGCCATTGACAATGGCTTAAGCATAACCGCTGCTGTGCCTTCCCCTAGTCCGGTTCCATCCGCTCCTTCATCAAAAGAGCGAGTCCTGCCGTCAGATGCTTCTACTCCTATTCTCTCTTTACGAACTGGTAGAACATGAATTTTGACTCCTCCAGCGATCGCTTGATCGCACTCGCCTTTTCGAATGCTCTGACACGCGAGATGGACAGCCACGAGCGATGAAGAACAAGTTGTGTTGACAAGCATCGACGGCCCTTTAAAATCCAACATGTACGAAATACGGGAACCAATGAACGGCTGTATATTTCCCGGTGCTGCCATTGCTGCGAGAGAAGGAAACAATTGGTCAATAAGTCTTTTGTACTCATTATCATTACCGAAACCAACGAAAACACCGGTCATGCTTCCTTTCAGTTGGTCTCCCCCATACCCAGCATCCTCCAGAACCTCCCATGCGGTTTGTAGAAATAATCGCTGGTTAGGGTCCATAAGGTTTGCCTCATTGGGAGATATTTTAAAGAAAGAATAGTCAAAATCGTCGATTCGATCCAAGTAGGCTCCTTCTTCGAATATTAACTTCTCCATCGACTGACCGGTATGCCGATAATATTGTTCAACATCAGCCTTTCTTCCATCAGGAATTGTACCCACACAATCCAGTCCTTGGCTAACCACTTTCCAGAAATCGTTTGTATTATCTGCATTGGGAAACCGTGAAGCAATCCCAATAATTGCGATATCCTCACGGAGATCTCCGACATTTTCGGAATTGGCACTGCTTTGAACACTACTGAACAAATCATCAATTCGAAAATCTATCTTCATTCTTTTTCGATCCTTTCAACGTACTCGGAAAAGATATGTTGAACTCCAGTTTGGGAAAGAAGGGCTCGAATCTTCTCTACTCTCTGCTGTCGAGGCACCCGCTTCGCAGCGAGAATTCTTCCAAGTAACGTTAATGCCGATTCGGAAGCTGCATGATCAGGATAAAGCCCCTCTGCATCCCACTTTCTATTAATGGACTCCAGCTCCCGATAAGGCTTAACTACTCCTTCTTCATAATCCCTCGAGTCGATACTTGCATTTCTCGTTGCCGCGACTATCGCCTTGCAACCTTTTGGAATAGATAAGGTGAACCCGGTCTCCCTTATTGCACCGTCCGTAGTCCTTGTACCTGCTAATCGATTTTTGAGTTGTTTGCGATCCTCAGCCCGATGGTATGCCGTACAACGGATGTGCATATGTTCCTGATTGCACAGGTCGGTTAAAATCGAGGACGGTCCAATCTCGATGAGTTCCGTCACTCTTCTCGACATAAACTGCATCGTTCCATCCCATTGTACAGTACGAATTAACTGATTGGTCATTGCATCAACAACCTGCGTTTTATCTATAATTGGTAGAGCGTTCACATTCATCACTACTGGGTACCGCGGCTTGTTAATGGTTACGGTTCCCATCAGCTCTTTGAATTCCATCCTTGCTGCGTCCATTAATGAAGAATGAAATGGTGCTCCCGTAAATATGGGAGTTACCGATGCCCCTGACTGACTACATAGGTTCTCTAGAAGATGAAGAGTTTCCCGGTTTCCAGATACCGCTACTTGGTTGGCTGTGTTGAAACAAGCAATCTCAACTGTTCCGCCAATAGACTCGGATGCTTTACTACACAGTCCTGACACTTCCGAAGAGGTTAGACCCTCGATAATACTCATATGTGCCTTGCATGAACGAGCAGTCTGCATTGCCAGCCTGCTTCTTTCCATTACGATTCGCAGCCCATCCTGAAAAGAAAGAAAGCCTCCGCATGTGAGAGCGCTAATTTCTCCCAAACTGTGCCCAGCCACAAATTGAGGGTGAATGCCTATGTCCCTCTTATATGCTTGGTAGGCTGCAATGCTCACTACATATATTGCAGGCAACGCGTATTCCAGCCGGCTTAGATCCTTTAGGGTACCATCGAAGCAAATGCTTCTTAAGTCGTAACCTAACACTTGCCTTGCTTCGCTAAATACCATCTTTGTGGTTTCGTATTCCTCGTAAAGGGACCGGCCCATTCCAACATGTTGGGCACCTTGTCCCGGGAAGATGAGCCCGATTTTTCGCAAATAAGTTCGCTCCCCTTTAAGCGTTTCGCTGAATGGCCAAAACGACTTGACTTAGTTAACGGTAACCTTCATATATGGCGGATACGACTCTTCTTATCCTACTCAATCTCTGCCATGACTAAGCTGATGATTCCGTGGCTCCATCTATAAAGAAGAGAAAGAAACAGGCTCCCGATTTAGTTTATCTGCAATATCTTTGATGGATTTCAATATAGGCTTCCATCCCAGATTCGGATATAGGAAGAGTAGAATTATACCTTCGGATCAATCAATTAACTCCAAACATGAACATAGGCAATCTTGCTAGCGTTAGGCCGTATAATTCTGTATTATCCAATTCTTCTATAAATATCATCAACTGCGAATCCAGAACGACTACTTTATCCTCCGACAAGGTTCACTTCCAAAATGGTATTGTCCAGATCCAATACAACACATTTGACTAGCGATCTGCTGTGTTTAGTGAATCTATTAACCATTTGTCCTCCTCCGTGCCAAAGCTTGGTCAGCTATGAGAATTTCGTGCATTTCATTCGTACCTTCGATTAGCTCCATTATTTTTGCATCTCTAAAATGTCGTTCCACCAGTGACCCTCCCACACAGCCAGCGGCACCGTGTATCTGGACAGCATAACCAGATGCTTTACGTGACATTTTAGATGCTAAGTATTTAGCTTCCCAAGTCTGAACTATTGCATCAGGCAGTTTGTCTTCTCTGCTCTCTGCCACCTTCTCACATAAAGCTCTTGCAGCCTTGCTCTCCACTACCATCTCGCTAATCATCTTCTTGACTAACTGATTACTCTGAATGGGCATTCCAAATTGTACTCTATTCTCTGCATAATCCAGACTTTCTTGAAGACACGACTGTCCCATGCCAACACAGCCCCAAGCAATAGAATATCTGCCAAAATCCAAGGCAGTCATTGCAATGAGCGAAATTCCCGTTCCAACCTTACCAAGAAGATTAGCTTTGGAAACCATGCACGCATTGAATTCTATCTCTGTCGTGCCGGAGGCTCGAAGCCCTAGCATTTCGATTGCAGGCTTTACCTTTAATCCGGGTGTACAGCGATCAATCAACATAGCGGCGAGTTCTCCTCCAATTTTTACAAACACAAGAAAGATATCCGCCCATTGGCCGAACGTAACCCAACTCTTGGATCCGTTTAAGACAACGTAATCCCCGTGATCGACAGCAATTGTCTCAATCGCTTTTATATCACTTCCCGCACCCTTCTCAGATAATGCAAAGGCAGCAGTCAAACTCCCATTCGATAAGGAAGGGAGCCAGGTGCTCTTCTGCTGGACCGTTCCAAAGCGATGAATGACAGTAGCTACCATGCCATGCACGGTGAGTAAACTACGTGTAGAAGAGCACCATTTTCCGAGTTCTTCAAATACTTCGCCAACCTGTAACATGCCCGCCCCTTCTCCACCAAATTGCTCGGGAAGAAACGGACACAACAACCCCTCAGTACCAAGCTGTCGGATGATCGAAATCGGATAAATCCGATTTCGATCCCAATTATCAGCGTCGAAACGAACGTGAGCATTGACAAAATGGCTCAGGCGTTCTGCCAGTGCACCTTTTAAACCCTGATTACCTCTCAATCGGATCACACTTGCACTTTCGAACGAATAAAATTGCTAATCACCTCTATGGACCTGAAATTATCCATACTTAGTTCCTCATTCTCAATAACAATCTCGAATTCTTGTTCTATAAAGGCGATTAACTGCATAATGAACAAAGAATTAAAATACCCGGACTTTAAAATATCCTCGTGATCCTTCAATTCGTGCTGCCGATTCAGATAACGCAATAAAAATTTTCTTATCGTGTCCTTGTAGTCTTCCATTGTCATATCCCCCAATTAACGATACTTGTAAAAACCTTCACCACTTTTCACACCATACATGCCCGCATCTACCATTCGTTGAAGAAGAGGACAACAGCGAAACTTAGAATCCTGATAACTATTGTACAGAACCTTTAGCGAGCTAACGACTGTATCAAGACCGATTAAATCGGCTGTTTCCAGAGGGCCCATTTTATGTCCATAGCAGGATTTGAATATTTGATCTACGGCTGACGGCTCTGCCACTTGATCCTGGACAATAAAAGCGGCCTCATTCATAAATAAGTGAGATATTCGGTTTGACACAAAACCGGGGAAATCATTCACAACAATGCATTTTTTACCTAAATTCTCTAACATCACTGTTGTCTTAGATAAAGTTGATGGCGAAGTGTGGTACCCCTTAATAACTTCTATCCCTTCAATCAGCATGACGGGATTCATAAAATGAACTCCGATCACATTGTGAGGGTACCTAAGTAAGGAAGCTATTTTAGTAATAGAGATGCAAGACGTATTGGCCAAAATGGTTGTTTTATCATTAACGTACTTGTCTAACTCTTGGTATACACGCTTTTTTGCTTCCCAATCTTCAGTTACACATTCGACGATGAAATCAGAATCAGCAATGTCCGAAATTTCCAGGGTGAATTCTGTTTTACCTTGCTTTAAGGCAGGTGACTTATTACTTCCCAGCAAGGTTGACATACGTTGCTGTTTTTTTATTTGCTGTTTGGCATTATCCAAAATAGATTCTGATAAATCTACGAGTCTAACAGAGTAGCCCGATTGAGAAAAAAAGTGTGTGATCCCAGTTCCCATCACCCCTGCACCGACAACGCTAATTCTAAGGCTCACAAAGTTTCATCTCCGTTCTATATGATTGCGCGTTTTGTGTCTAAACCTGAGATATTCGATAAACTGCCTGTTCAACTTGCTTAACTAGATCATTCATTGTATCTTGCTTGAATTTACTAGCAGAATAAGAGTAGCTTACATATAAACGATTCTTATTCATAGAAGAGGTAACGATTACGTCAAAGAAGCGATAGCAGTCTAATTCCTTCTCAGCACTGTTATCATAAACAAAAAGGGGCATGAAGGCGTTATCATAAACAAATGGCTCCAAAAACATCGGATCTTCTATGTTTTTACCGCTTGTCGCTGTATCAATAGAACGTACAGCCTCTACCTCTTTGACATAATCTAAAATGCCTCGCTTAGAATCTAAGGTAACTACCGACAGATCAATAACCTTTCTCCTGCTCAAGCTTACTGAAGACATTGCAAATGAAGCAGTACCCAAAGAACGTGCTGATGCGAGAGCAAAGAGTGTAAATATTACACTTGATGCTGTGGCTTTTGCACGACTGCCGAAAGAATCGAGAATGGCAGTAGTTTTCTCGTCGAAGTCCAATATAATAACGTCCCGATTCAGAGCGCCCCCGTTTCCTTTGCTTCTCCACGAGGAAGTGATCGGGTTAAATCGTCCTTCCAACCATGCTTTAGCAGTCTGCTTTTGAACAAGAGCTCCAATGTGGCGAATGGTAGGGTTATCGAAAAGCTCAATAATTCTTATGCTACCGGGATACTCCTGTTCAAGGCGAGAATGCACTTGGGTAAGTAATATCGAATTTCCGCCAATATCAAAAAAGTGATCGTCAACCCCGATCTCGTGCTGCTGTAAGACCTGACTCCAAATTTGTTGAACCTTACTTTCCAGATAATTGATTGGCTTAATCAATTCAGCACTTTTTCGATTTTCAAACCTAATTTTCCGAAGCGCTTCACGATCAATTTTTCCATTCGTGTTTAACGGAAAACTATCTAATTGAATGAATCTATTAGGTACGATTGACTTTGGCAATTGAGTATACATGTATTCCTTGAGACCGTCCAAATCGATATCTTTTTCGGCAACAATAAAAGCCGCAAGCTCTGTTTGGCGTCCCGGTTCAGTGCAAGGCAGTACCAGTGTGTGCTCAATACCGAAGTATTCCAATATCTTACTTTCGATTTCAGCAGGTTCAACCCGAATGCCTCTGATTTTAATTTGTTGATCTATCCGACCGATGTATCGTAGCTCTCCTTGTTTTGTCCACTCAACAAGATCGCCTGTCTTATATATTCGCGTATTAGAATGTAGCGGATGCGAGACGAATTTCTCTTCGGTCAACTCCCTTAATCCTAAGTACCCCCTTGCCAAACCTGGACCAGATACGCATAGTTCTCCCGGGACGTTTGGCGGTAACGGATTCATATGCCTATCCAGAACCAAGCATTGGACATTCTGAATTGGCGTTCCAAGAAGGACCTCCTGATTATCTTTGTTAAAGGCATAGAAAGTCGAGCAAACACTATTCTCTGTAGGACCATACTCATTGTAAAGAGAAACATTTCCTAATATTTTATAATGCTGCGCCACAAGGTCCTGGCCAAACGGTTCACCAGCCAGTGTCACCGACTTTAGTAGGATTAGCGCATCCGGAATTTCGTTTAACATGGCTTGATACAAGCTCGGAGTAATCAGCAGATGCGTAACCTTTGCGGAATGTATTGCGTTTCTAATGTAAGTTAAATCCAACCTTTGTGCTTGAGGCAGTATCACCAAACCTGCACCTACGCTTAACGCAGTGAAGATATCCTCTACAGAACTATCAAAAGAAATAGAAGCAATTTGCAGGAAAATATCTTCTTCCGAGAATCGGTAAGCTTCTGCCCTCCAGCGAATCGTGTTGACAATGGAGCGATGCTCTATCAGGACACCTTTAGGATTTCCTGTACTCCCAGACGTGTATATCACGTAGGCCAATCCTTTCGGATCGACCTTGTCAGTAGAACTTCCAGTGCTCTCGGTCCGAGGCATAGCTAAGGCTTCATCTATTAGCAGAACAGCCAACGAACCAGTCACGTTACTGGACAATGACGATCGTGTTAGAATGCAACCCGCACCGCTTTGGTTTATCATATATTCTAATCGCGCATGCGGAAGTTCCACGTCAAGTGGCAGATATGCTCTGCCTGATTTCAGAACTGCTAGAATAGCAATGACCAGTTCAAAGGAACGATCCAGATATACACCAACGGTTTGCTCAGGGTGGAGATCCATCCTACGCAGTGCACTTGCAACTTGTTCAGCTCGTTCATTCAATTCTGCATAGGTCATTTGCGCATCACCTTGTCGAAGTGCTGTTCGATTAGGATAACGACGTACTGCATATTCGACCAATTCATGAAGTGTACATGTTTCCTCAGGCGCTACATATGAAGGTGCCATCAGCGCTTTCTCCTCATCCTCAGTGAGCAGAGACAATCGGCTAACATCGCAATTCGGGTCTTTGATAACTTTATTCATAATAATGAAAAATCGCATTATCATGTCTTCCACTTTTTCTAAAGGGAATAAGTCACTATTGCATACAACCTGGGCCGATAGTCTATCGCGCACTTCAAACAAAAGGTTAAACGCATAATGCGGTAAAGAGCTCACCTCATATCGTTGAAGCTTTAGTCCGCTTCTTTGAAGCACTTGCTCGTCGAGCGGATAATTATCAAAAGATAAGACGTGGTCCAACAATTCGCCTTGTATAGAAGTCTGGATTTCATATAAGGGGTAATATCCATGTGCAAGATTATCCATACCCTCTTTACGCACCTTAAGAACAATTTCCTTAAAGTTAGCCCGACTAGCTTTCAATCTCAAAGGAAGTACAGTAACGAAGTGTCCTACGGCGCGTTCAAAATTATCATGGTTAGGTCTTATCGTTGATACGCATCCGAACACTACATCATCCATGTTTTTATATTTTTGTAAGAACACACCCCATATGGCTTGGATCAATACACTGATTGACACCTTATACAGTCCAGCGAGCCGTCTCAACCCCTCTTCTGTCTCATGTTCCAGTAGAAATCGCTGCTCAAGCCTTTTTCCCTCTTGGTATGACCCCTCAGGACTTTGAAGAGTTAACAATCCGCTTCCCTCATAATTTTCCAAATACTTTTTCCAGTACAAACTTGCTCCCCACATGTCCTGTCTCTCAAGCCAGTTAACAAAAGCAACATACTGCGGTGGCTTTTCTTTGTACAGGGTCAGATTAGCAGGCGATAAATATTCGTCGAACCACTCTTGAAGCATATTTGACAAGCTCCAGCCATCCATAACGATATGATGGTAGCTAAGCAAAATAAGATGATCTTCCGGGTCTAAAGTGAACACGCTAGCCCTGACAGGTGGCTCTGTGCTTAGATTAAACCCCCGCCTCCTGTCTTCTTCTCGTACCAGATCGAACCATGCCAGCTTAGAGTCGAATGAAGGGGCTTGGAGATACAAGTATTCACAAAAACCAGATTTTTCTGTGACCTGCATGGGCTCATTTTGTCCTCCATACATAAATACGGTCCTCAACGCATCATGCCTAGACATTACGCTTCGGTAGGCGGACTCAAAGTGCTCTGGCTTCAATTCTCCTGTCAATCTAAATGCCACCTGCTCCATGTATGCGGGAGAGCTTTCGTTCAACTGCTTATATAACAAAAGTCCCCGTTGCATAGAAGACAAGCTGTAGGGGCCGGTATTGGAGATAATCCTAATAATCTTCCCAAAGGCATCCATAATCTGACCAGCAAACTTTTGAACATCAATGAGACGGTTATCGTAGTTGATATTAATGGCCATAATTCCATTTTGCATATAGCAATTAAAGATAATATCATAATGAATTTTCGCTTCGGCATCCAGATGACTGCGGAATGAGCTTGGTACTAGTTGGAATACCGATTCCGATGAGGTTTCAACCTCACCTAAATAATTGAATAAGCATGGTGGCGACAAATCGAATCTTAATCCCTGGCCCTCCACACGTTTTTTGGCATATTTGAGAGCACTATAACCGATCCCACGGTTTGGTATCCTTCTTAACTCTCTTAGCATCGCAAACAGTGCCTGTTGATCTATTTCAGGTAATTGAATCACGGTTGGGTACACTGATGTAAACCAGCCAATCGTCCTAGAGACATCTGCCCTTTCAAAGATTGAGTGACGACCATGACTTTCAATATCGAGCCAAAACTCGCCAGATCCAGTCCATTTCATATACGCAGCGGAGACAATAGCGAGTAATATTTCCTCAGTACGAATCCAATTTGACCCGTCCAACGGAGTCATGAATATTCTACTTTCCTCCACACTAAGCCTGATCTCCATATCCGATCGATCTCGCCAGTAGCTCGGTGCAAAACGACGTGCGACCGAATTGTGATAGCGCTCCTCTAGCCGTTTCCAATATTCGAACTCCTCGGGAGAGGCTGATTCCATACCGTAATTCTCCAGGTGCAGACACCATTCCTGGAAAGGCGTTGTTCTTGGAAGCAAGGCAGGTTTATTCTCCTGTATAACCAAAGAGTAGATGGACTCCAAATCCTCAAAAATTATACGCCAAGAAACACCATCAACAAGCATGTGGTGAATGACGAAAAGAAGGTAGTCCGCGTCAACAGCATGAATGAGCCCAACTCTAACGAGCGGTCCCTTAATGATATTGAAATCGCGTATCAGGTCCTCATAACAGCTTTTGAATTCTTCCTCGCTTACGAATTCCTCATGATGTCCATATTCCACGAGTTGAAAAACGCTGGTGTCGTCCCGGTATTTCGGTATAATTTCATCCTGGCTTATTACAAATTGCATCCGTAGAATTTCATGAGCATTAATTAATTCGTGAAGTAATTTGGTCGTCAATGTTGCATCAATTCTTTTTGATCCGCGTAGAAGAACGCTCTGCAGAAAGTTATTTTCCTTTCCATTCCATTCAGTCAGGTACTCTCTTTGAATCGGAGACAACAGCACCTCCCCGACTTTTGTTTTTTCTCCAGAAACAGCAGACCTTTCAGACAAAAGGACCATTTTATCAGAGCACTGAGCAAGATTTGCTGTTTCCAAAACATCTGCCACGGCTAAACGATAGCCCTTTTTTCCAGCCCGTGAAACGACTTGCATAGCTTTGATGGAATCTCCACCTAATGTGTAGAAGTCGTCCCCGGCAAATATCTCTCTCTGTAATCGAAGTACATCCTTCCAAATTTCCATCAACACTACTTCCTTATTACTTTTCGGTTGATATGGTGAATGGTCGATTATAACTTCAGGCATAGTCATTTTTGACAAAATTGACCGGTCAATTTTTCCATTTGCATTGATAGGCATTTCATTTAATCTGATAAAATGATTCGGTATCATGTATGAGGGAAGGTATCTTGTCAGATAAGCTCGGATACTATCCTCGGATACCCCCATCTTGGATACATAGTAAAGGCGTAATGATGGAGATGCTATTTGGTCCTGTTCGGTTACAATTGCTACTGCCTGACTTATTGCTGACATTTGTAAGGCAAATGTCTCGATTTCACCAAGTTCGATTCTATAACCACGTATCTTGACCTGATAATCTCTACGACCTATATATTCAATGATGCCATCCGCTCTCACCCTTGCCAGATCACCCGTTCGATAACATCGCTCTCCAGATATCGAAGGGTGCAAAACAAACTTTTGAGCTGTCTGCTCTTCTAAACCCTTGTAACCACGAGCAATGCCGTTTCCGTGTAGCCATAATTCACCGACTGCTCCTATTGGCATTAATCGCCCTTTCTTATCTACCACCATTGTGTGAGTTCCCTCTAAAGCCTGTCCGATTGGAATCGTCTGTTCAACTTTACTAAGATCCACTTCATAGGCAGTTGCGAATATAGCAGCTTCCGTAGGACCGTATAAATTGACCAATCGGGCATCGGGGAATAATTCTTTTGATTTCTCACATACGTTTTTTGGTAGTGCTTCCCCAGCAGCAAAAATGAACTTCAAACTATCTGGAAGTTCACCTCCCACAGTCTCAGCTGACTCTAGAATCGCAAGAAGATGTGAGGGGACAAAATGAATGTGGCTAATGTGGTATTGCCTTATTGCTTGCAATAATAGAAGTGGATCTCTCTCTTCGGTATATGGTAACGCTACCAAACTTCCTCCGTTCCAGAACCATCCGAACAGCTCCGCAACGGAAACGTCAAACATACAAGACGTCTTCAACAACATCCGGTCCGATGCCCCTAACGGATAAAGACCTTGTATCGCTTTTAAAGTCGACAACACCTGCCTGTGCTCAATCTCAACGCCTTTAGGAGCGCCAGTAGAACCTGAGGTGAAAATGATGTATGCCACATCATTCGGTCGGCAAACCGGTTCGAAATGAATATTTATGTCCTCGGCATAATCCTCGACCCGAACAATCGTATTGCAACTCGTAATCCTTGCCGCTAAATCAGCATGTTTACGACTGGCAAGTAGCCTCACGGAATTGCTTTTTTCATAACAATATCGAATCCGCTCCTCTGGGAGATCCGGTGCTATCGGAACGAAATTCCCACCTGCCATAAGAATCGCGTAATAACTAATAATCATTTCAACAGAACGATCCGCTATAACCGCAATCGAGTCTCCCAGCCGTAATTGATTATTTGTCGTCAGCTTAGAGGCCATGCTTGTAACTTTTCGGTAAAGATTTTCATATGTCATCATTTTGCCGTTAATTTCATGTATTGCAATACGGTCAGCATATTTCTGAACCCGTGCAAGAAACGCTGAAATAAGCGTATCTTCCTGCTGACCTTCCAACAGTTTGGGCGTTAGTTTTGAATTGCTATATTGCACCTTCTCGTCGGAATCCAGGAATTCCAACACCTCAAGGGAAGCAGATCGGTTATGAATAATGAACTCTATAACATTATTAAAATGCCTTAATATACGATCAGCTGATTTGGAATCAAAACGTCCGGGATTATAATCAAGTTGCCAGCTTAGTCCGTCAAAGTTTGCTACTTTCAGTGTAAGATCGAAATGATTCATCTCATGAAGCTGATATGAATGGAAGAGAATCTGTTCACTTCCATTCCTTAACACTTGTTCCATCGGATAGTTCTCAATCACTACGATAGATTCAAACGGACTTATTCGGTTATCCGCCCCAAGAAGCGATTTAGTTTTGACTAAAGGTGTTTTATCATGCTCAGACCGCTCTCTCATCTCTTTATTGATCCGATTAATGAACTCGGTTACAGATTCCTGATCTTTCAATTCCACCATGCAAGGGATTGTATTCATAAATAGACCTACCATCTTCTCTATTCCTATCAATTGAGGAGGTCTGCCAGAGACCACTGTGCCGAATAAGACACAATCGTGATCGTTATAACGGTGAATGAGCAAGGCCCATGCTGAATAAACTAAGGCTGCAAGGGTGATTTGCTCAAATTTAAGAAACGACAGTATTTTGTCAGAACACTCCCTTGATGGTTGGTGAACTGCCGTTTCCCTAACAGCTACATCCGTTTTGTATGCCTTCGCAGGCAATAAGCTGTCGGCAATATCTGTATGTAGCTTTTCCCTCCAATATTGCTCGCTATCATCATCATTCCTATTCATCTGCCAATCGACAAATTTTTTAAACGAAGGCTTGCCTAATGAAGGCGTTTTCACACCATGAGAAAGGTCTCCGAACTTTCGAATCCATTCTTCCAATACAACGGCACAACTCCAACCATCCAACAGTATGTGATGGTAACTAAAAAGAACATCATATTGTTCGGGTGCCCACTGTATAATCCATATTCGATATGGCTCATGCGTAAGAGCAAACGAGTCTTCTAAATCTTCAAGTAACAGGTCCCCAAGCATACTTTCTCTCTCTTTATCGCTATTTATCGGCATATACTTGTACCGATAAGTCGGTTCGTATTGTTTCAGTGTGATTTGGATAGGCCTATCTATATTTTCCCATCTAAAAACAGTTCTAAGCATGCCATTGCCTTGAATTACCGCTAGAAAGGACTCACGTAACACTTCAAGGTCAATTACTCCTGTTATACGGAAGTTTAGTTGCTGATGATAATACATACGCTCTTCTTTTTCCAAATAGTGAAATAGTATTCCTTCCTGCATTGGTGTTAATGGAGCAATTTCCTCAACATTGTTGCGGGCAAGCTTCATAGAGACCGACATCAAAACCCCAGCCCTCTCCCTTTATTTTTGGCAAACAAAGAAAACCCGTGGCTGCTTCTCAGGGTTCTCTATAGGTACTTCAAGATTCTCGATTCTTGAAAAATGTACGTTACTGAACCCTGTTTCAAGCAACATTGACCGAATTTCTAACATCTCATATGAACGATTGTACAGTGTTTCGTCAA
Source organism: Paenibacillus sp. 2TAF8 (assembly GCF_052114825.1). Classification (NCBI taxonomy): domain Bacteria; kingdom Bacillati; phylum Bacillota; class Bacilli; order Caryophanales; family Paenibacillaceae; genus Paenibacillus; species Paenibacillus sp. 2TAF8. The sequence goes on from NZ_JBFRFN010000004.1 coordinate 390,958, forward strand.
AGCGCTCATAATTTCCTGACTCAGTCTTAATAAATCCCGTGATTTTTATATAGGCTGTATCCATTCCGTTACTATAAATACCCCGCTCCGAGACAAAGACTTCTTGATTGTCAAAGAACTCCATCTTATTGGAAAGCTCCAAACCCAAACGGGTATTCATATCAAATATAAAATATCCATGATTCTTTAACGAAGCATACACTCGTGCAAAGCATTTCGATAACGCATCCCTATTCTTCAGATGATTCATCGCATCGTACAAAGCGAAAGCAAATCCGAAAGAATCGAACCCCTCTACTGAAAAATCAGTCACATCAGCTTCAATAAGAGTAGCCCGATTTTTAAGGATGTAGTAATACAGCTTTGTTCTTGCTTTCTCCAGCATAGATGGAGAATGATCAATCAAAACGACGTTGGATCCTAGTTTCAAGAAGGGCAGAGAAGAAGTTCCTGTTCCCGAGCATAAATCCAAGATTGGTCCATTAAGCCCCTTCTTTTCATAGAAATCGACAAGTGAAGGAGTATGTGCTCTGGCAAACCCCCCCCATTTTTCAACAATGTCATACATACTAGACATATGTTCGCCGTACTGCTGCATCAACACTTCCCCCATATTTCCAGATTAGTGAATTAACCTTTGTTGCTTTCTTGAAAGATAATGGTATTTCATATAGGACATCAAAGGATTTCGCTTCTTTAAATCCATATACTTAATATATATCTCGTCAATAGAACCTAACACTTGACTAATCCAATCTGATAATATGATCGAGATTAGATTATGTCCGCTATTGCTGTTGGACAAAATTGCAATGCCCGCTCTTTTACCCGGGAAGATAGCAAAAACCGAACTATACCCAATCGTTTCGCCTCGATGGTAGATAAGTTTATTATTATCTGGAAAAGTAATTAATCGGTAGCCAAGACCGTAATTCACCTTCCTGAATACCCTTGTCGTCATCATCCGGAGGGATGATGGCATAAGAAAGCAAGGTGCGTCTACTTCCCTGTTGGCTATATGTTCACCAATGAATTTGGACATGTCACTTATCGATGCATAGAGCCCCGTCGCTGCCTTTTCCACAAAGAATAGTGGGCTTATTGGTCTGTTCAGCAAACTATAAGGGATAGCTAACGGCTTTTCAAAATCTCCGGCATTGTCGAATGTTGCATCCTTCATTCCTAGCGGCACTAAAAGATTATGATGCATGTATTCTGCAAAGGGCATCCCTGTCTGGCTTTCAATAATCGCCTGCAGAAGCGTATATCCGCCGCCAGAGTAATAAAACCCTCGATTAGGATCGTAAATAATCTTAATTCCATGGCGATGATTAAAGGTTGGCGAGTCTACCAAATCGGGCATGTTTTGTTTCTCATAGCCCAAGTAAGAAGAGATGTTAACACCACCCGTGTGGCTGAGCAAAGACTTTATTGTAATTTGACTATTATTGAACGGAGATGACGGTATGCTCCACCAGGGGATCAATTTCTCTACAGATGCTTGTAAATCCAAGCTTCCCTCCTCAGCCATATTCATCACTGCCCATGTTGTGAACGTCTTAGATATAGAGCCTGCCTGAAAGAGCGTATGCTCGTTAACCCGATTTTTGGGGTTAGCCTGACCGTAACATGTTATACGGCTACATTGCCCATCTTCCCAAATCGCTAGTGCTAACCCAGGAACTTTATGGTGTTTCATCAACATAGGGATTCCGTTCAGCCACTGATCTACCCCGCCAACATTCAGTCCAAAATCATCGTAAGGAAACAATAGTTCTTCTCCCCTTATGTGTAATTCTTGTATATCTTAAACTGATTCTCAATTGATCTATTAATCAAATCAACAACCTCACGTTCGTGTTCATTCAAATAGAAGTGTCCACCTGAGAACGGATACATATTAAAATTACCGCTGGTCAACTGCCCCCAACTCTGAAGCTTCTCTTTAATCATCCCGTCGTCAGTGCCATATAATAATGTAAGGTCAACTGAAATCTGTTTTGTTTTAGGTTCTATTAAATATTGATCTAACATATTAAAGTCTGCTCTTGCAATAGGAAGAAAAATTCTCATCAAATCGTCGTTCTCAGCCACCTCATTTGAAAGCCCACCCATCTTAATTATTTTTTTTGTTAGTTGTTCGTCATTAAGCAAGTGATAATTTCTTTGTTCCTTTTTATAAATTGGCGCATCGTGTCCAGAGACGAATGTTATGTCAGGAAGCGGGTTGCCTTGTTGCTCCAAACTGCAACATAGTTCATATGCAAGCAGACTCCCCATGCTATGTCCAAACAAGACATACGGTCTGTCTTGAATGGCCGGAACGATTATCGACTCAATATCAGCCACAGCTTCCGTAAACGAATTGTAGAAAAAGTCCTTTGACCTACGCCCCCTCCCTGCTATCTCCACTGGGAAAATCTCAACGCTCGGATTCAGATAACGCTTCCATTTATAAAAAAAATGACTGCTACCCCCAGCATATGGGAGACAAATCAATAGCGTTTTTTTTGTGCTGGCTTTTAACAAAAGAGTACACTCCTTTTGCCCTTGATAAATTCAATCATTACACATCAGTCAAATAGTATTGCAATATCCTCTGAGGACAACGTAGCAGATTGTATAACATCATTCCATATTGCCTCATACTGATGGGCGAACATTTGCAATGCCACTTCGTATTTATCCAACATTTGCATAACATCAGCTGTGTCTAGACAGTCATAGGTCAGACCGATTCTTAGCTTTCCATCAACGATAAGAAGATTTGCCTCTAACAATGCCGTAAGCATATTATCTGGACTACTAGACTTCTGACAATATTCCGGAATTAGGGAAAAATAATCGTTATTTGCTTCGAAAGCACCCATATAGTTAAACATCAACTGAGGAGCTCGTTTTGCGAACATCTCTCCAGTGCCATATCCCAGACCATGATTAGGAACACTACTCATTCTGCTTTTCACATTTCTGATCGAATCCTCCACAGTGAGATCTGTTCTAACTTTAAGAGGATACAATGTTGTGAACCATCCTATCGTTCTACTGACGTTAAGCTCCTTTAGCCCACCGTAGCGTCCATGGGATTCCAGCATAATCCACAACTCCCGACCATGTTGATATTCACCAAGGACATTGGCAAATATTGCTAATAGTATGCAATCTGCACCCACATTTAGCATTCTTGCTGCCTCTCTCGTTATTGCCAAGGTTTGTTGAACTGTCAGTTCCCGATAAACCGTTTGTTGTGCATTAAGAAGGACAGGCTTTACACCCCTCAGGCATTCCAGATCAGAAGCATTGTTTAGCTGTTGAATCACTTGTTGCCAATAATCTCGCTCGTCGTTAGATGGTTCATAACAGGCTAATGCATCAGCCCAACTTTGCAAGGGGTCGCTGTTAACCGGCAAAGTCAAATCATCCAAAGAGCCTCGGTCATAGGAACTGAAAAGCGCATGAAGGTCATCCAGCAAAATTCGCCAAGATACACCATCAATAATCAAATGATGTGCAAGAAGAATCAGGATGCTTCGATCAGCTGCCATTCTAAACAAGACACCTTGAAATAACAGGTCGCAAGACAAGTGAATTGTTGACATCTTATCGTTCAAAATCGAGTATATTTTTTCATAGTGTCTTTCCTGAGAAATATCCGTTAAATCGAACTCTTCCAAAAGTTGCTCGCATTGAAAATGTGAATCATTATAAAATAAACATTTCTCGCTGGAGTCCCAGTTTAATCGTAGCTCATCATGATGCAAAAGAAGTTCGCGTAGTAAACCATTTACAGTTTTCAAATCTATAGGGTGCAGGATTTCTATTCCTATGTTCATAAAGTAAAAAGATTCGTTAGCTAGCCTTTGTTCTAAGAACCAATTTATTATTGGCATTCTTTGAATAGTACCACTGATTTGGACATGCTTTTGCTGTTTGTTGGGTAGGAGTGGATCCGCTCTTTCAATCATCTCCCCCAGTATTGGCGTAGCTAGAATATCCTTTATGCTCAATTTTATTCCCTTATCTAATAGTCTTGAAGACAATTGGATAGCTTGAATCGAATCCCCCCCAAGCATATAAAAGTTACTGTTGAGAGCAATCTGTTCGTTAATAAACAACTCTTTGACTATTTCCAGAACATCTTTAGCCGTCTCTGATAGATCGGAATAGCTTGTTGAGATCATCTGTTCTTCTGTAGGTAAGGGGAGTACCCTTTTGTCTACTTTACCGTTTCGATTAACAGGTATTTGGTCCAATTCCAAAATAAAGGTTGGCTGCATATATGCAGGCAAGTTCCTCCGCAATCGCTGATGAATCGTTTGGTTTGATATATACTTGTTCTTGACCACATATGCACAAAGCATAGCAGTACCTTGTATCTGAATCGGTTGAACTGTGACAGAATCGATCTCATCAAACGTCAGCAGGGAGGACTCAATCTCCAGTGGTTCAATCCGATATCCACGGATTTTGACTTGTTCGTCGTTCCTCCCCCTGTACTCTAAAATCAATGAAGGTGAAAACAGCCCTTTATCTCCAGTCCTATACATCTGCATATTTGCAACGAAAGGATTGGTTATAAATTTCTCAGAAGTAAGCTCAAGGTTATTCATATATCCTCTGGCCACACACTCACCAGATATATAAATCTCTCCCTCTACACCTATAGGCACTGGATCATGATTATCATCAAGGACATATATTTTCGCATTGTATATCGGCCTGCCAATTGGAACAGTCACATCAGTGTCTCGTTTCTTGTCATATCGATGTATCATGCAACCGACTACAGTCTCTGTAGGCCCATACTCATTAAAAATTTGAATTCTATCATCAAACATTTCACTAATTTTGGCCGCCAGGCTCGTTTTCAAGGCCTCTCCACCAACGATAATTACCTTAACCGCCCTAAGAAACTTTTCGTTTTTCGGCATCCTTTCCAGTATGGACAAATGTGCCGGAGTCACCTTGATAACTGAAGCCCGGCCATCCTTATAAGCATCAAGTAGAGCATTCTCCCCCGTATCACCGTAGACAGCAATTGCTCCGCCGCATACAAGCGGAGTGAATAGAGACGTTATGGTCAAATCAAATGCGATGGTAGAGTATAATGCAAACACCGGACTATCCTCCACTACGTAAGTACGGCTAGCGAAGGTTATATAATTCACTAGTGCTCGGTGTTGCACCGCCACGCCTTTTGGATTTCCTGTTGTACCTGAAGTATAAATGACATAAGCTAAATCATCAGAGTTGCTCAAATTCGATCTTGTTGATGATTTCGATTGATTTCTAAATGATTTTATATCAATGACTCGTGTATTGGGCGATATGTTGGCTAAACTTTGTCCCTGTGTTACATACATAACGGCATTTGAATCATCAAGAATATATTGGATTCGATTGGCAGGTGTATCCGGTTCAATTGGGAGAAATGCGCCTCCAGCCTTCAAAATAGCAAGCATAGCGAGAAGACATTCCCCACTTCTCGGAATGGATAACCCGATAACTTGGTTACGTTGTATTCCCTCTCCAACGAGGTAGTCTGCAATAAATTGTGACTGCTCTACTAATTGGCGATAAGTCCATATCCTATCGCCGTCTATTATAGCGATTTGATCAGGTGTGCGCGCGGCTTGTTCTTCAATTAGGTTATGTATCGTTTGATTCCTTGGAAATTCAACCGCAGTATCATTATAAACATGGAGTATACTATCAAGCATTGAGGCAGAAGCAATCCTCAACTCTCTTAACGGTGTACTTATTGAAATTCCTATAAAATCAACAAGCGTGTCAATATAGTCTGCAAACTGCATAATTAACCATTCTGGGAATAAACTAGGTCTATAATCGATTTCAACAGTCAACTGACCTTTTTCGTCCCACTCCTTAACAATAAACTGGATCGGAACAAGCTGTTGACTGCTATGGAACTGTTGGTTTTCAATCAATAAATCCCCAGCATGATTAGCAAGACTCGTACTGTAGCAATTAACCCCGACCTCAAATAACGGGAAATTAATACCATAATAGGGGTCAGCCTGCAAAATCTCATTATAAGGGTATCTGCGATGGTGCAATCCGTGCTTTACCGAAGCACGACATCCTTTAAGAACATCTAACATCGTTTGTTCGGCCGAAATACGTATACGTACAGGAATTGTATTAGTAAACATACCAAAAGAACGTTTCTGAGCCTTGCCTGTGCGATTAATGATTGGCATACTAACTATAATGTCATTACGAATATAGTGCTTATGCATTATCACTGCGACTAGAGCCGTGGCAAAATCATTCATGGACAGGTTGTGCTGATTCAACATCATTCTAATTGCACTAGTCTGTTCTTGTGTTAACTCTTTCCGTAAGCGTTTACCAATTAAGTCTGAAGAATTCATACCTAATATCGGCTCAGGCAAATCCTTAAGGGTTTGATACCAGTATTCTTGATCCCTCTTAAAACGACTAGATAATAATCGATACTCTTCCTCCGCTTGTAGAAAATCTTCTAGATGGGTTGATTGTCCTTCATAAGATTT